>JBJMIH010000178.1:0-17281 GCA_045806985.1 Mycobacteriales bacterium | reverse complement strand
GGCCGCAGCTACGAGGCGGTCATCCGGGTCAACAGCCAGTCCGGCAAGGGCGGCGTGGCGTACGTGATGAAGACCGAGCACGCATTGGAGCTGCCGCGCCGGCTCCAGATCGAGTTCTCCCAGGTGGTGCAGGCGCACACCGACGCGGAGGGCGGCGAGGTCACGCCGGAGCGGATGTGGGAGATCTTCTCGGCCGAGTACCTCGGTACCGGTGACACGCTGCAACTGCTCGCGCACCACACGTCGGCGGCCGTGGAGGACAAGGACGCGCTCAGCGTGGAGGTGCGGCTGCGCGGCGAGCCGGCGCAGTGGGAGGGCACCGGCAACGGGCCGATCGCCGCGTTCGTGGACGCGCTCGGCCGGGCCGGGGTCGAGGTCAGGGTGCTGGACTACGTGGAGCACGCACTCAGCGCCGGCGGCGACGCCAAGGCCGCAGCCTACGTGGAGTGCCAGGTCAACGGCGTACAGCTGTGGGGTGTCGGCGTCGACGCCAACATCGTGACCGCCTCGCTCAGGGCGGTCGTGAGCGCCGTGAACCGCGCCTACCGCTGATCGGGCGGCCCCTGGAAGCCTCCCAGGGCAAAATCCTGGGAAAGTCGGGGCGACCACTGATTCGCCGGCCGGCCGGAGTGGGTAGGTTAACCTCCGGCCGGCCGTTGGTGCCCGCTTCGCATCGCGAATGCGACATCCCGCACAATGGGCCAGCTCTCACCCTCCGTATCTGGCAGGATGGTCACAATGACGGTGAGCACGGGGCGGACCCGAGCGGTCCAGCAAGAATCCGACGGCGCTTCGGCCGGCGGCCCGCTGAAGGGCGCCGAGCCCGACGCGTCCCGGCCGTCGTTCTGGAACCGGGGGCTGCTGCCCGCCCGGCTGCGCGCCCACAAGCCGCCGCGCTGGTGGCAGGAACTCCTCGTCATCCTGGTCTGCTACGAGATCTACAGCGCGATCCGGAACCTGGTGCCGTCGCACGAGCACCTGGCGCTGCGCCGGGCGCACTCGCTGTACCGGTTCGAGAAGCGGGTCGGCCTGGCCTGGGAGCGGGGCACCAACCACTGGCTGGACCACCACTCCTGGCTGGCCGTGGCCTGCAACTACTACTACGCCACCATGCACTTCGTCGTGACCATCGCGGTGCTGGTGTGGCTGTACATCTGGCGGCCCCGGCACTACCGGGCGGTGCGGATCCCGCTGTGCGTGGCGACCGTGGTGGCGCTGTTCGGGTTCTGGCTGTACGCGCTGGCCCCGCCGCGGATGCTGCACGACGTCGGGTTCGTGGACACGATCGTCAAGTACCACACCTGGGGCTCGTGGGGCTCCAACGACATGAACGACATCTCCAACCAGTTCGCGGCGATGCCCTCGCTGCACTTCGCCTGGTCGAGCTGGTGCGGGATCACGCTGTGGAAGCTGGCCAGGCAGCAGTGGCTGCGGGTGCTCGGCGTGCTCTACCCGTTCCTCACGCTGTTCGTGATCATCTCCACCGCCAACCACTTCGTGATGGACGCCGCCGGCGGCGCGGTGGTGCTGACGGTCGGCTTCCTGGTCCAGCGGCTGGCCCTGGGCAGACCGGCGTACGCGCCGGCTCCACTCTCGATCAGCGCGTCCACGCGCGGCTCCGGCCCGCGCGCCAAGGCCGCCAAGAAGGCCGCGGTCGCGGAGGCGGCCGAGGCCGCCGAGGACGCGGACGGAGCCAGGACGGCCGACACCCCGCAGCCCGCCGACGAACCCGGCGGCACCGGCCCCTAGCCCCTGTCGCAAAGTCGGCTTCCGCCTGTGCGCCCGTGGCGGATTTCGGACCCCCGCGGCCACGATCAAGGCGTTGTGGCCGCATTTTCATGTGACAACGCGGCCACAACTCCTTGATCGTGACGGGAAGGGCGGCGGGTTGGCGGAATTCGGACCCGGCGGGCACTTGGAGGCACGGTCTAGCCGCTTCTGAGCTCGGTCAGCAGGCGCAGGAGGGCGGCGCGCAGCGCCTCCAGTTCGGCCGGGCCGGTGAGCTGTGCCCAGCGCTCCTCGACGCGGGCGGCGGCCGCGTGCGTGACCGGGGTGACGGACGCGCCGCGCTCGGTGAGGTACACCAGCCGCGCGCGGCGGTCGTGCGGGTTCGGCCGGCGCTCCACGTAGCCGGCGCGCTCCAGCTGGTCGACCGCCTGCGCCATCGTCTGCTTGCGCACCCTGGCGAGGTCGGCGAGCGCGGAGACGGTGATGCCCTCGGGCGGCACGAACGGGAACACGTTCGCCGCCGCCGGCCCGACGTCGTCGAACCCGGCCTCCCGCAGCGCGGCCTCGATCGCCTGCGAGTGGTGCTGGTAGACCAGCCGGAGCAGCAGCCCGACCGGTGGGTGCTCGGGGAGGTTCGTGTCCATGAAGTAGACAGGCACCTGTCTATCGCCTACGGTTGTCAGGTACCTGACGATCCTAGGGAACGGACACCGCCATGACCACACCACCCGCCGTTTACGCCCAGTTCGGCCAGGCCCTGGCCTTCGCCGAGCGGACCCTGACCGGCATCCTGCGCGAGCACCTCGCCGAGCGCGGCACCACGCCGGAGACCTGGTACGCCCTCAAGCTGGTCGCCGCCGGCGGCCCCGGGCTCGCCCGCGACACGCTGGTCGGGAAGCTCGCGGGCTCGCGGGACCTGGACACCGCCGCCGTCGCCGGGCTGCTCGCCCGGCTCGAGGCCGACGGGCTGCTCGGCGGCGACACCCACGTCCACCTGACCGCGGCGGGCGCGGCCCTGTTCCAGAGCCTGCGCGAGCACGTCCTCGCGGCCACCGAGCGGCTGCTCAGCCAGTTCGACGTGGCCGACATCGAGACGACCTTGCGCACCATGCTGGCCGTCACCGAGCGTGCGGCGGTGGCTTCCTAGCCGCCGCCGTCGGTCGAGTTGTTGTCGCAGCTCGCCGAGTCCTTGACGTTCAGCGCGGAGGTGATCGTGTACTCGCCGGTCCGGGTCGGGTAGAGCTCGGTCCACTCCCCCGAGGCGGCCAGGCAACCGTCCGGCGAGTCGCTGTCGCTGTCCGGGCCCTCCACGGTCAGCCACCGGGACCATCTGACCCGCACCACCACCGGCTGCACCTTGGTCACCCGCAGCACCACGCCCCTGGCGCCGGAGGACACCAGGGTGGCCCCGTCCACCAGCGGGCTCGGGTTCAGCACCTCGTAAAGGGTCCAGTGCGGGCCGGTCCAGCGCCGGACCAGGTACGGCAGGCCCTGGCGGACCAGCGCGGCCTCGTCCTTGGCGTACGAGTCGAGCTGGGTGTCGGACACCGCCACGTACGACACGGCGTTGTCGTCCAGCCACTGCCGGTACGTCGTCGCGTCCAGCGTGCCGTCGTAGAAGATCGGGTTCCGCTCGGTGTCGACCTGCCGCTCCCAGCCGCGGGCGATCGGCACCGCCTCCGCGATGTACGTCGCCTCCCAGTGGTCGCGCAGCGGCACGACCTCGATCCGGCCGATCGGCCCGCGCCGGTGCAGCTCGTCGATCAGCGGCGTGTAGAACGGCCGGTGCGTGGAGGCGGCGTGGTCGGCGTCGGTGAGGTCGGCGATCAGCCCCGGCGCCTCCCACCAGTACAGCGCCACCAGGATGAACGCCACGCCGAACCAGCGCGGCCGGGCCAGCGCGCCGACCAGCGCCGGGCCGAAGACCATGGCCAGCCGGACCGAGTTCGACCCGACCGGGGTGTCCACGAAGTACGCCGCCAGCACGCCGAACGCCGACAGCGCCGCCGCCACCCGCACCACCCGGTAGCGGGCCGGCACCAGCGCCATCACCAGCAGGCACTCGGCGAGCGCGGCGAGGAACGGCAGCCGGGGGAACGGCTGGTGCCCGCCGTCGGAGAACAGCACGATCAGGCCCATCGGCACGGCCGCGCCGGCCGCCAGCCACCACGCGTCCCAGCGGCGGGTGATCATCAGCGCGACCGCGACCAGGCCGACGAACAGGCCCGCGATCGGGCTGCCGGCGGTGGCCAGCAGGGCCATCGCGCCGGCCACCGGCAGCCGGGCCCTGCGCAGCTGCGGGGTGGCGTACGCGGCCGTCGCCAGCAGGCCCAGCGTGAGCCCGAGCGCGAACGTGATCCGCCCGGACATCAGGTTCAGGACCTGGCCCAGCGCGCCCAGCGCCCCGCCGATCGTCGGGTTACGGGCGCCGCCGCGGACCAGCAGGTACGCGAACGCCAGCGCGCCGATCACCGTGCACACCGCGCCGGTGCCGCGGGAGCCGAGCATGGCCGTGGACAGCGGCGAGATGAGGCTGTAACCGGGCTGGCTGACCCCGCCGTACCAGCGGAAGTCGACCGGGCCCCAGCCGTAGTTCTTGAGGAAGTGCCCGCGCGCCACCTGGGCGGCCAGGTCGGTGCCGAGCAGCGGCATCGCGAACACGAACAGGACGCACAGCGGCAGGGCGACTGCGCCGGCGAGCAGCACCGGTCGCGCCGTCCGCGGAAGTGACGACTGCACGCTCAACGCACGTGAGCGTAGCCGAACGGGTCCTACGTCCGGTTTCGGCCTGGTCTCGACAGACATCAGCAACGATCCGATTGCAGCAGGTGGAGGCCGCTGGTCAGCCGGTACCGGCCCTTCCCGGCGACCGTCACCTTGGTCCACCGGCCAGCCGGGCTCAGGCAGGCGCCGGCGGGACCGTGCAGTTCCAGCCAGCGCGACCACTGTACGCGGACGACCATCGTGCCCGGGTGGGGCACGTCGAAGGTGACCCCGGTCGGGCCGGAGGAGACGAGCTGGCCCGGGCCGCCGACCAGCGGGGCGGCCGCGCCGACCCGGTACAGCTCCCAGTGCGGGTTCTCCCAGACCTTGTCCAGGTACGGCAGGCCGGCCTCGATCAGCGACGCCTCGGCACGCCCCCACCGGTCCAGCGAGGTGTTGCGCGGCAGCGCCACGTAATCCACGGCGTTCTCGAACAGCCACACCCGGTAGTCGTCCGGCCCGAACGAGGTGCGGTAGAAGATGGGGTTGCGCTCCACGTCGACCTGCCGCTCCCAGCCGCGGGCCAGCGGCACGGTCTCGGCGACGAACGTGGACTCCCAGTGGTCGTGCAGCGGCACGACCTCGATCCTGCCGATCGGCCTCCGGTCCTCCAACTCCTTTATCAGCGGGGTGAAGAACGGCCGGTGGGCTGCCGGGTTGCCCCGGTTGCCGAGGTCGTCGGTGACCAGCGGCGGGTTCCACCACAGCAGCGCGACCAGCGCCATCGCCAGCCGTACCCGGTTGAGCCAGGTCACCGCCAGCACGATCACCGGGCCGAACAGGATCACCAGCCGCATCGAGTTCGCGCCGACCGGGCTGGCCACGTAGAAGCTGGCCAGGATGCCGAGCGCGGACAGGAACGCCCCGATCCGCACCACCGGGTACCGGGCCGGGATGAGGAAGTAGCAGGCCACCGACTCGGCCAGCGCCAGCTTCGCGGAGCCGATGTCGAACGGCTGCCGCCCGCCGTCGGAGAACAGCATCCCGACCACCGCGACCGGCAGGGCCGCCCCGGCCACGATGAACAGGCCGTCGACCCGGGAGGCGGACAGGTGCGGGCGGGAGCGCGGCAGGTTCACGAACACCCGGCCGCCGGGGTGCTCGCCGGCGATCAGCAGCGCGGCGCCGACGAGCGCGACGAACACGCCGGCCACCGGGCTTGCGCCGGACGCCAGCGCCGCCAGCACGGCGGTGAGCACCCGCCGCGGCCAGCGCGGCAGCTCCCAGGTGACCAGCGCGGCCACCGCGAGCAGCCCGACCGCCGTTCCGAAGGCGAAGGTGGTGCGGCCGGAGATCAGGTTGAACACCTGGCAGCCGGCGCCGCCCAGGCTGGCCGTGAGCGGCCGGGCCACCCTGGTGCGGACGAAGACGTAGGCGAGCGCCACCGCACCCACCACCGAGGCCATCGCGCCGACGCCACGGGCCCCGAACACCGCGTTCAGCTCGCCGGTGAACAGGCTGTACCCGTACGTGTGGATGCCGCCGTACCAGCGGAAGTCCACCGGGCCGAAGCCGTAGTACTGGACGAAGTGGCCGCGCGCCACCTGCGCCGACAGGTCGGTGCCGGCCAGCGGCAGGAACAGGAAGCCGACGGTGAGCACCAGCGAGACCGCGCCGGTGATGCCGCAGATCCACCACGGGTTGCGGGTGGCGTTCCACCACCGCGGCGGCCGCCAGAAGGACCGCGGCCCGGCGGCCGGCGCCAGCTGCTCTCCGGCGCCCGGCCCGGCGACGTCCGGGCTGCCGGCTGTGCCGGCGGCCGGCTCCGCGGCCGGTGCGGTCGTCACGCGTAGAACACCCTTTCGACGGCGGCCCTGGCGCGCCGGGTGACCCGCAGGTAGCGGTCCAGAAACTCCCCCGGCTCGACTCCCGCAGGGTATCCGAGCACCCGCGCGACGCCGACGACGTCCCGCCCACCACTGGGCAGGCTGTCCACCGCGGTACCTCGCACCAGCATCAGGGCATTCCGGACACCGGTGACCAGCCGCCACGCGGCGGCCAGCGCGTCGGCGTCGGCCGGCGCGATCAGCTCGGCGGCGGTGGCGGCGGCGAGGGCCTCCAGCGTGCGCGGGGTGCGCAGCCCCGGCACCGCGGTGGCGTGCCGGAGCTGGAGCAGCTGCACGGTCCACTCGATGTCGGCCAGCCCGCCGCGGCCCAGCTTGGTGTGCGTCTTCGGGTCGGCGCCGCGCGGCAGCCGCTCCTTGTCCACCCTGGCCTTGATCCGCCTGATCTCGGTGACCTGCTCGGCGCCCATCCCGTCGGCGGGGTACCGGACCGGGTCGACCAGCTCCATGAACCGCGCGGTGACCTCGGGGTCGCCGGCCACCGGCCGGGCTCGCAGCAGCGCCTGCGCCTCCCAGGTCGCCGACCACCGCTCGTAGTACCGCCGGTACGCGGACAGGCTGCGGACCAGCGGCCCCTGCCGGCCCTCCGGGCGCAGGCCGGGGTCCACGTGCAGGGACGGGTCCGGGCTGGGCTGGGCGAGCAGCGCCCGCGTCCGCTCGGCCACCGCGTGCGCGGCCCGGGTGGTCGCCTCCTCATCGGCGCCGTGCCGAACGTCGTACACGAACACCACGTCGGCGTCGGAGCCGTACCCCATCTCCTGGCCGCCGAGCCGGCCCATCCCGATCACCGCGAGCCGGACGTCGCCGCCCACCTCGAGCTGCGCGGCGGCCATGGCCGCGCCCAGGGTGGCGTCGGCGATGTCGGCGAGCGCGCGCCCGACGTCGGTGACGTCGCGCAGCCCGAGCAGGTCACCGCAGGCCACCCGCAGCAGCTCCTGCCGGCGCAGCGCCCGCACCGCGGTGATCGCCGCCTCGGCCGAGGTGGCGCGCTCGGCGGCGGCGGCGAACGCGGTCCGCAGCGTGGGCCCGGGGCGGGGCGCCAGCTCGGCGTCGTCGGCGAGCATCCGCAGCGCCTCCGGCGCCCTGGTGAGCAGGCCGGCCACGTACCGGCTCTCCCCCAGCAGCCAGGCCAGCCGCTCGGCCACCTGCCCCTCGTCGCGCAGGAACCGCAGGTACCACGGGCTCTCCCCGAGCGCCTCGGACACCTGCCGGTACGCCAGCAGGCCCGCGTCCGGGTCGGCCGCCCCGTCGAAGGCGTGCAGCATCGCCGGCAGCAGCGCCCGCTGGATCAGCGCCCGCCTGGCCACCCCGGCGGTCAGCGCCTCCAGGTGGCGCAGGGCGCCGGCCGGGTCGGCGAAGCCGAGCACCTCCAGCCGCCGCCGCGCCGCCTCCGGGCTGAGCCGCAGCTCGTCGCTGGGCACCCTGGCGACGGAGGCCAGCAGCGGCCGGTAGAACAGCTTCTCGTGCAGCCGCCGGACCTCCCGGGCCTGCCGCGCGTGCTCGGTGTCGAACCGGTCCTCCGTCCCGTACCCGCTGGCCCGCGCCAGCCAGCGCAGGCCGGCCGGGTCGGCGGGCAGCCGGTGGGTACGGCGCAGCCGCTGGAGTTGCAGCCGGTGCTCGACGGTGCGCAGGAACCGGTACGCGGCGGCCAGCGACGCCGCGTCGGCGCGGCCCACGTACCCGCCGGCCGCGAGGGCCTCCAGCGCGTCGAGCGTGCCCGGTGCGCGCAGCGTGTCGTCGCCGCGCCCGTGCACGAGCTGGAGCAGCTGGACGGCGAACTCCACGTCGCGCAGGCCGCCCGGGCCGAGCTTCAGCTCCCGCCCCGCGGACGCGGCCGGCAGCGTGGACTCGACCCGCCGCCGCATCGCCTGCACCTCGCCCACCGCGTCCGGCCGGTCGGCGGCCGTCCACACCAGCGGCGCGACCGAGGCGACGAACCGCGCGCCCAGCTCCCGGTCGCCGGCCACCGGCCGTGCCTTCAGCAGCGCCTGGAACTCCCACGTCTTGGCCCAGCGCTGGTAGTACGCCTCGTGGCTGGCCAGCGTGCGGACCAGCGGCCCCTGCTTGCCCTCCGGCCGCAGCCCGGCGTCGACCGGCCAGGCGACCTGCCCGCAGATCTGGATGAGCCGGCTGGCCAGCTGGGTGGCCGGGCGCAGCTCGGTGTCGGTGGCCACCACGAACAGTACGTCCACATCGGACACGTAGTTGAGCTCGCGGCCGCCGCACTTGCCCATGCCGATGACGGCCAGGCCCACGTCGGCGGCTGCCGGCAGCTCGCCGCGGGCGAGCGCGAGCCCGGCGTCCAGGGTGGCGGCGGCCAGGTCGGCGAGCGCGGCGGCCACCTCGTCCAGGGTGAGCCGGCCGGTGAGGTCGTGCGCGGCCAGCACCAGCAGTTCCCGGCGGTACGCGGCGCGCAGCGCGTCCAGGCCGCCGGCCGCGGCCCGGACCAGCCGGCGGCGCAGGTTCCCGACCGGCGCCTCGCCGGCCAGCAGCCGCCAGTCGTGCGGGTGGGCGATCAGGAAGTCGCCGAGGGCGGTGCTGGCGCCGAGCACCGCGGTCAGCCGCTCCCGCAGGCCGGTGTCGGCGCCGAGTGTCGTCAACAGGACACGGCCGTCCGCGCCGCCCAGCTCGTCGACCAGCCGGTGCAGGGCCAGCGTGGCGAGATCCGGATCGGCCGCCGCGCCCAGCGCGGCCCGCACCTCGCCGGCGCCCGCCACCGCCTCGCCGTCCAGCAGACCCAGCGCGGCCAGCAGTTCCTCGCCGCGCGCTGCGTCGGCGTAGCCGGACCGGGCCAGCGTCGTCTGCGGGCTGATCCGCCGTTCCGCACCTCCCATGGGAGAACCGTAACGCGCGGGGGTACCGCCGCCGTCGATTCGGCGGACAGTGGAGGTCGGCATGAAGCCAGCGGAGGAAGAAGCCTTCCAGGCGTATGCGGGGGCACGGCTACCGGTGCTGTTACGCACCGGTTACCTGCTGTGCGGTGACTGGCACCGCACCCAGGACGCGGTGTCCACCGCACTGAGCAAGCTGTACGCGGCGTGGGGCCGGGCCAGCAGGGCCGACAACCTCGACGCCTACGTTCACCGCATCCTGACCCGGTCGCTCGCCGACGAGGCGCGCCGGCCGTGGCGGCGGGAAAGAGCGGTGGAGATCCTCCCGGAGCCGGCCGGCGAGCAGCCGGAGGCCGGCACCGAGACCATTCAGGAGATCGACGACCGGATGGAGCTCCGGCGACTGCTGGCGGCGCTGCCGCCCCGGCAGCGGGCCGTGCTGGTGCTCCGCTTCTACCAGGACCTGTCGGTGGAGGAGACCGCCGACGCGCTCGACATCAGCGCGGGCGCCGTACGCCAGCTCAGCTTCCGCGCGATCCACGCGCTGCGGGGCCGGCTGGCCATCCCGACCGAGGAGGCGACGTCATGACCCAGTACACCTCCGTCCAGGAACTGCTGGAGCACGCCGCCGGCGCCGAGATCCCGGTGGTGGTCGACCTGGCGACGGTCGCCGCGCGCGGCCGGTCCCGGGTACGGCGCCGGCGCGCGGCCCTGGCCGCCGCGGTCGCGGTGCTGGTGGCCGGCGGGATCACCGCGGCGACCACCCTGGGCGGCACCGGCCACCCCCAGCCGGCCCGCCCGACACCGACCGTCACCGCCGGGCCGCAGGGTCCGGAGTACGGCTGGCGCTCCACCCCGAGCTCGCAGGCACTCGCCGCCGAGCTGGGCCGGCTGTCCCCGCAGCTGTTCGGCGGCCTGAGCCAGACCGACACCCAGTCGGTCACCGGCGACGCCTCCCAGAAGAAGGGCCCGCAGCTGATCGTCACGGTGGACACGGTGACCGGCCACACCGCGGCGGAGGCCCAGTACCTGCGGGTCACCGTGTTCCACGGCCGGCCCGGCGAGCACCCCGACCGGCAGCTGTGGAACGTCGCGATGCCCAGCTGCGACCAGCAGTGCGACTACGACCGGACGCTGCCCGACGGCTCGCTGGTCCGGGTCCGCCACTACGACAACTACCCCGGCTACGACAACGCCCCGATCCGCGGTTTCGTAGGTGTTCTCCAGCGCCCCGACGGCACCCTGATCGGCCTGACCGACTCGGTGCTGGAGGACGCGCCGGTCCAGCCCGCCCTCGACCCGCCCGCCCTCGCCGCTCTCCTCGACGGCATCCACACCCTGCCGTCCCGCTGACCGGCCCGAACCACATTCCCGCGCCACCAGCTGGCGCGGGAATGTGGTCTTCAGGGGGTGGGGAGGTGGGCGAGTACCCGGGCCAGGGTGGCCTCGTCGGGGATCTCCGGGGTGAACGTCCAGGCCAGGCCGACCCAGGGATCGGCGAGGTAGACGTCGGGCGCGGCGCTGAGCCGCAGCACCGCGTCGACGATCGGCTCCAGGGCCGGGGTGGCGTCGGCCACCAGCAGGACGTGCAGGCCGAGCCGCGGGCCCTCCGCCAGCAGCCGGCCCAGCCGCGGGTCCAGGCCCACCGACTCGTGCACCACCAGTAGCTGCGTGGCCAGGTCGACGTGCGGCGGGAGCGCGTCGATCGCGCCCGACTCCAGCGCCATCCCGATCAGGTCGATCCGCTCGACCTGCCGGCCGTACAGGGCGTCGACCTCCGGCTCGGACCTGGCCACGGTCCTGACCGGCAGGCCGGTCAGGTCCGCGCCGCCCAGCGCGTCCGCGACGTGCACCCGCAGCTCGCCCGGCGGGTACGCGGCCAGCAGCCGCACCACCAGGCCGCGGGTCAGCCGCTCGGCGTCGGCGGTCGACCCGGCCGGGTCCACCCACAGGCCCATCTGCAGCGGCAGCCCGGTGACCAGCGGCACCGGCAGGCCGGGGCAGTCGTCCAGGTGCACGCTGCCGAGCCGGATCGACGGCGAGAGGTCGGTGCCCGGCTGCCACTTCTCCCATGCCGGGCTGGTCCAGCGGGCCATCGACGCCGGCAGCACCGCCTCCAGCGTGACCAGTTCCGCGCCGAGCTGGGCGGTGTCCCGCGCGTAGTCGGCGGTGGCGCGCTCGACCAGCTCGTCGTGCCGCCGCTCGGCCTGGGCGCGGGCCGCGTCGGCCGCCGGGCCGGTCCGCAGCGCCGGGTCGTCCAGCAGCGCCGCCAGCTCCTCGTCGCGCCGGGCCGCCGCGTACCCGGTGGCGGAGCGGTACGCGGCCGTGCTCCGGGCGGTGTCCTCGAAGATGCCCTTGACCTGGCGCATGATCCGCTCCAGGTCGGGGCTTGCCGCGGCGGTGTCGGCGGTCGGCTCCGGTGGCGCCGGCGCGACCGGCGTCGCCGGCGGGGGCGGCGGATCGGCCACGTCGACGCCGTGCCGGCCGGCCAGCTCGGCCAGCCCGCCGCCGTATCCCTGGCCGACCGCGCGCACCTTCCAGTCGCCCTGCCGGCGGTACAGCTCGAAGGCGATCACCGCCCGCTCGGCGTCCAGCCCGGCGAGCGTGAACGCGGCGGCGTCGCCGCCGCCGTCGGCGCCGGACAGCCGGCCCACCGGCGGCGCGAGCTGGCCGAACGTCCCCTCGTCCAGGCTGGCGGCGAGCAGCACCCTGTCCACGTCGGCGGGCAGCGCGTCGAGGTCGACGTCGACCGCCGCGGTGCCCGTCAGGCGGACCGCGCCGCCGGCGCCGGCCGGCTGGTTGTGGAAGACGAAGTCGGCGTCGGAGCGCACCCGCCCGGTCGGCGCGAGCAGCAGCGCGCACAGGTCCACCGGCGCGCCCGCCTCGAAGGCGTACCTCAGCCGCCGCACCGCCAGCGGCTGGTTCTGGCCCTTGATCAGCACGGCGGCTACAGGAACGCGCCGAGCTGCTCGATGATGTCCAGCGGGGTGCGGGCCTGCGCGCCCTCACCGATCGCGGCCATCTTCCAGCCGGTGTTGTGCCGGTACACCCGGGCCATCACCTGCGCGGTGTGCGCGCCGAACCCGGTGAGCGTGTACCGGGCCAGCTCGGCGCGGGTGGTCTCGTCCACCAGCCGGCAGAACGCGTTCTCGATCTGCTGGAAGTTCTGGCCCTCGTACGAGGTCACCACGAAGAAGATCGAATTGACGTGGGCCGGCACCCTGGGCAGGTCCACGACGATCGACTCGTCGTCGCCCTCCCCGACCCCGGTCCGGTTGTCGCCGCTGTGCTGGACCGAACCGTCGTTGCTGGTGAGGTGGTTGTAGAACACCACGTCCACCGGAGTGTTGTCGGCCATCAGGATCGCCGACGCGTCGAGGTCGACATCCGCCTCCCGATTGCCGAACAGGCCGCGCTTCTTGATCGCGTCCCACCCCAGGCCCATCCGCACGACGGAGAGGTCCCCGCCGCCGGACTTCTCCAGGGAGATGCGCTGGCCCTTGACCAGGTTCACGGACATTGCCGGCCTCCTGCCCCGTTTCTGACGTCAAAGAATGGGTGGTGAGCCTAAGGCACTACCCAACTGTCGTGGAAACCAACCCGGCGAACCGCGTGGCGAACGGCCGCCACACCTCGGCGAGGTCGTCCTGCCGCTCCGCCACCCCGGCGAGCAGCGCTTCCACGTCCACCTCGTGGGCGGCGAGCGCCTCGGCGTCGTTCTCCGCCCAGCGGCGCACCATGTCCGGTGTGGTCTCGATGTGGAACTGGAGGCCGTACGCGTGGTCGCCGACCCGGAACGCCTGGTTCGGGTACCGGGTCGAACTGGCCAGCAGCACCGCGCCGGCCGGCAGGTCGGTGATCTCGTCGAAGTGCCACTGCACCACGTCCGGCAGGAACGGCACCGGCCCCCACAGCACGTCCAGCGCCGCCACGTCCCGCTTGGCGACCAGCGCCGCGCCGAACTCCGGCCCCTGCTCGCCGGGCGCCACGATGCCGCCCAGCGCGTCCGCCAGCAGCTGCGCGCCCAGGCAGATGCCGAGCGTGGGCGTGTCGGTGCCGGCGGCCTCGCGCAGCAGCGCCCTGGTGGCCGGCAGCCAGGGCGCGGACGGCTCGCCGGACACGTCGTCGTAGGCGGACTGAGGTCCGCCCATGACGATGAGCGCGCCGTGCCGGTCCAGGCCGGCCGGCAGCGGCTCGCCGGCGTACGGCCGTACCACGTCCAGCCGCAGGCCGGCCTCTGTCAGCCAGTCGCCCAGCAGTGCCACCGTCTCGCCCTCGGTGTGCTCGATGACCAGCGCGCGGGGGGCGTCGTCGTCAGCTGTCATTCCACTGACCCTATGTGCTCGTGGCCGGGGTCCCGCGGCGCACCCACAGGTGCTGGGCCAGCGGGCCGACCAGGTAGAACGTGCCGCCCGAGTACACGCTGCTGACACCGGGCACGGTCGGCCCCGGCGGCTGCGGGTCGGCGGTGACCAGCAGGGCCAGCCGGCCGACCGGACAGACCGACACCACCGGCAGGTCCAGGGCGCGGGCGACGAAGTGCGGGGCGGCCAGCGCGGACACGCTGCGCGCCCGGTGGATGTCGAAGTGGGTCTCGATCCGCTCGGCGAGCGCCTCGTCGAACAGCCGCAGCACCACCCTGGCCCGCTCGCCACCGTGCTCCCGGGCCGCGGTGGCGGCCGTCGCCGCCCGCACGGTGAGCGCGATCTCCACGTTCGTCTGGTCGGTGCTGGTCAGCGCCACCACGGCGCGCGCCTTGCCGAGGTTGGCGCGCTCCAGCGTGGCCAGCCCGCGGGCGTCGCCCAGCAGCACCGGGACGCCCAGCGCGCGGGCCTGGTCGAGGTACCGCTTGTTCGGGTCGACCTCGATCACCGCGACCGGCTCGTTGCGGGCGACCAGCTGCTCGACCACGGCCAGCCCGACCGTGCCGAGGCCGCAGACGATCACGTGGTCGTACAGGTCCACCCGCTGCCGCCGGCCCACCACGTCCGGCAACCGCTGGCTGACGAGGAAGTTCGTCACGAACGCGTACACCAGCGTCATGGCGGTGGCGCCGGCCAGGATCAGCGCGATCCCGAAGATCTCCACCCCGGTGGACTCGCCGGCGAAGGAGAAGTCGCCGAACCCGACTGTGATCACCGTCACGGTGAAGTACATGGCGTCCAGGGCGGTGAAGCTGCGGTGCCCGCCGTTGGCCTCCGGCACCTCCTTCAGGTACCAGATCCGCAGCACCACGGTCGCGACCACGATCAGCACCAGCACGCCGGCGAGCGCCAGCCGCAGCGGCCGGCCCAGGTCCGCGTACAGCGCCGACCCGAGCCGCCGGGCCGACCGCAGCCGGGCCCGCAACTGCCCGCCGGCCAGGCTCCAGTCGTGCGGCGAGTCGTCGGGCAGCTCCCCGATCATCGACAGCACGTCACCCGGCGACATCGGCGTGTCCTTGCCGGGCGCGAAGACCGGCTCGCCGCCGACCCGGCGCACCGCCACCGGCTCGGCGTGATCGACCAGTTCCTCGACCGTGCAGGAGTACACCGCGGACCGCTCCACCACCCGCAGCGGCGGCCGGGTGCCGGGGATCGTGTGCACCACCGAGCCGGTGGCGCAGTCCTCCACGAACCGGTTCGCGCACAGCGCGGCCGGCGAGAGCGCGGTGACGGTCGGGATGGCCGCCGCGAGCTGGTCGGCGAGGAGCGGGTTGGTGATCCTCGCCACGATCCGCAGGCCCGGGTTCATCTCGTGGGCGATCAGCACGGTCTCCACGTTGCGCAGGTCGTTCTCCTCGCAGGCGAGGAGCGCGACGGCGCTCGCCACGTTCACGCCGTCGAGCACCGGCCGGGACCGGGGCGAGCGGGCGATCCGGGGCACGCCCAGCTCCTCGAGCAGCCCGACCACCCGCACCTCGTCCGGGTTGGCCGGGTCGGCCTCGCCCACCACCACGACCGGGATGCCGGCGTCCTGGAGCAGCCGGCACACCCAGTACCCGACGTTGCCCAACCCCGCGACCACGACATGCCGTGCGGTCGGTACCGGTAGCTGTTCCTCCGCACCCTCCGCCATGGACAGTGAGGTTAACCCCCGAATGTCACAGGACAGGCAGGTAACGCTGCAATTCGAACGGGGTGACCTTGGCGCGGTAGTCCATCCACTCGGCCCGCTTGTTGCGCAGGAAGAAGTCGAAGACGTGCTCGCCGAGCGTCTCGGCGACCAGTTCGGAGCCCTCCATGCAGCGCACCGCCTCGGACAGGTTGTGCGGCAGGTCCTCGAAACCCATCGCCCGCCGCTCGGCGTCGCTGAGCCCCCACACGTCGTCCTCGACACCCGGCGGCAGCTCGTACCCGCCCTCGATGCCGGCCATCCCGGCGGCGAGCAACACGGCGTAGGCGAGGTACGGGTTGCAGGCCGGGTCCAGCGAGCGCACCTCCACCCGGGTCGAGTTGGCCTTGCCCGGCTTGTAGTTGGGCACCCTGACCAGCGCGGACCGGTTGTTGGAGCCCCAGCAGACGTAGGCCGGCGCCTCGTTGGGAATGTTCGCCAGCGGCTGCCCGAACAGCCGCTTGTAGGAGTTCACCCACTGGTTGGTGACCGCGCTGACCTCGCGGGCGTGCACGAGCAGGCCGGCGATGAACCCGCGCGCCGTCTTCGACAGCTTCTGCGGGTCGCCGGGCTCGTGGAAGGCGTTCTGATCGCCCTCGAACAGGCTCAGGTGGGTGTGCATGCCGGAGCCGGGCTGGTCGGTGAACGGCTTGGGCATGAAGGTGGCGTACACGCCCTGGCTGATCGCCACCTCCTTGACCACGTGCCGGAACGTCATGATGTTGTCGGCGGTGGACAGCGCGTCCGCGTACCGCAGGTCGATCTCCTGCTGGCCGGGCGCGACCTCGTGGTGGCTGAACTCCACCGAGATGCCGATCTTCTCCAGCGCGTCCACGGCCAGCCGGCGGAAGTCGTGCGCCACGTCGTGGTGGGACAGGTCGAAGTACCCGGCCCGGTCCACCGGCCGCGGCTGCTCGCCGTCCCGCGGCACCGAGTCGAGCAGGAAGAACTCGATCTCCGGGTGGGTGTAGAAGGTGAAGCCCTTCTCGGCGGCCCTGGCCAGCGTCCGCTTCAGCACGTACCGCGGGTCGGCCCAGGACGGCGACCCGTCGGGCATCCGGATGTCGCAGAACATCCTGGCCGTCTCGCCCTGCTCCCACGGCAGCACGGTGAACGTGGCCGGGTCGGGCACGGCCAGCATGTCGGCCTCGTGGATGCGGGCGAAGCCCTCGACAGCGGACCCGTCGAAGCCGATGCCCTCCTCGAACGCGGCCTCCAGTTCGGCCGGGGCGACCGCCACCGACTTGAGCGTGCCGAGGACGTCGGTGAACCACAGCCGGACGAACCGGATGTCGCGCTCCTCGAGCACGCGGAGGACGTATTCCTGCTGGCGGTCCATAGCCGGAGGGTACCCGGAGGGCGTTTCACCGGTGTTTCCACCGTCACCGGCTACGGGGTAGTTCGTTACTCCGGGTGGAAACGGCGTGTCCGGCGCACCCCTGCCGTGGGCGGCTCTCGCAGGTGCCACCCGGGTGGCGGACAGACGACCACGACGGGTTGACGCCGGCCGCGAGCCTGCGGCGGCCGGTGGGCAAGCAGCAGCGCCCGTCGTGGCGATGAAGGCGGCGGTACGGGACGACTCTGACCTCCCGTACCGCCGCCGCCCAGCTGTCAGTCGCCCGGATGTCAGTCGCCCGTCGCCCTCGCCAGCAGGCCCCACACCGCGGCGGGCGCGGGCAGCCGGGGGTACTGGCGCACCCACAGCGCCGGACCGGCGAGGCCGACCGTGGGCGGCGCGGCCAGGTGCCCGCCGGGGCCCAGGTAGTCCAGGTGGTCCAGGTGCCGGCCGACCGGGTACCGCGGCGCCGGTACCGCGGGTGTCGACAGGAAGAC
This sequence comes from Mycobacteriales bacterium, assembly GCA_045806985.1. Classification (GTDB taxonomy): domain Bacteria; phylum Actinomycetota; class Actinomycetes; order Mycobacteriales; family JBJMIH01; genus JBJMIH01. The sequence continues at coordinate 189 of JBJMIH010000178.1, read as the reverse complement.
CCACCGGCCGGCCGGGTCGACCAGCACCGGCCCGTCGCCGGCCCGAGCCGCCCGCTCCCCCACCTCCTCCGGCACCGCCCAGCCGTCGAACGTCACCCCGGTCACCAGCAGCAACGCCGGCGACTCCGGACCGGACCACCACCCCGCCAGCACGTCCGGGCTGGTGGTGCCGGCCAGCCGGCCGCCGGC
>JBJMIH010000177.1:0-6294 GCA_045806985.1 Mycobacteriales bacterium | reverse complement strand
CCGGCCGGGGTGTTGATGCCGGTGCCGACCGCGGTGCCGCCCAGCGGCAGCTCGCCCACCCGGTCCAGCACGTCGCGCACCCGCTGGCCGCCGTACCGCACGGCGGCCGCGTACCCGCCGAACTCCTGACCCAGCGTGACCGGAGTGGCGTCCATCAGGTGGGTGCGCCCCGACTTCACCACGGTGGCGAACTCGTCGGCCTTGCGGTCCAGCGACTCCGCCAGGTGGTCCAGCGCCGGCAGCAGGTCGGCGACGAGCGCGGCGGTGGCGGCCATGTGGATGGCCGACGGGAACGTGTCGTTGGACGACTGCGAGGCGTTGACGTGGTCGTTCGGGTGCACCGGCTGGCCGAGCCGCTCGGTGGCCAGGGTGGCGAGCACCTCGTTGGTGTTCATGTTGGACGAGGTGCCGGAGCCGGTCTGGAAGACGTCGATCGGGAAGTGGTCGTCCCAGTCCCCGGCCGCCACCTCGCGGGCGGCGTCCGCGATGGCCTTGGCGACCGCGTCGTCCAGCACCCCCAGCTCGGCGTTGGCCAGCGCGGCCGCGCCCTTGATCGAGGCCAGCGCCTGGATCAGCCGCCGCTCGATGCGCTGTCCGGACACCGGGAAGTTCTGCACGGCGCGCTGGGTCTGCGCCCGCCACTTGGCGTGGGCGGGCACCCTCACGTCGCCCATCGAGTCGTGCTCGATCCGGTACTCCTGCTCGGCCACGGGTCCGCTCCAGAACTGTCGACGCTGACTTCTCTCCGCCCCGATCGTAGGACGCCGTCAGCCCCGGCCGGTCAGGTGCTCGTCGGCGCGATCGGCAGGCAGCGGGCGGCCGGCGGCAGCGCGGCGGGGTCGCCCGCCGGCCAGCGCGCCGGGTCGCCCAGCGGGACCAGCCGCGCCATCTGCTCGCGGAACCACGGCGACGCCTCCGGGCGTGCGGCGGCGGCCACCACCTCCGACCAGGGCAGCCACGCGGTGTGCGACACCTCGGCCGGGTCCGGGCGGGCCGGGCCGTCGGCACGGGCCCGGAACACCGGGCAGTACTCGTTCTCCACCACGCCGTCCTGCTCGGCGCGGTACCGGAAGTCCGGCAGCACCAGCTCCACCGCCTCGGCGGTCAGGCCCAGCTCCTCGGCGACCCGGCGGCGTACCGCGTCGGCGAGGGGTTCGCCGGGCCCCGGATGGCCGCAGCAGGAGTTGGTGAGCACGCCGGCGAATGTCTTGCCGGCGGCCCGGCGGGTCAGCAGCACCCGGCCGCGCTCGTCCACCAGGTAGCACGAGAACGCCAGGTGGAGCGGGGTGTCGGCGTGGTGGCTGGCCCGCTTCGGCGCGGTCCCGACCGGGTTCCCCGCCGCGTCCAGCAGGACGATCTCCTCCGTCACGCTTCGCTTCCCCTCAGCCGCGGTCGAAGTCGATGGCGCTGTACGCGCGGAGCTTGCTGAGCTGGTGCTCGGAGTCGACGACCCGGGCGGTGCCGGACTTCGAGCGCATCACGATCGACTGGGTGTGCAGCCGGCCGCCCTGGTACCGCACGCCGCGCAGCAGCTCACCGTCGGTGACCCCGGTGGCGGCGAAGAACACGTTCTCCGAGTGCACCAGCGCGCCCAGGTCGAGCACCTGGTCAAGGTCGTAGCCGAGGTCCAGGGCGCGGCGGCGCTCGTCATCGTCGCGCGGCCACAGCTTGCCCTGCATCCCGCCGCCCATGCAGGTCAGCGCGCAGGCGGCGATGATGCCCTCCGGCGTGCCGCCGATGCCGAGCAGCAGGTCGACGCCGGTACCGGGGCGGGCCGCCATGATCGCGCCGGCCACGTCGCCGTCGCTGATGAACCTGATCCGCGCGCCGACCTGGCGGATCTGGCCGACCAGCTCCTCGTGCCGGGGCCGGTCCAGGACACAGACGGTGATGTCGCGCGGCTCGACGCCCTTGGCCTTGGCGACCGCGCGGATGTTGTGCTCGGGCGGGGCCGTCACGTCGACCAGCCCGGCCGCCTCCGGCCCGCAGGCCAGCTTCTCCATGTAGAACACGGCGGACGGGTCGAACATGGTGCCGCGCTCGGCCACCGCGATCACGGCCAGCGCGTTCGGCATGCCCTTGGCCATCAGCGTGGTGCCGTCGATCGGGTCCACGGCCACGTCGCACTCGGGGCCGGTGCCGTCGCCGACCTCCTCGCCGTTGTACAGCATCGGGGCGTTGTCCTTCTCGCCCTCGCCGATGACCACCACGCCGCGCATCGACACCGTGCCGATGAGCTGGCGCATCGCGTTGACGGCGGCGCCGTCGCCGCCGTTCTTGTCGCCCCTGCCCACCCAGCGGCCGGCCGCCATCGCGGCCGCCTCGGTCACTCTGACCAGCTCCAGCGCCAGGTTGCGGTCGGGCGCTTCGCCCCGCACGGCCAGTTCCCTGGGTACCTCGGGCATGGTGACCTCCGCTGCAGGTGAGAGCGATGCCGGTACGGCCATCCTCCCACGATCACGGTTTCCAGGGGCCGGCTGAGCGGCCGCCGGCGGGTTCGGTCACGATGGTGAGGTGAGTACCACGACCGCGGACCGCCGTACCGCCCGGACCGCGCGCAACATGATCGGGGCGCTGCTGATCCTGCTGGTGCCGATGATCACCTGGGCGGTGCTGAACCGGCCCTCCGGCCAGCACGCGGTGCAGGTCGTGGACACCAGGCCGGACATCAGGGAGGCGAAGGCGCAGGCGCGCTTCCCGGTGCTGGCCCCGGAGGGGCTGTCGACCCGGTGGCGGCCGACCAGCTCGCGGGTGATCCGGGACGGCGACAGGCGGGTGGTGTTCCGGATCGGGTACGTCACCCCGGCCGGCAGGTGGGCCGGGCTGGTCGAGGGCGATACGCCGTCGCTGCTGGACGACGAGATCGGGCCGGACCGGAAGCCCACCGGCAGCCTGGACGTGGCCGGGACGCGGTGGACCCGGTACCCGGGCCGGCGCGACGGCGAGCAGGCGCTGGTCCGCACCGGCGGCGGCGCCACCTACCTGGTCACCGGCAGCGCGAAGCTTGACGAACTGCAAAAACTGGCCCAAGCGTTGCGATAGCGGTTCACTTCGCGGTTACCTGCTGGCACGATCGTGTTCCATGGGACGTGTGTGGCCAGCCGACTGGGAGGACCGGCTCGCCGGCAAGGACTGCGACATGTGCGAGCAGGGCCGGCCGGACGAGACACCGTGGGGCATCCGCGTGGCGCAGGGGCGGACGAGTGACGCGTACCTGGGCAAGCACGGACCCCAGCGTGGCTACGTGTACGTCGTGTGGCGTGGCCGGCACGTCGTCGAGCCGTACGAGCTGGTGCCGGAGGAGGCGGCCGCGTACTGGCACGACCTCAGCCTGGTCGCCCACCGGATGAAGCTGTACTTCGGCGCCACCAAGATCAACTACCTTGTCGCCGGCAACGCCCTCCCGCACCTGCACACCCACCTGATCAGCCGCTACGTCGACGACCCCGCCCCCGGCACGCTGCTCCCCGCCGACCTCGACACCACCCCCCGCCCCGACGACGAGCTGCGCGCCGACGCCGCCGGCCTGCGCGCCCTGCTCGCCGGCGGCTGACTAGTCGATCAGCCGGGCGCGCATCCTGCGTACCGCCAGCACCCACATCAGGGCGGCGAAGATGAGCAGGCCGGCGGCGTGGCCGAGGTCGGCGAGGGGGCGGAAGCCCCAGACGCCGTCGCGTACCAGCTCGACGCAGTGGTGCAGGGGATTGAGCTGGGCCAGCGTCTGGGCCCAGTCGGGGAGGCGGTTGAGCGGGAAGTACGTGCCGGCGACCAGGAACAACGGGGTGAGCACCGCCGAGATGATGTAGTTGAACGAGTCGATGCTCGGTACCACCGCCGAGGTCCAGATGCCGAAGCAGGCAAAGCCGAAGCCGGTCACGAAGCCGATCAGCGGCGTGATCAACATGCCGGGGCTCGGATGCAGCCCGAAGCACATCGCCACCAGCAGCGGCGTGCAGCCGTACACGCCGGCCCGCAGCGCGATCCACACCGCCTCGCCGGTCACCAGCTCGTGGGTGTCGATCGGGGCGGCCAGCATCGCGTCGTACGTCCGCTGGAAGGTGCGCCGGATGAAGGTCTGGAACATCCCGCCGAAGGCCGAGATGAACAGGACCGCGGTCGCCACCACGCCGGTGCCGACGAAGTCGCGGTACCGGTGCCCGTCCACCACCGCCACCAGCGAGCCGAAGCCGAACCCGAACGCCAGCAGGTAGATCGTCGGCTCCACCACCGAGGAGAAGGTGGTGGACGGCCAGTACCGCTTGAACATCGTGAAGTCGTGGTAGATCACCGCGCCCAGGGCGGTCGCCTCGAACCGCCGCAGCCGCCGTCCCGTCGCCGCCGGAGCCGCCGCCATCACTCCACCCTCTCCCCGGTGAGCAGCACGAACACGTCCTCCAGGTTGGCCTGCCGCCGCGACATCCCGTCGCCGAGCTGGTCGGCCAGCGTCTCCGGCATGGCCTCGGCGCGCAGCACCGACACCGACGGCCCGGTCCGCCGGGTCGACATGCCGGCCGCCCCGGCCAGCCGCTCCACCTCCAGCAGCCGGGTCGGCGGGCCGTAGTACTCCGCCGCCAGGTTGCCGACGTGGGTGGAGATCAGCTTGCCCGGCGCGTCCCTGGCGATGATCCGGCCGGCGTGCATGATCGCCACGTCGTCGGCCAGCCGCTCGGCCTCCTCGATGTAGTGCGTCGACATCAGCACCGTGACACCCTCGCTGCGCAGCGCGTCCACCAGCGCCCACAGCTCCTGGCGTACCTGCGGGTCGAGGCCCACGGTCGGCTCGTCCAGCAGCATCAGCCGGGGCCGGTGCACCAGCCCGCGGGCGATCAGCAACCGCCGCCGCATACCGCCGGAAAGCTTGTCCACCTTCGTGTCGGCCCGCCCGGTGAGCTGGGCGATCTCCAGCGCCCTGGCCACGGCCGCACCCCGCTCGCCGCGCGGCACCCGGTACAGCCGGGCGAACACCGCGAGGTTCTGCTTCGCGGTCAGCTCGGTGTCCAGGTTGTCCTGCTGCGGCACCACCCCCATCAGGGCCCTGGCCTGCTTCGACTCCTCCGGCACCCGGAAGCCGAGCACGCTGATCTCCCCGCTGTCCGCGATCGTCTGCGCGGTGAGCATCCGCATGGTCGTGGACTTGCCGGCGCCGTTCGGGCCGAGCAGGCCCTGGCAGATGCCGGGCGGCACGTCCAGGTCCAGTCCGGCGACCGCGGTCAGGTCGCCGTACTGCTTGACCACGCCCCGGAGGGAGATCGCAGCGGAGTCCATGCCGACACCGTAGGACGGAGGTGCGACATTTCTCCTCTGGTTATCGCCTACTCAGGTTCGGGCTCGTCCCTGGCGGCCATCGCCTTGGCCAGCTTCTCCCGCGCCCCGTCCAGCCAGGCCTGGCAGCGGTCGGCGAGCTCCTCGCCGCGTTCCCAGAGCGCCAGCGCCTCCTCCAGCGGGATGCCGCCGGCCTCCAGCCGGCGGACGACGTCGGCCAGCTGCTCGCGCGCCTGCTCGTAACTGAGCGTGGCCACCCCGTTATTGGCGGGCGTGGCGCCGGCCCCGGTGCTTGGATCGGACGGCATGGAGCCGACCCTACGCCGTGCGACCGCCGCCGACGCCGAGGAGCTCGTCCGGCTGCGCGCGCTGATGTTCGCCAGCCACGCCCGCGCCGGCGAGGTCGCCGTCGAGGACCCCGGCTGGCGGAAGGCCTGCGTGGCCGACCTGGCCCGGCTGGACACCGAACCGGACCGGATCGCCGCCTACGTGGTGGGCGCGCCCGAGCCGGGCGGCCCGCTGGTGGCCTGCGCGGTCGGCTGGATGGTGGCCAAGCTGCCGTCGCCCACCGACCCCGGCACCCGGCGCGGCCACATCGGCTCGGTCGTCACCATGGACGACCACCGCCGCCGCGGGTACGCCCGGCAGTGCTTCGCCGCGCTGATGGACTGGTTCGCCGCCCAGCGGGTACCCGCCATCGACCTGCACGCCACCTCGATGAGCGAGAGCCTGTACCGCGAGTTCGGCTTCCGCGACGCCAACAGCCCCGCCATGAGGTACTTCGCCGACGAGTCGACCCGCCCACCCTGGGAGCGCGTCTAGCGCCGGCCAGGCCGTGTCTCAAAGTCGGCTTCCGCCTGTATGCCTTTGGCGGATTTCGGACCCCTGCGGCCACGATCAAGGAGCCTTTTCCATCCTGGTGGGGCTGGGTAGGGATGGTGTGTCCAGTGTGGAATAGGTGAAGCTCCTGGCTGTTCGGTTGATGTACCAAGATCATCCGACGCCAGGAGCTTCGCGTGTTGTCTTACCGGT
>JBJMIH010000176.1:0-6414 GCA_045806985.1 Mycobacteriales bacterium | reverse complement strand
CTCGCCGAAGCCCTCCCGGGTGGTCAGGTCGACCGGGTGGCCGGCGTAGGCGGAGAACGCGGCCGAGTCGAGCGTCTCGAAGCCCTGCTCGTTGTGCCACTTCGGGTCGTCGGTCATGTACAGGATGACCTTGAGGCCCCGCCGCTTGGCGGCGGCGATCGTCTCGCCGAGGAAGTCACGCTTGGTGGCGCAGCTGCCGGGGATCCTGGACGGCCACGGGCGGGCGTAGCCGAGCCGGCTGTGGAAGGTGGCCAGCACGAGGTAGGAGGCGTGCAGCTTGACGGCCTCGGCGGGCCAGTAGTTCGGGTCCCAGCCGCCGTTGGTGACGTCGGCCTCCCACTGCGCGCAGTCGGTGTGCAGCGGCGCGGTGAACATGCCCCAGTGCAGGAAGAGGCCGGCGGTGGCGTTGCGGAGCATCTGCTGGCGCGGGCTGAACAGCTCGGCGCGGGGGCGCGGGCTCGCCTGCGTGCCGACCAGCGCGGCCAGTACGGCCAGGATCAGGGCGAGCCGCCAGAACCGGCGGCGGCTGGTGTTGGGTGGGGTGGCGGGGTTGGTGATGGCCATGGGTGCGTCTCCTCGGTCCCCGACTCATCAGATCGTTCGAGGATCGCGAAGGCATCCGTACGCCACTTGAGGCGAATTGGGCGTACAGACATCGGATCTCTCGTGAAGGCGAGAGTAGGCGCGAGGCCCAAAGGGGTCAAGACCGGCCCAAACGGGTCCCGGCGGCGGCAGCCGGCGATATCCGGGGGCACGGTTCCGTTCCGCCTCCGGCCGCCGGTCACGGCCCGCAACATGAGTGGCGTACCCGAGCGGAGGAGGAGCGCATGAGCGAGCGACAGCGAGCGAATCATCGGCATGGTGCACTCGTGCCTCATGTGGCCGGCGAGCGAAGCGAGGCGGGCGCATGAGCACTCTGGTGGCGATCACCTATCCGGGGATGAAGGACGCCAGGGACGTCCTCGCGGAGCTGAAGGACATGCAGGGCGAGAACCTGATCCAGCTCGACGACGCGGTGGTCGTGGAGCGCCGTCAGGACGGTGCGATCAAGCTGCACCAGGAGCGGAACCTGGTGGCCGGCGGCGCCATGGGTGGTGCCGTGTTCGGCGGGCTGATCGGGATGCTGTTCCTCGTCCCGTTGCTGGGCATGGCCGTCGGCGCCGCCGCCGGTGCCGCGAGCGGCGCCATGACCGACGCCGGCGTGGACGACAACTTCGCCCGCCGGCTCGGCAGGTCGCTCCGGCCGGGCGGCGCGGCGCTGGTGCTGCTGGTCCACTCGGCCACGCCGGACAAGGTGCTGAACCGGCTCGGCCCGAACCACCACGGTGAGCTGCTCCAGACCTCGCTGAGCGACGAGCAGGAACGGCAGCTGCGCGAGGCCATCGCCATGGCCGGCTCCCCGCGGTCCGGCGACACCCGGATGGCCGCCGGCAGGCCGGCCGCGAAGTCCGCCAAGCCGTCCAACGGCCGGTCCGCCAGGGCCACCAAGGCCACCAAGGCCACCACCAGGGCCGGCGGGGCCGACCAGCCCAAGCCCACCCCGGCCGTGGTACCGCGGCAGAAGGCCGCCCCACGGGCCGCCCGGGAGACCCGCACCGCCGGCAGCTGACAGGCCCGCTCTCCGCGCCACTCCCGCTGGGGGTGGCGCGGAGAGCGCCGGGTCAGATGAGGCGGAGCTGGCGCTCGCGCGGCCTGGGGCGCGCGGTGGTGGTTTCGCGGTGGTCGCGGAGGGTGTCCCGGATGTCGGCGAGGAAGGGCGAGGGGGCCTGGTCGCGGACGGTGCCCTGGCGGAGGCGGCGGCGGGCCCGGGTGAGGAACAGGTACTGCTTGGCGCGGGTCAGGCCGACGAAGAACAGGCGGCGCTCCTCGGCCAGCTCGTCCTCGCCCGCGTCGCCGTAGCTGAGCGGGAGCAGGCCGTCCTCGCAGCCGACCAGGAACACCACCGGGAACTCCAGGCCCTTGGCGGCGTGCAGGGTGAGCAGGGCGATCCGGTCGGCCCGCGGGTCGAGCGTGTCGACCTCGGCGCCGAGGGCCAGCTCGTCCAGGAAGCCGTCGAGGTCGTCGGGGTAGCGGGCGGCGAGCGGCGCCAGCAGGTCGGCGGCGGCCAGGGCCGCGCCCTCGGCCGCGCCGTCCTCGGCGGCCGCGGCGGCCGTACGGGCGGCCGCCTTGAGCCGGTCCGGCAGCGGACCGGTGCCGAGGCGGAGGTGGTGCACGACCGGCGCCACGCCGGGGCGGTCGGCCAGCCGGTCGTGGGTGCGCTTCTGCACCGGGATGCCGGCCCGGTCGAACGCCTCCACCAGCGGCCCGGTCTGCGCGTCGGTCCGGTACAGCACCGCGATGTCGGCGAAGGACAGGTGCACGCCCTCGGTGTCGCCGACGCCGGTGTCCCGCGCGTGCAGCGACGATCCGCCGAGCAGCGCCTCGACGGTACGGACCAGCCAGCCCGCCTCGTCGGCCTCGTCGGTCGCCGTGTGCACGACGATCCGGGCCGGCGCCGGCGTGGTGCCGACCGCGCGCAGCTCCCGCCCCGGCACCAGGGTGGCCGGCCCGATCGCGTCCAGCGCGCCGGTGACGATGGCCGGGCTGGAGCGGTAGTTACGGGTGAGGGCGACGACCTCCGCGCCGGCGAAGTCGCGCCGGAAGTCCAGGAAGAACCGCACGTCGGCGCCGCGGAACGCGTAGATGGCCTGGTCGGGGTCGCCGATCGCGCACAGGTTGCCGGCCGACAGCAGCCGCAGCAGCTGGTACTGGAGCGCGTCGACGTCCTGGTACTCGTCCACGCTCACGTACCGCCACCGCTCCCGGTACGCCGCCGCCAGCGCCGGGTCCGCCGCCAGCATCCGCACCGGCAGCCACACCAGCTCGTCCAGGTCCACCAGGTCGCGGGAGCGCAGGGCCTTGCCGTACCGGTCGAGCAGGTCGTCCAGCTCCGGGTCCTCGGCGGTGGTCAGGGCGCCGGCGCGCCGGTGCCGGGCCAGCCGGTCGAGGGCGCGCTGGCAGTCGCGCCGGCCGGCCCCGCCGAGCAGCTCGGCGGCCAGCTCCAGCCGCACCGCCGGCTCGGCGATCCGGAAGTCGGCGGTCAGGCCGGCCCGTTCCGGGTGCTCGCGCAGGATCGCCAGCCCCAGCCCGTGGAAGGTGGTGACGGCGACCCGCGCGGCGTCGGCCGGCGGCAGCAGGCCGGCCAGCCGCTCGGCCAGCTCCGCCCGCGCCTTGCGGGTGAACGTGACCGCCAGCACCTGGTCCGCGGGCACGCCGCGCTCGGCCACCAGGTGGGCGATGCGGTGGGTGAGGGTACGGGTCTTGCCGGTGCCGGGACCCGCCACGACCAGCAGCGGACCCTCGGTGACCTGGGCGGCGGCCCGCTGGTCCGGGTCCAGCCCGTCGAGCAGGGTGGGCGCGAGGCCGGGCAGCACGCCGCCCCCGCCCTCGCCGATGTCGTGGTACAGCTCGTCGCCGCCGACCAGCTCCGGCTCGTACGTGGGGGACACGGCCGCCCGCGCCTTCGGGCCGCGCGCCGGCGCCGCCACCGGCTCCAGGTCGAACAGCGTGTCCGCGCCGCCGCTCAGCTCGCCGGGCTCGAACAGCCGGATCACGCCGTACTCGCCGTCGTGCCCGGCCTCCCGGATCACCTCGCCGCGCCGCAGCCGGCCGATGGCCTCGGCGACCAGCTCGCCGCCGGCCTCGGCGATCGCGTCCAGCGGCGCCCGCTCGAGGATGTGCAGCTCCGGTCCGAGCGCGGAGACCAGCGAGGCGACCTGGCCGAGCACCGACTTGCTGCGCGGCCCGACACCGCGGATCTCGCCGACGATCTCCGGCAGGGCGACGAGGTTGACGAAGTCCGGCATGTTCGGCGGGCGGGCGCCGTACGGCCGGTCGGCCAGCGCCGCGACCCGGTGCGCCACCCCGATCGTCACCGGCTTGCCGCAGCCAGGGCAGAGCCCGTCACGGGCCCGCGTCTCCTCGGGCGTCATCCGCACCCCGCACTTGCGGTGCCCGTCGTGGTGGTACTTGCCCTCCTCCGGGAAGAACTCGCGCGGGCCGAGGAAGCCCTCCCTGGTCCGCAGCGCCTCCCGGATCGCGTAGTAGTCCCGGTCGGAGTCGAACAGCGACAGCTCGCGGCCGAGCATCGGCGGCGAGTGCGCGTCGGAGTTGCCGACCGGGGTGTAGGCGTCCAGCGAGGAGACCCGCCACAGCATGGCCGGGTCGGCGGACAGCCCGGTCTCCACCGCGAACAGGTGGTGGGCGAGGTCGCGGTAGCAGTCCGCGACCGAGTCGAAGCCGGACTTGGCGCCCAGCACCGCGAACCACGGCGTCCAGATGTGCGCCGGCACCAGCCAGGCGTCCGCGCTGGCCTCCAGCGCGATCTCCAGCAGGTCGCGCGAGTCCAGGCCGAGGATGGGCCGGCCGTCGGAGGTGATGTTGCCGATCCGGCCCAGCCGGGTGTTGAAGCGCTCCACCGCGTCCAGGTCCGGCAGGTAGATCAGGTGGTGCACCTTGCGGGTGGCGCCGCCGTACTTGTAGATGGTGGAGATCTCCACCGAGAGCAGGAACCGGACCTCGCCCTGGCAGCTGGCCGGCAGCGTGCGGCGGACGTCGGCGTCCAGGTCGGGGTCGAGCCGGTACAGCCCGGGCTCGGCCGGGACCAGGCGTTCCTTCAGCTCGGCGTGCCAGGCCGGGTGGGTGAAATCGCCGGTGCCGACGACCGTGATGCCCTTGCGCCGCGCCCACCAGGCCAGATGTTCCAGGTCGCAGTCCCGGCTGCACGCGCGTGAGTACTTCGAGTGGATATGGAGGTCTGCGTAGAAGGGGACCGGCACGCGCGGCATCCTCCCACGGGGCGGCCCGCCCGACCGGTATACCCGCCGACGGCGCGTAGAAGCTGCGCACTATCCTGACCCCGGAGGTTAGGACCCCCGGAGGAGGCATCGTGACGGTCGCGCCAGCAAGGATCTCGTCGCCGTACGCGGTGCACGAGGCCAAGCCCGGCTCGTGGTTCCTCAAGATGCTGCGGACGACGGACCACAAGGACATCGGCCGGATGTACCTGGTCACGTCGTTCCTGTTCTTCTTCGCGGGCGGGATCATGGCGCTGCTGATGCGCGCCGAGCTGGCCCGGCCGGGGATGCAGTTCCTGTCGAACGAACAGTTCAACCAGCTGTTCACCATGCACGGCACGATCATGCTGCTGCTGTTCGCGACGCCGCTGGTGTTCGCGTTCGCCAACCTGGTGCTGCCGCTGCAGATCGGCTCGCCCGACGTGGCCTTCCCGCGGCTGAACGCGTTCTCCTACTGGCTGTACCTGTTCGGCGGCCTGCTGGTGATGTGCGGGTTCCTGACCCCGGGCGGCGCGGCCGACTTCGGCTGGTTCGCGTACGCCCCGCTGAACAGCGCCATCCACTCGCCCGGCGCGGGTGCCGACTTCTGGATCGTGGGCCTGGTCATCTCGGGTCTCGGCACGATCCTCGGCTCGGTGAACATGATCACCACGGTGCTGTGCCTGCGCGCGCCCGGCATGACCATGTTCCGGATGCCGATCTTCACCTGGAACATCTTCATCACCGCGCTGCTCGCGCTGCTGGTGTTCCCGATCCTCGCCGCCGCGCTGTGCGCGCTGGAGGCGGACCGGCACCTCGGCGCCCACATCTACGACCCCTCGCACGGGGGCGCGATCCTCTGGCAGCACCTGTTCTGGTTCTTCGGCCATCCAGAGGTGTACATCGTCGCCTTGCCGTTCTTCGGGATCATCTCCGAGGTGATCCCGGTGTTCAGCCGCAAGCCGGTGTTCGGGTACGTCGGCCTGGTCGGCGCCACCGTCGGCATCGCGGCGCTGTCGATGACCGTGTGGGCGCACCACATGTTCGCCACCGGCGCGGTGCTGCTGCCGTTCTTCTCGTTCCTGTCCTTCCTCATCGCGGTGCCGACCGGGATCAAGTTCTTCAACTGGATCGGCACGATGTGGCGGGGGCAGTTGAGTTTCGAGACGCCGATGCTGTTCGCGCTCGGCTTCCTGGTGACGTTCCTCTTCGGCGGGCTGTCGGGCGTGCTGCTCGCCTCCCCGCCCATCGACTTCCACGTGTCGGACACCTACTTCGTGGTGGCCCACTTCCACTACGTGCTGTTCGGGACGATCGTTTTCGCGGCCTACTCCGGCATCTACTTCTGGTTCCCGAAGTTCACCGGCCGGATGCTCGACGACCGCCTCGGCAAGGTACATTTCTGGCTCACGTTCATCGGGTTCCACACCACCTTCCTGGTGCAGCACTGGCTCGGCAACGAGGGCATGCCGCGCCGGTACCCCGACTACCTGCCGAGTGACGGCTTCACGACGCTGAACACCGTCTCCACCATCGGGGCGTTCATTCTCGGCGCTTCCACGCTGCCGTTCATCTGGAACGTGATCAAGTCGTACAAGGT
>JBJMIH010000175.1:0-14307 GCA_045806985.1 Mycobacteriales bacterium | reverse complement strand
GACCAGCACACCTCGTGCCCGTGCCCGCGCAGGCCGGAGGCGAGCAGGTCGCCGATGGTCGTATCGTCCTCGACCAGCAGAAGCCGAGCCACGGGGCCACTCTAGGACGTGCGGCCCGTGTTTACCGTCCGCTCACCGTCGGCTGGTCTCCGGTTGACCCACCGGCACCTACCGTCGGGCCGTGTCCCACCTCACCTACCCCGAAGCGCTCGTGGTCGGGCTGCTCCAGGGCGTCAGCGAGCTGTTTCCGGTGTCCAGCCTGGGGCACAGCGTCCTGCTCCCGGCCGTGATCGGCGGCCGCTGGCAGCGCGACCTCGACGTCTCCCGCCCGGAATCGCCCTACCTGGCCTTCGTCGTCGGGCTCCACGTGGCGACCGCGATCGCGCTGCTGATCTTCTTCTGGCGGGACTGGGTACGGATCGTCGGCGGCTTCCTCACCTCGATCCGGGACCGGCGGGTACGCACCGCCGACCAGCGCCTGGCCTGGCTGCTGATACTGGCCACGATCCCGGTCGGGCTGACCGGGCTGCTGCTGGAGCACACGTTCCGTACCGTCCTCGGCAAGCCGTGGCCGGCGGCGTCGTTCCTGGTGGCGAACGGGGTGGTACTGGCGGTGGGCGAGCGGCTGCGCAGGGCCGCGCCGCAACGGGTCGCCGTCACCGCGGGCGCCGGCGGGCCGGACCCCGACGACCTGCCCGACGACGTGGCCTCCGACCGCCGGCTTTCCCGGCTCGGCTTCGGCGAGGGCATCCTGATCGGCACCGCGCAGATCCTCGCGCTGCTGCCCGGCATCAGCCGGTCCGGCATCACGATGGTGGCCGGGCTGGTCCGCGGGCTCTCCCACGAGGACGCGGCCCGGTTCTCGTTCCTGCTGGCCACGCCGGTGATCTTCGCGGCGGGGGCGCTCAAGGTCCCCGACCTGACCGGCCACCTCGGCGCCGGCATCCACGGCCAGGTGGTGGTGGGCAGCCTCGCCTCCGGCGTCGCGGCGTACCTCTCCGTCCGCTTCCTCACCCGGTACTTCGAGACCCGTACGCTGACCCCGTTCGCGATCTACTGCGTCGCGGCCGGCGCCGCCTCCATGCTGGTGCTCGGCCTTCGCTAGAACAGCAGCAGGTCGGTCGGTTCCAGGCCGCGCAGCTCGTCGTAGTCGAGCACCACGCAGTCGAAGCCGCGGTCCCTGGCCAGCGTGCGGGCCTGCGGCTTGATCTCCTGGGCCGCGAAGACGCCGCGTACCGGAGCCAGCATCGGGTCCCGCTCCAGCCGCTCCACGTACCGGGTGAGCTGCTCCACGCCGTCGATCTCGCCGCGCCGCTTCACCTCGACCGCGACCGTGCGGCCCGTGTCGTCCCGGCAGAGCAGGTCGACGGGGCCGATGTCGGTCGGCCACTCCCGGCGGACCAGCCGCCAGCCCGCGCCGAACACGTGCTCCACCTGCGCGGCCAGCAGCTCCTGGAGATGCGCCTCGACGCCGTCCTTCTGCAGGCCCGGCTCCAGGCCGAGCTCGTGCGCGGAGTCGTGCAGGATCTCCTCGATCGTGATGATGAGCTGCTCGCCGGACTTGGCCAGCACCCGCCACTGGCCCGGCGTCTCCTGGAGCTTGCAGGGCGGGTTCATCCAGTTGAGCGGTTTGTAGGCCCGGTCGTCGGAGTGGATCGACACGGACCCGTCCGCCTTCACCAGAATCAGCCGGTTGGCGAGAGGCAGGTGGGCGGTGAGCTTGCCGACGTAGTCGACACTGCACGAGGCGATGACCAACCGCATGACCGCCGAGGCTAGCGCAGGAGACCGTCCGGCATACTCCCCGACATCCCGGAACAACGCGCGCGCGACCAAGAGGACAGGGAGATGCCGGTGGGTACCTGGGATCACGGTCCCTTCGACAACGACACCGCGGCCGACTGGTGCGGCGACCTGAACGACGCCGACCTGGCCAAGTGGCCGGACCTGATCGAGGAGGCGCTGCGCGCGGCCGTTGACGAGACCGGCTACCTGGACCGCGACCTCGGCGACCGGGCGGTCGCCGCCGCGGCCGTGGTGGCGGCGACCCAACCGAACGCGACACCCGTCGACAGCGTCTATGCCCCTGAGGCGCTCACCGGGGCCGAACTCCCGAACCTGCCCGGCGAGCTGGTACCGCTGGCGCGCAGGGCGCTGGTCAGGGTGATCGCGGAGGACTCGGAATGGCGGGACACCTGGGAGGACGCGGGGACGTTTCCCGAGGCGCTCGCCGTCATCGACGACCTGCGGGCCGACCTGGGCGGGTCCGCCGGGTAGCCGCCGCGCTGGCGGTGGGCGCGCCGTGCCTGGCGGTGGCGGCGTGCGGCGGTACCTCCGGCGGCGGCGACACGCTCGGCGGCCCGCCACACGCCTCGTCACCGGCGACGCCGGTACGCACGGCGCGGGCGGCCTGGCAGCCACCGGGCGCGCTGCCGGTGGGGACCGTGCCGCCGGTCGTCGCGAACGGGCCGCGTACCGGTATGCGGGTGGCGATCACGTTCGACTCGAACATGACCGACTTCATGCTGCACGAGCTGGAAACCGGCAAGGTGAAGTCGTTCTACAACGCCGCCGTCGTGGACGAGCTGGACCGCGAGCAGGTGCCGGCCACGTTCTTCCTGGCCGGCAAGTGGATGGAGCGGTACCCGGACGCGGCGCGCCGGCTCGCCGCCGACCCGCTTTTCGAGCTGGGCAGCCACTCCTACGCCCACCAGGCGTTCCACCTGCCGTGCTACGGCCTGGCCGGGCTGCCGCCCGGCGCGATGGCCGACGACGTGCGGCACTCGTTCGAGGTGCTGTCGCGGTTCACCGACCACCCGACGCGGTACTTCCGGTTCCCCGGCGACTGCTACGACGCGGCGGCGCTGCGCGCGCTGGCTCCGCTCGGGCTCACCGTCATCCACTACGACGTGGCCAGCGGCGACGCGTTCGGCACGAACGTGGACGCGATCGTGCGGCACACGGTCACCAGCGTCCGGCCGGGTTCGATCGTGGTCATGCACATCACCGGCGGCAACACCGCCCCGCTCACCGCCGACGCGCTTCCGCGCGTCATCGCCGGGCTGCGGGCGAAGGGGTACCAACTGGTCAGGGTGTCGACCCTGCTCGGCGCGGCCTGATCGGGTAGAACCACCAGGTGGGACTGAGCCTGCTCGGAGCGGTGCTGGCCGCCGTCTGCTTCGGCGTGGCCTCGGTCCTGCAGGCGGTCGGCGCGCGGGCGGCCTCACGCGGCGACGCGGGCGGCGTGGACCCCGGCCTGGTGGTGCGGCTGCTGGCGCAGTGGCCGTTCCTGCTCGGCCTCGGCCTTGACCTGGTCGGCTTCCTCGCCGAGCTCGCGGCCCTGCGCCAGCTGCCGCTGTTCCTGGTGCAGGCGGCGGTGGCGGGCAGCCTGGCGGTGACGGCGGTGGTGGCCGCCCGGGTGATGCGCAGCCCGCTGCGCGGGCGGGAGTGGGTGGCGGTCGCGGTCGTGTGCGGCGGGCTGGCGCTGCTCGGGCTGTCCGCCGGCGAGGAGTCGGCGAAGCCGGTCGGGACGCCGTTCCGGTACGGGATCCTGGCCGCGGTCGGCGTGCTGGCGGTGGCCGGGCTGGTCGCCGCGCGGTGGGCGGGGCCGGCCGCGCTGGGGCTGGTCGGCGGGCTCGGTTTCGGCCTGGTCGCGGTCGCGGCGCGCACGCTCACCCGGCTCGCGCCGGGCCACCTGGTACGCGACCCGGCCGCGTACACGCTGGTGCTGGCCGGCGTGGTGGCGTTCTTCTTCTTCAGCACCGGCCTGGAACGGGGCAGCGTCACCACGGTGACCGCGGCGATGGTGGTCGGCGAGACGGTCGGGCCGGCGCTGGTCGGCGTGCTGGCGCTGGGCGACCACACCCGGCACGGCTGGCCGCCGGTGGCGGTGACCGGCTTCGTCCTCGCGGTGGCCGGCGCCCTCGCGCTGGCCCGTCACGGCGAGCCCGCCAAGGCCGTCGCCCCCTCCCCCGCCGACCCACCACCCCACTGACTTCCGCGCCACGCTTTTCTTTGCCGCTTGGTACGGGTGAGGCACCCCGGCGGCACGGAAAGTGGGCCTGTTATGCGGGGAGGTCGTTGGCGGCGCGGACGACGGTGACGATCTGGTCGATGCTGTCGGTGAGGTCGTAGTCCTTGGGCGTGAAGACGTGGGCGACGCCGGCGGCCCGGAGGGCGGCCGCGTCGTCGTCGGGAATGATGCCGCCGACCACGACCGGCACGTCGGAGCCGGCCTCGCGCAGGCCGCGCACGACCGCCGGCACCACCTGCTGGTGCGAGCCGGACAGCACGGACAGGCCGACCACGTGGACGTCCTCCTGGACGGCGGAGGCGACGATCTGTTCCGGGGTGAGCCGGATGCCGGAGTACACCACCTCGAAGCCGGCGTCCCTGGACCGCACCGCGACCTGCTCGGCGCCGTTGGAGTGCCCGTCCAGGCCGGGCTTGCCGACCAGGATGCGCAGCCGGCCACCCAGCTCCTCGCCGGTACGCCGGACCCGCTCGCGGAGCGCGTCCAGCCGCTCGCCGGCCACCGCGGCGGCCGCCGCCGCGACCCCGGTCGGGGCGCGGTACTCGCCGAACACCTCGCGCAGCGCGCCCGCCCACTCGCCGGTCGTCACGCCGGCTCGCGCGCAGGCCAGCGTGGCCGGCATCAGGTTGGTGTCGGTGGCGGCGTGCCGGCGCAGCTTGTCCAGCGCCCGCCCGACCGCCAGCTCGGACCGGTCGGCCCGCCACTTCTCCACCGAGGTGATCGCGGCCTCGGCCACCTCGGGCAGCACCGCCTGCACGTGCCCGGCGCCGGTCAGCGGCCCCGGCTCGGCGTCGGTGTAGGCGTTGACCCCGACCACCACGTCCTCGCCGGTCTCGATCCGCCGCCGCCGCTCGGCCAGCGAGCGCACCAGCTGGCCCTTGAGGTACCCGCTCTCGACCGCCGCCAGCACGCCGCGCTCCAGCACGTCGGCCAGCTCGGCGCGGGCCGCGTCGGCCAGCTCGGCGGTCTTCGCCTCCACCACCCGCGAGCCGGCGAACAGGTCCTCGTACTCCAGCAGGTCGCTCTCGTACGCCAGCACCTGCTGCGCCCGCAGCGACCACTGCTGGTCCCAGGAGCGCGGCAGCCCCAGCGCCTCGTTCCACGCCGGCAGTTGCACCGCCCGGGCCCGCACGTCGCGGGACAGCGTCACCGCGAGCATCTCCAGCACGATCCGGTACACGTTGTTCTCCGGCTGCGCCTCGGTCAGCCCGAGCGAGTTGACCTGCACGCCGTACCGGAAGCGCCGCTGTTTGGGGTCCCGGACGCCGTACCGCTCCCGGGTCAGCTCGTCCCACAGCGCGGCGAACGCGCGCAGCTTGCACAGCTCCTCGACGAACCGGACGCCGGCGTTGACGAAGAACGACATCCGCGCCACCACGTCGCCGAGCTTGTCCTCCGGCACCTGGCCGGACTCGCGCACCGCGTCGAGCACGCAGGCGGCGGTGCCGAGCGCGTACGCGATCTCCTGCACCGGCGTGGCCCCGGCCTCCTGGAGGTGGTAGCTGCACACGTTGATGGGGTTCCAGCGGGGCAGCTCGCGGACGGCGTAGGCGACGGTGTCGACGGTGAGCCGCAACGACGGCGCGGGCGGGAACGCGTAGGTGCCGCGGGACAGGTACTCCTTGATGATGTCGTTCTGGGTGGTGCCGGCCAGCGTGACCGGCACGACGCCCTGCTCCTCGGCGGTGATCTGGTAGAGCGCGAGCAGCCACAGCGCGGTCGCGTTGATCGTCATCGACGTGTTCATCCGGTCCAGCGGGATGCCGTCGAAGAGGGCGCGCACGTCACCGAGGTGCGCGACCGGCACGCCGACCCTGCCCACCTCGCCGCGGGCGAGCGGGTGGTCGGGGTCGTACCCGGTCTGGGTGGGCAGGTCGAAGGCGACCGACAGGCCGGTCTGGCCGCGGGCCAGGTTGCGGCGGTAGAGCGCGTTGGACTCCGCGGGCGACGAATGGCCCGCGTAGGTGCGCATCAGCCACGGACGGTCGCGGCCGTGCTCCGTCGGGTACGGCACACCCTCATGCTACTGCCGAGTAATACTCCGGAGTAGCAATACTGTGAACTATGCCACGAGGACGCGATGCAGGCGCGTGGCGTAGAGGAAGCCGGCCACCCGGTCCGGGATGTTGCGCAGCACCAGCGACTGGCCCTGGTCGCGGGCGGCGAGGTGGGCGCCCAGCAGCACGCCCAGGCCCACGTCGTCCAGCGACTGGACATCCGCGAGGTCCAGCACGACCTGACCGCTGGCCTGCTCGGCCAGCGCCGCATGAAGCCGCGCGCGTACCCGCGGCGCCGTCGACGCGTCAACTCGTCGCGGCAGGATGATCTCCTCGTCACTCCCCACGTAGGGCAGACGCGTTCACTGGCTCAAAGGTTGACCCTCCCCCTGGGGCAAGCCGCACAGTGCCATCCATGGAACTGCTGACGATCGGCGAGTTCGCCCGCCGCAGCCGGCTGTCGCCCAAGGCGCTGCGGCTCTACGACGAGCTCGGGCTGCTGCCGCCGGCCCGGGTCGACCCGTTCAGCGGGTACCGCCGGTACTCCCCCGCCCAGCTGCGGCAGGCCCGGATCGTCGGCCTGCTCCGCGAGCTCGACATGCCGCTGGCCCGGATCGGGGCGGTGCTGGCGATGGAGCCGGCCGCCGCGGCCGAGGAGGTCGCCACGTTCCAGGCCGAGCTGGAGCGGCGCGCCGGCAGGTCCCGGCAGGCGGCGAGCTACCTCATCCACCTCCTCACCGGAAGGGACCTCCCCGTGTACGAAGTCCAGGTGCGCGAGCTGCCCGCGCGGGGCCTGCTGTCGGTCCTCCGCCACGTGTACGCCGACGAGCTCGGCGACTTCGCCGGCTCCACGCTCACGTGCCTGGGCGAGGCCGCGCCGGGCCTGTGCGGCATCGAGGGCCTGCCGTTCCTCGTCTACCACGGCGCGGTGAACGCCGACAGCGACGGCCCGGTGGAGGTGTGCCGCCCGGTGCCGGAACCCGATGGCGACGGGGCTCTGCCCGACCTGCCCGGGGTGGTGGTACGCCGGGAGCCGGCCCATCGCGAGGCCTACGTCCGGCTCACCAGAGGTGAGTCCAGCGAGGCGGTGGCGGTGGCCGTGCTGGACATGGTGGGCCGCTGGCTGGACGAGCACGGCGAGGAGGCGGCCGGCCACCCCCGCCAGGTGTTCTTCGCCGACATGCGGACCGCGCGGGACGACGAGGCCGCCTTCGACCTCGCCGTCCCGCTGAAGGCCCGTCAGGAGTAGTCGTAGAAGCCGCGACCCGACTTGCGGCCCAGGTCCCCGGCGGCGACCATCCTGGCGACCAGCTCGGGCAGGGCGAACTTCGGGTCGCGGGTCTCGGTGTAGATGTTGTCGGCGGCGTGCTGGATCACATCCAGGCCGGTCATGTCGACGGTGGCCAGCGGTCCCATGGCGTGGCCGAAGCCGAGCTTGCAGGCGGTGTCGACGTCCTCGGCGGTGGCGACGCCGGACTCGACCAGCCTGGCCGCCTCGATCGCCAGCGCGGCGATCAGCCGGGTGGTGACGAAGCCGGCGACGTCCCGGTTGACGACCACGCAGGTCTTGCCGACCTCCTCGGCGAACGCCCTGGCCGTGGCCAGGGCCTCGTCGCTGGTCTTGTACCCGCGGACCAGTTCGCACAGGGCCATCATCGGGACCGGCGAGAAGAAGTGCGTGCCGACCACGCTCTCCGGGCGGCGGGTGGCGGCGGCGATCTGGGTGATCGGGATGGCGGAGGTGTTGGTGGCCAGCACCGCGCCGTCCTTGCAGATCCCGTCCAGCGCGGCGAAGACCTCGCGCTTGACGTCGAGCCGCTCGAACACGGCCTCCACCACGATGTCGGCGTCCGCGGCCGCCGCCAGGTCGGTGGTGGTGGCGATCCGGCCGAGCGCCGCCTGGACGTCGTCGTCGCTCAGCGCGCCCTTCTTCACGAACCGCGCGTACGACGCCTCGATCGCCCGCATCCCGCGCCCGGTCGCGGCCTCGTCCAGGTCGCGGAGGGTGACCTGCCAGCCGGCCTGGGCGGCCACCTGCGCGATGCCGGACCCCATCAGGCCGGCGCCGATGACGGCCAGACGTCCTGCCATGTTTCAGCTCCTTCGTACGGGTACCGCGGACCGGTCAGTAACCGTACGCGGGGTCCGGACGGGTGACGCGCTCGACCGTCGCGCCCAGCGCCCGCAGGTCGGCGGCGAAGTCGGGGTAGCCGCGGTCGATGTGGTGCAGGTCGGAGACCTCGGTGTACCCCTCGGCGACCAGGCCGGCCAGCGCCAGCGCCGCGCCGGCGCGGATGTCGTGCGCCCGCACCGGGGCGCCGGAGAGCTGGTCGCGGCCCCGGACCAGCACGTGATGGCCGTCGGTACGCAGGGCGGCGCCGAGCCTGCCCAGCTCGCCGGCGAAGTTGAAGCGTGCCTCGAACACGTTCTCGGTGATCATCGCGCTGCCGTCGGAGATCGCCGCCAGCGCCACCGCCATCGGCAGCAGGTCGGTGGCCAGGCCGGGGTACGGCAGCGTCACCACGTCGACCGCCTTCGGCCGGCGGTCCATCCGCACCCGGAACGCGCCGTCCAGCGCCTCCACCTCGGCGCCGGCCGCGACGAGCTTGTCCAGCGGGGTGGTGAGGTGGGCGGCGTGCGCGTTGCGCACGGTCACCTCGCCGCGGGTCATCGCCGCGCCGAACGCCCAGGTGCCGGCCACGATCCGGTCCGGGACCGTGGTGTGCTCGACCGGCGACAGCGCGTCCACGCCCTCGATCTCCAGCGTCGAGGTGCCGGCGCCGCCGATCTTGGCGCCCATCGCGGTCAGCATGTCGCAGATGTCGGTGATCTCCGGTTCGCGGGCGGCGTTGTCGATCACCGTGGTGCCCTTGGCGAGCACCGCCGCCATCAGCAGGTTCTCGGTCGCGCCCACGCTGGGGAAGTCCAGCCACAGGGTGGTGCCGACGAGCTGGCCGGCCCTGGCGACCAGGTACCCGTGCTCGACGTTGACGTCCGCGCCGAGCTGCTGGAGACCGGTGATGTGCATGTCCAGCGGCCGGGACCCGATGTTGTCCCCGCCGGGGAAGGCGACCCGCGCCTCGCCGGTCCGCGCCACCAGCGGCCCGAGCACGCAGATGGAGGCCCGCAGCCGGCGGACCAGCTCGTAGTCGGCCGCCGAGCCCGGCTGTTCCGGCACGGTGATGGCGTACGTGGTGCCGTCCGGCCCGTCCTGCTCGACCTCGCAGCCGAGCCGGCGCAGTACCGCCGCCATGATCGACACGTCCAGGATGCGCGGCACGTCGCGCAGCACGGTCCGGCCCTCGGCCAGCAGCGCGGCTGCCATCAGCTTCAGGGCGCTGTTCTTGGCCCCGCCGACCCGGACCTCACCCGCCAGCCTGGCCCCACCGGTGACACGCAACACCTCCACGAGGGGCCATCGTACGGGGGCGCGCGTCAGCGGGTGGTTAGTGTGGGCGCATGGCCGTTCACCTCACCCGCATCTACACCCGGACCGGCGACGACGGCACCACCGCACTCGGCGACATGAGCAGGGTCGCCAAGACCGACCCGCGCATCGCCGCCTACGCCGACGTGGACGAGACCAACGCGGCCATCGGCGTCGCCCTCGCCCTCGGCGGCCTGCCGGCCGAGGTGCGCGAGGTGCTGGTCGGCATCCAGAACGACCTGTTCGACGTCGGCGCGGACCTGTGCACGCCGGTGGTGGCCGAGCCGAAGTACCCGCCGATGCGGATCACCGGGGACTACGTCGACCGGCTCGAGGAGGCCTGCGACCGCTTCAACGAGAACCTGTCCAAGCTCGACTCGTTCGTGCTGCCCGGCGGCTCCCCCGGCGCGGCGCTGCTGCATGTGGCCAGGACCGTCGCCCGGCGCGCCGAGCGGGCGATCTGGGCGCTGCGCGAGGCCGACCCGGAGCGCACCGGCCCGCTGCCCGCGAAGTACCTCAACCGGCTGTCCGACCTGCTGTTCATCCTGGCCCGGTACGCGAACCCGGACGGCGACGTGCTGTGGCGGCCCGGCGCCGGCTCGTAGGCTGTCGGCATGATCGAAATCAACCTCCCCCACCTCGAGCTGCGCGGCCGGTGGCGGGTGACTCCGGCGGAGCGGGCGCTGGCCCGGCGGATCGTGGCCGAACTCCCGCCGCCGCCGGAAGACGGCGTGGGAAACCGCTGGAACGCGGCGCTGGACACCCTCTACCTGGTCCGCGACCAGATCCGCGACAACAGCGACGCCCTCTTCGACGAGCAGGGCGGAGGCCCGCAGGCCAAGCTGACGGGCACCATCACGATGCTGGACATGATGTTCTCGCTCTCCCGCGCGGCCAACAACCCGATGTGGCGGCTCGCGCTCGAGGGCCCGAGCGGTCGACCGGACCTGGCCGACCGGATGACCCGGGTACTCGACCTGTTCGAACCCGAGGTGGCCGCGTTGCGGGCGCATCTCACCGAGGCGGCGGCCGAGCCTCCCCAGGCTCAGGGCAGGTAGTCGCCGGAGGGCGGCAGGGCGGAGCCCGGGGCGGCGGCCTCCAGCCAGGACAGGAAGCCGGTCAGCACCGGTTCGGTCATGCCCAGCTCGACCCGCTGGGAGCCGTTCTGCAGGGTGACGATGCTCATGCCCTTCTGCAGGGCCATGCTCTCCGGGAGCGTCGGGGTACGCCGGTCCAGGATCTCCACGCTGGCGCGCGACAGCGTGCGGCGGGGGCGCAGGGAGAAGCTGAACACCCGGAACCACTGGAGTTCGTCACCGGAGTACCTGGCCACCCCCAGCGACCAGCCCTGGCCGTGCCGCCGGCGGCGCAACCGCAGGCTCATCTCGACGGTGCCGCCGCCGTGGGCGATCAGCGCGCGCCGCAGGGCCAGCCCCAGCAGGGCCACGGCGACACACACGAGCGCGATGCCAATGCCGTCCAGGACCTGCATGGCGCCGCGCTCCCGGCCTCAGACGTTCTCGCCCACCGCGCGGAGCCGACCGCGGGCCCATGCGGCCGCGGATTTCGCCTCCTCGTCGTCCGAGCCGTCGTTCTCGGCAAGGTCGGCGCGTGCGGCCTCGGTGTCGATCTCCGTCGCGAGCAGTGCCTCCTCGGCGAGCACCGAGACGCCGTCCCTGGTGATCGAGAGGAACCCTCCGCGCACCGCGACGACCAGCTCGTCCTCGCCTGTCCGCTTGATCCGTACCACGCCGTCCTCGACCAGCTGCCCGAGCAGCGGGGCCTCGCCGGGCAGGATGCCCAGCTCGCCCTCGGTGGTCCGGGCGACCACCATGGTGGCCTCACCGGACCAGATGGGACGCTCGACCGCGACCAGCTCCACGTGCAGCTCGGCCACCAGGCTTTCCCCCTCCAGCGTCGATGACGGCGTTCTTGCGGACACGACTTGCGGATATGCCGAAGTCTACCGGCCGGAACTGAAGTCCAGCCGCGCCCAGGGTCTTACGGGTTGATCACAGGTGTTCGGGGACGGGACTCAGACCTTCGCGCCGAGCTTCTTCGCGTTCTCGATGACGTCGTCGATGCCACCGCAGAGCAGGAACGCCTGCTCCGGCAGGTGGTCGAACTCGCCCTCGGTGAGCCGCTTGAAGTTGTCGACGGTCTGGTCACGCGGCACGTTCGAGCCGGGCTCGCCGGTGAACTGCTCGGCCGCGTACAGGTTCTGGGACAGGAACCGCTGGATGCGGCGGGCCCGGCCCACCACGATCTTGTCCTCCTCGGACAGCTCGTCGATGCCGAGAATGGCGATGATGTCCTGGAGCTCGTTGTACCGCTGGAGGATCCGCTTCACCTCGCTGGCCACGTCGTAGTGCTCCTGGCCGAGGTACTGCGGGTCCATGATCCGCGAGCTGGAGTCCAGCGGGTCCACGGCGGGGTAGATGCCGAGGGAGAAGATCTGCCGGGACAGCACGGTCCTGGCGTCCAGGTGGGCGAACGTGGTGTGCGGCGCCGGGTCGGTGATGTCGTCGGCGGGCACGTAGATGGCCTGCATCGAGGTGATGGAGTGGCCGCGGGTGGAGGTGATGCGCTCCTGCAGCTCGCCCATCTCGTCGGCCAGGGTCGGCTGGTATCCCACCGCCGACGGCATCCGGCCGAGCAGTGTGGACACCTCGGAGCCGGCCTGGGTGAACCGGAAGATGTTGTCGATGAACAGCAGCACGTCCTGCTTCTGCACGTCGCGGAAGTACTCCGCCATCGTCAGCGCGGACAGCGCCACCCGCATCCGGACGCCCGGCGGCTCGTCCATCTGGCCGAACACCAGCGCGGTCGAGCTGAGCACCTTGGCCTCGGCCATCTCCAGGAACAGGTCGTTGCCCTCGCGGGTCCGCTCGCCGACCCCGGCGAACACCGACACACCACCGTGGTCGCGGGCCACGCGGGCGATCATCTCCTGGATCAGCACGGTCTTGCCGACGCCGGCGCCGCCGAACAGGCCGATCTTGCCGCCCTCGACGTAGGGCGTGAGCAGGTCGATCACCTTGATGCCGGTCTGGAACATCTCGGTCTTCGACTCGAGCTGGTCGAACGCGGGGGCCTTGCGGTGGATGCCCCACCGCTCGTTGACCTCGAGCCGCTCGTTCGGCTCGAGGTTGAGGCAGTCGCCGGTCGCGTTGAACACGTGGCCGAGCGTGACGTCGCCGACCGGGACGCTGATCGGGCCGCCGGTGTCGGTGACCTGGGCGCCGCGGACCAGGCCGTCGGTGGGACGCATGGAGATGCAGCGGACCATGCCCTCACCGATGTGCAGGGAGACCTCGAGCTTGATGGTCGTGGTGGTCTCGCCGAGGGTCAGGTCCACCTCGAGCGCGTTGTACATGTCCGGGATCGAGTCGGTCGGGAACTCGACGTCCACGACCGGGCCGATGACCCGCGCGACGCGACCGACGGCACCGGTGGTCTCGGTCTTCTCTTCTGTGGCAGTAGCAGTCATGTCTCACTCACTGTTTCGGTCGGTCGGTGGTCAGTCGCTGCCGGAGCTCGCGTCGGCCAGGGCGTTGACGCCGCCGACGATCTCGCTGATCTCCTGGGTGATGCCCGCCTGGCGGGCCTGGTTCGCGATCCGGGTGTACTTCTTGATGAGCTCCTCGGCGTTGTCCGTCGCCGACTTCATCGCCTTCTGCCGGGCCGCCAGCTCCGAGGCCGACGCCTGCAGCAGCGCGAAGTAGATCCGGCTCTGGACGTACTTCGGCAGCAGCGCATCGAGCACCTCCTCGGCGCTCGGCTCGAACTCGAACAGCGGCAGCACCTCGTCCTCGGCGGGCTTCTCCTCGCTCTCGACGATCTCGAGCGGCAGCAGCCGGATCGCCGTCGGCTCCTGGACCAGCATGCTGCGGAACCGGGTGTAGACGACGTGCACCTCCTGGACGGGGGGCACGTCAGGGGTCTCGTCGCCCTCCTCCGGGCCGGCGTCCTCGGACCCGGTGCCGGCGACGAAGGCCGCGATCAGCGACTCGCCCATGGCGCAGGCCACGTCGTACGTCGGCTGGTCGGTGTGGCCGGCCCAGGAGTCGATCACCTTGCGGCCGCGGAACCGGTAGTAGGCGACGCCCTTGCGGCCGGAGACGTAGACGTCGACCTCCTTGCCCTCCCCGCGGAGCTTCTCCGCGAGCTGCTCGGCCTCCTTGATGGCGGAGGCCGAGTAGGCGCCGGCCAGTCCCCGGTCGCTGGTGAGGACCAGCACCGCGGCACGGTCCGCAGCGTCCGGCTCGGTGGTCAGCGGGTGCTCGACGTTGGAGAACGTCGCCACTGCCGACACCGCGCGGGTGAGCTCCCGGGCGTACGGAGCTGCGGCCTGGGCCCGCTGCTGCGCCTTGATGATGCGCGACGCCGCGATGAGCTCCATGGCCCGGGTGATCTTCTTCGTCGACTCGACGGAGCGGATCCGGGCTCGGTACTCGCGCAGGGATACGGCCATCTTCTCAGTCCCGCTTCTGCTTGACGATCTGCTCCTGCTCGACGTCGTCGTCGCCCAGCGCGTCGTGCTCCTCGTGACCGGCCTTGATCGAGCCGCCCTCGGAGGTCTCGAACTGCTTGGCGAACTCCTCGAAGGCGCTCGAGACGGCTGCCTCCGTGTCGTCGTCCCAGTTGGTCGTCTCGCGGATGCCCTCGAGGATCCCGGACTGCTGACGGCGCAGGTAGTCGAGGAACTCGTTCTCGAAGCGGAGCACGTCCTCGGTCGGGACGCGGTCGAGCTTGCCGGAGGTGCCGGTCCACAGGGACACCGCCATCTCCTCCACCGGGTAGGGGGAGTACGCCGGCTGCTTCAGCAGCGCCATCAGCCGCTGGCCGCG
>JBJMIH010000174.1:0-36287 GCA_045806985.1 Mycobacteriales bacterium | reverse complement strand
GAACTGGAACAGCGCCGCGGCGGCGATGCCCGGCCGTGCCATCGGGATGATGACCCGCAGCAGTGTGCGCAGTTCTCCACAGCCGTCGACCTTGGCGGCCTCCCCGTACTCCCGGGGGATGGTGAGCAGGAACTGCCGGAGCAGGAACACCGAGAACGCGTCGGCGAACAGCATCGGCAGGATCAGCGGCCACAGCGTGCCGGTGAGGTGCGCCTTGTTCCACATCACGTACAGCGGCACGGTGGTGACCTGGGGCGGCAACATCATCGCGCTGATGACCAGCAGGAACGCGAACCGGCGGCCGCGCCACTCCAGCCGGGCCAGCGCGTACGCCACCGGGATCGAGGACAGCAGCATGAACGCCGTGGCCAGCACCGAGTAGATCAGCGTGTTGACCGTCCACCGCAGCACCGGCGCCCGGTGGAACATCTCGCTGAAATTGCCCCACTTGAAGGTGTGCGGCAGCCATGCGCTGCCGAGCGCCTCGTTCCTGGTCATCAGCGCGGTGACGACGATGAACAGGAACGGGGCCAGGAAGATGATCGTCAGGGCCAGCAGCAGGCTGTTGCGGCCGACCCAGGCCAGGATGTTCTGGCTGCGCCGCTGGTACCGGTACACAGGTGTGGTGGTCACGCGGCCTCACCCCCGAAGAAGCTGCGTGCCCTGCTCAGCAGCAGCGCCGTGAACGCGAATGCGACCACGAACAGCACCACGGCCAGCGCGGAGGCATAGCCGAGCAGGTAGTTGGCGAAGCCGCGGGTGTACAGCAGCTCCGGGAACGTCATCGTGGACATCTGCGGGTAGCCGAGCTGGTTGCCGATGCCCTCGCCCACGGTGGCCTTGCCGCTCGCGACCTGGGCTGCCACGGCGGCCTGGGTGAAGTACTGGAGAGTCTGGATCACGCCGGTGACGGCAGCGAACATCAGCACCGGTGAGATCGTCGGGATGGTGATGTGGCGGAACCGCCGCCACGCGTTCGCGCCGTCGAGGCAGGCGGCCTCGTACAGCTCGCCGGGCACGTTGAGCAGCCCGGCCAGGAAGATGATCATGATGTCGCCGACGCCCCAGAGCGAGAGCGACACCAGGCCGGGCTTGGACCAGCTCGGGTCGTTGAACCAGAGCGGGCCGTTGACCCCGACCAGCTTGAGGACCCGGTTCACCGGACCGGTCGCCGGGTTGAGCAGGAAGACGAACGCGATCGTGGCGGCCACCGGCGGGGCCAGCGAGGGCAGGTACGCGACCGTGCGGAAGAAGCCGGCGCCGCGCTTCACCCTGACGATCGACACCGCGACGAACAAGCCGAACACCATCCGCAGCGGCACCATGACCACCGTCAGCCAGATCGTGTTGTGCACGGCCTTCCACACGTCCGGGTCCTTGTGCAGGAAGAACGTGTAGTTGGCCATGCCCACCCAGTGCGGCGGGGTGAGCAGGTCGAAGCGGTTGAACGAGTAGTACACGGTCATGACCAGCGGATAGGCGAAGAAGACCGTGAACCCGACCAGCCACGGCGACAGGAACGCCAGCACCGTGAGCCGGCGCCGCCGCCGGCCCGCCCTGATCCCCCGCAGGGCGGCGTCGGATGACGCCGCCCCCGAGGTCAGGGCCGGTCGAGCCGTGCTTACCGTGGTGGTCGGGACGGCCATCAGCCGCCTCCGAGCTTGATCGCGTCGTCGATCGCCTTGTCGGTCTTCTTCAGCCCGCCGTCCAGGTCGGATTCCTTGCCGGACTGGTAGCCGTCCAGCCAGTTCTGGAAGGTCACCTGGTAGAGGCCGCCGTTCGGGCTGGACGGCGACGACATGGTGTTCGGGTTGTTGTAGACGTCGATGAAGGTCTTGAAGTTCGGGTCGGCGGCCAGGCCGGACTGGGCGAGCGCGGCCTGGGTGGTGGGCACGTTCTTCAGCCCCTGGGACAGCTTGACCAGCGCGCCGGTGTCGGTGGTCAGGTACTTCAGCAGCTTCCAGGCCTTGTCCGGGTTCTTGCTGCCCTTGCCGATGCCGGCGATGTTGCCGGTGACGAAGCCGGCGCCGTACCGGTCGGCGTGGTCGGCCGGCACCGGGAACGGCGCGGTGCCGTACTGGAGGTCCTTGGCCTGGTCGGCGATGAACGCGGTGCGGAACTCGCCGTCGATCATCATCGCGACCTGGCCCTTGTGGAACGGGTTGCCGGCGTCGAACTCCTGGCCGAGGCCGGAGGTGAACTTCTTCAGCCGGTCGTACCCGGTCTTCAGGTCACCATCGCCGTAGAACTTGATCAGGTCGTTCTGCCACTGGGCCATGGCCTTCCAGCCCGGGTCGGCGGCCAGGTTGGACCTGCCGGAGGAGTCGAACCACTTCGCGCCCCACAGCGGGCCGAAGTGCTGCGGCGTGCTCTCGAAGAACGTGGACAGCGGCACGAAGCCGGCGACCTTGATGCTGCCGTCCGGGTTGCGCTGCGTCGTCTTCTTCACGTCGGCGTCGAACTCGTCCAGCGTCTTCGGCGGCGCGGTGATGCCGGCGGCCTGGAACAGCGTCTTGTTGTAGTACAGGCCGTAGGTGTCGGCGAGCACCGGCATGGCGCAGCGCTTGCCCTTGTACTCGGTGTACGAGCGGACCTGCTGCGGGAACGCGGAAAGGTCGACGCCGTCCTTCTTGATGTAGGGCCCCAGGTCGCGGAAAGCGCCCGAGGTGCAGAACTTGCCGATGATGTCGGTGGAGTAGGAGATCGCGACGTCGACCTGCTTGCCCGCGGCGATCGCGTGCTGCACCTTCTCGTCGTCCTGCCCGGAGTGGATGGACACCTTGACACCGGTCGACCTGGTGAAGTCGGCGACGGTCGACTTGATCACGCCGGCCTCGCGGTCGCTGAAGAAGTGCCACAACTGGATCGTGCCGCTGCCCCCGGAGCTACCGCCGGAGCAGCCGGCCGCGGCGACGACCAACGCCGTCACCGCCAGGCCGGCACCTGCCGTCCGGCACAGAGTTGCCTTCACTCGGTCCTCCTGATGAGTGGATGCTTGTCCGGGATCACGCTGGTGAGAGCCGTCATTCCGAACACCTCGTCGCGGGCCTGCTCCAGTGCCAGGTCGAGCGCACCACGCAACACGGAGTTCCCCTCCACGCCGGTGACCATGACCTTGGGGTGCAGCAGTGGGGAACTGGCCCGCAGTTCCTCCTCCACGAGCACGCGGAACGCTTCCCCACCAGCCCGGCAGGTATCGCCGGTGAGGACCACGAGCTCGGGGTCGAGCACGGCGACTATCGTCGCCAGACCGGTGGCGAGCCGCACCGCGAGTTCGGTGAGGAACGGTTCGCCATCGGGGCCGAGGGCGACGGCCTTGGTGACCGCCGACTTCGCTGTACTCGCGGTGACGCCGTGCAGCCGGGCGAGCCGGAGGACGGCCGGGGCGCCGATCAGGTTCTGGTAGTCGGCGACCCGGAGGGTGCCCGTCTCCGAGCCGATCCCGGGCACGTTCGCGATCGGCATGTAGCCGATCTCGCCGGCGCCGCCCGTGGCGCCGCGGTGCAGGGCTCCGCCGATGTCGATCGCCAGGCCGACGCCGTTGCTGACCCACAGCAGCACGAAGCTGCCGGCGTCCTCGGCGACACCATGGTTACGTTCGGCGACGGCGGAGGCGTTGACGTCGTTCTCGATCTCGACCGGGATGCCGAAGCGGCGGCGGATCGCGGTCATCAGGCCCGGCCGGGCCCAGCCGGAATGCAGCTGGTCGGCGATGAGGAGCGAGTCCTTGGACGGGTTGTGGGCGCCGGGAGCGCCCATCACGACCCTGCTCAGGTCGCGGACCCGGATGCCGGCCTGGGCGACGGCGCCGACGACGGCCTTTCGCACGTCCGGCACCGGGTCGTACTCCTCGCCGCCGCCCGGGTTGACCAGGTGCGCGAACTCGCTCAGCACGCTCCCGGTGATGTCGGCGACGGCGGCGGTGATCTGGCGGGGCGACACCTCGACGGCGGCCACGTACGAGGCGGCCGAGTTGACGGCGTACAGCTGGGCGTTCGGCCCACGGCCGCCGGCGGTCTGGCCGACCCTGATCACGTACCCGGCCTCCTCCAGCCGGTCGAGCAGCTGGCTGGCGGTCGGCTTGGACAGCCCGGTCAGGGCCGCGAGCTGGGCTTTCGACAGCGGACCCCGGTCGAGCAGCAGGCCGATCGCCGTGCGGTCGTTGATCGCACGGAGCAGGCGGGGAGTACCGGGAGTGCGCGTCACCAGCGGCCCTTCAAGACGAGTGATCTGAACAGTTAGGAAAGTTTTCTAATCGTTTGAGCGGAAGGTAGGACCGCCTCGAGGCTGTGTCAACGGCCACAAATGTCGCGACTTGGTAACGACGCGAACTTTCCCAACCCAGGCAAGTACTTGCCGCTGCCGCAGGTACTTCCTACTCTGCCCGCATGACCCGGCCCCACCCGCGCCGCCGCCTCGACACGGTCCTGCACCCCCCGATCCGCCTCTCCCTCGCCGCCCTCCTCGACAGCGCCGCCGAACTCGAGTTCGCCGCCGTCCGCGACGCCCTCGAAATCTCCGACTCCACCCTCTCCAAGCAGGTCGCCGCCCTCGAATCCGCCGGCTACCTCCGCGTCCGCAAGGGCTACGTCGGCAAGCGCCCCCGCACCTGGCTCTCCCTCACCGCCGCCGGCCGAGCCGCCTACACCACCCACACCACCGCCCTGCGCGCCATCCTCGCCAACCAACTAGGACAGCCATGACCACTGCCTAACCACCTCGCATGAGTGCGCCAGCGGCACAGGACCAGCCCAGCAACTCCTCGCGCGAGTGCGCCAGCGGCGCGGGACCAGCTCAGGAAGCCCTCGCGCGCGAATGCGCAGGCCCTCCCACCTCGCATGAGTGCGCCAGCGGCACAGGGCCAGCCCAGGAACCCCTCGCGCGCGAATGCGCGGGCCCTCCCACCTCGCATGAGTGCGCCAGCGGCGCGGGACCAGCCCGGGAAGCCCTCGCGCGCGAATGCGCGGGCCCTCCCACCTCGCATGAGTGCGCCAGCGGCGCGGGACCAGCCCGGGAAGTCGTCGCGCGCGAATGCGCGGGCCCCCGCACCTCGCATGAGTGCGCCAGCGGCGCCGGACCAGCCCAGCAACTCCTCGCGCGCGAATGCGCGGGCCCTCCCACCTCGCATGAGTGCGCCAGCGGCACGGGACCAGCTCAGGAAGTCGTCGCGCGCGAATGCGCGGGTCCTCGCAACGGCCGAGTTCGAGCGTCGCTGAACCACCGGGAAAGATCGGTAGGGGTTGTTGTCGACGGCAGGGGTCGCACCGGTGGAGCGAACGCGCGGGCCGCCGGTGGGCGGCCTGGAAGTACAACCCCTACGGGCCTTTCCGGGTTGCCGGGTGACGTGGGGAGTTGGTCGTTGTGGGGTTCCGCGCATTCGTGCGCGACGGCTTTCCGGGCTGTCCCGCGCCGCTGGCGCACTCATGCGAGGGGGCGCACTCATGCGAGGTGGGCGCGGAGGGGCGCCGGAGGTGGGGGCGGGTGGGGTGGGCGGGGGGCGGTAGGCCCCCCCTTTATGGCCGGGCGGGGGTGATGGTGGCGGTTACTTCGCCCAGGGAGATGGTCGTGTTGTTGGCGGCGGGGGCGAAGGCTCGGATGGTGACGGTGTCGCCGTCTTCGAGGAAGGCGCGGGTGGTGCCGTCGGGCAGTTCGAGCGGTTCGTCGCCGTTCCAGGAGAGCTCGATGAGGGAGCCGCGCTGGTTCTTCTCGGGGCCGGAGATCGTGCCGGAGGCGTAGAGGTCACCGGTGCGGGCGGGGGCGCCGTTCACCGTCATGTGGGCGAGCATCTGGGCGGGGCTCCAGTACATGCCCGAGTAGGGCGGCCGGGAGACCACGTGGCCGTTCAGTTCGATCTCGAACTGGATGTCCAGTCCGGACGGTTGCGGGGTTCGCAGGTACGACTGCGGTTCCGGGTCCTGCGGCTGGCCGTCGATGCGGGCGGCGCCGAGCGCGTCGAGCGGGACCACCCACGGCGAGATCGAGGTGGCGAAGGACTTGCCGAGGAACGGCCCGAGCGGCTGGTACTCGAACGCCTGGATGTCGCGGGCGCTCCAGTCGTTGACCAGCACCACCCCGAAGACGTGCTTGGAGAAGTCGCTGACAGAGACCGGCCCGTCGCTGGGCGCGCCGACCAGGAAGCCGAGCTCGGCCTCGAAGTCGAGCCGCTCGCTCGGCCCGAAGTCGCCGATCTTGCGCTGCCCGTTCGGCCGTGCCACGTCGACGCCGGAGCCGATGACGGTGCCGGCCCGGCCGTGGTACGCGACCGGCAGGTGCTTCCAGTTGGGCAGCAGCGGCGGGGTGTTGGGGCGCAGGATGTTGCCGAGGTTGGTGGCGTGCTGCTCGGAGGCGTAGAAGTCCACGTAGTCGGCGATCTCGACCGGCAGGTGCAGGCTGACGTCGGCCATCGGCACCAGCCGCGGCTCGACCAGCGGCCGGTAGTGGTCCTCGGTGAGGAACTCCACGATCCGCTGCCGGATGTGCGCCCAGTGCTCGGGTCCCTCGCCGAAGTACCGGTTGAGCGAGGAGCGGGCCGCCCAGCTCGCCTCCGGCAGCGTGCCGTCGAGCGCGAGGCCGGCCAGGTCGAGGACGTGGTCGCCGATGCGGACGCCGATGCGGCGCAACTCACCCGGCCGGGAGAACACCCCGTAAGGCAGGTTCTCCAGCCCGAAGCCGGACCCCTCAGGAACCCTCACCCAGGTCATCGTCATCCCGTCGTCGGAAACAGGCCCATCGCCCGGAGGTCCTCCACGGGCTCCGAGACGCTACACGAACCGTAACCAACAAAGACCTCTCGAACGTGTCGTGATGCGGACTCGCCCAGGTGAGACAGGCCACGTGCGACGACGTCCCGGTTACGCTCCGCCAGCACCTCGATTGCCTCCGTGGTTGACGACCCGGTGATCAGCGTGTGCGCGGCCAGCAACACGTTCCCGAAGCCCAGGTGGTCGAAACCCGTGGCCGGGTCGGTGGCGGAGACCGCGTGGTGCAGCCCGGCGGTGCACTTGGCCGGCACGCCCGCCACCACACAGGCGCGCAGGAAGTCCACCACCTCGGCCGGGGTGGGGAAGGCCGACGCGACCAGCCCTCCGGTGCGCAGCTTCGCGCCGGTGCGCTCCATCCGCGCGAGCGCCGGGACCGCGTCCAGCCAGCCCGTCCCGCCCCTGGGCAACTCCAGGAACAACGGTACCTCCGCCGAGACCGCCGCCCGGTACACGGCCGGATCCCCGCGCAGGACGATCTCGACGGCGCCGAGCCGCAGCCGCGACTCGGGCGCGAGCACGTCGAGGGCGCCGGCCAGGCCGTCCAGTCCGGTGTCGGCGATCAGGCCGATCTCCAGGTCGTCGCCGGGCTCCAGGACGTCGATCAGCTCGGCCACCCGGCTGGCCGGGCAGAGGAACCTCCCGACGAACCAGGACAGCTCGCCCGATCGGTACTTCCGGTGTGCCGGTACCGCGTCCACCATCGGCGCGTTGCCGGGCGGGAAGAGGGCCGCGTCGTCCACCAGCGAGGAGAGCAGAGAGGTTGACACGATCGACGACGCTATCGGATGGTACGGCTAGGAGAACAGGTACGTCCGATATTCGTACGCCGCCCACTCACCGTGGAGATCACCGTGCCGTACTACCGCGCTGTCGGGGAGATCCCCCGCAAGCGCCACACCCAGTTCCGCAAGCCCGACGGCGGCCTGTACGCCGAGGAGCTCATGGGCATCGAGGGCTTCTCCGCCGAGTCCGCGCTGCTCTACCACGCCGGCCTGCCCACCGCGATCGTGGACAGCGAGGTGTACGTCGAGCCGGACCAGCCGCTGACCGCCAACCACCCGCTCAAGCCGCGGCACTTCAAGACCCACAAGCTCGACCCCGGCACCGGCTCCGACCTGGTCACCGGCCGGCAGCTGCTGATGGGCAACGACGACGTCCGGCTGTCGTACGTGGTCGCCGACGCGGCCAGCCCGCTGTACCGGAACGCGATCGGCGACGAGTGCGTGTACGTCGAGGACGGTACCGCCCGCGTGCAGACCGTGTTCGGCGAGCTGGAGGTCGGCGCCGGCGACTACGTGCTGATCCCCACCTCCACCACGCAGCGCTGGCTGCCCACCGGCGAGACCCCGCTGCGGGCGATGGTGATCGAGGCCAAGGGCCACATCGGCCCGCCCAAGCGGTACCTCACCCAGCGCGGCCAGTTCAACGAGTTCTCCCCGTACTGCGAACGCGACCTGCGCGGGCCGGCCGCACCGCTGGTCGAGGAGGGCGAGGACGTCGAGGTGCTGGTTCGGCACCGGGCCGGGATGACCCGGTTCACCTACGCCACGCACCCGTTCGACGTCGTGGGCTGGGACGGTGGGCTGTACCCGTACGCCTTCAACATCAACGACTTCGAGCCGATCACCGGGCGGGTGCACCAGCCGCCGCCGGTGCACCAGACCTTCGCCGGCCCGAACTTCGTGATCTGTTCCTTCTGCCCGCGCAAGGTGGACTACCACCCGCTGTCGGTGCCGATCCCGTACAACCACGCCAACGTCGACTCCGACGAGATGCTGTTCTACGTCGGCGGCGACTACTCGGCGCGCAAGGGCACCGGCATCGGCCTCGGCTCGATCTCGCTGCACCCGAGCGGGTTCACGCACGGCCCCGCGCCGGGCGCGGTCGAGGCGGCCCTCGGCATCGAGCGCACCGACGAGCTGGCCGTGATGGTGGACACGTTCCGCCCGCTGCACCTCGGCCCGTCCGCCCTCGACTGCGAGGACCCGGGGTACGCCTGGACCTGGGCCGGCCGCCGCTCCTAGCCGGCGAGGGATGGCCATGAGGATCGGCATCATCGGCGCGGGGCGGATCGGCGGCGTGCTGGCCACGCTGCTCACCGCCGCCGGGCACGAGGTCATGCTGTCGTTCAGCCGCGACCCGGCGCGGCTGCGCGGGCTGGCCGACGAGCTGGGCGACCGCGCCACCGCGGGCGAGGTGGCCGAGGCCGCGAACTTCGGCGACGTCGTGGTGTTCTCGGTGCCGTGGCGGCTGGTACCCGACGTGCTGCGGCAGGCCGGGTCGCTCGCCGGGAAGATCGTCATCGACACCACCAACCAGTTCGGCCCCGGCGGCATCGAGCGGTTCCCGGACGGCCGCACCGCCGCCCAGGTCAACCAGGAACGCATGGCAGGGGCCAGGCTGGTCAAGACCTTCAACACGCTGACGTCGGGATTCCTGCGGTCCGAGGCGCACAGGGAACCGGCGGAGCGGCGGGTCGCGCTGTTCCTGTGCGGTGACGACGCCGCCGCGAAGGAGACCGTGGCCGGCCTCATCGCCGACTGCGGCTTCGTCCCCCACGACCTGGGCGGGCTGGCGGACGCCGCGCCGATGGAGGCGCCACGGCGGCCCGGCGCGGTGTACGGGGAGGAGTACCGCCCCGCCGACGCGCGGGCCGTGGTGGAGGCGGTGCGCGCCGGCCGCCCGATACCGCCGGCACCGGCCTACGACAGGTGACGCGCCGCGCCGTCAGTCGTCGATGGTGACCTCGGGGGAGGTGGCGCGCTTCAGCCGGGCGTTGTGCCGGTTGCGGCCGACCACGCCGCCGATGTTGGCGAACAGCACGGCGATGATCGCCCCGGCCAGGCACCACTGCCAGCCGTAGGGCAGCACGGCCGCGCCGACCAGCAGCACCACCGCGACCGCCAGCGCGCCAGCGGTGACCACCAGCCACGCGTCGTGCCGGAACAGCCGGCGCAGGTACGGCCGGAGCTGCACCGGCAGCCGGCGAACCCACACCCAGGCCACCGACCCGGCGGCGACGGCGACCACGCCGAACAGCAGCCTGGCCAGGCCCGAGGTCCACCCCGAGTGGGCGGCGGCGCGGAACGCCAGCCAGACCACCCACAGCGAGCCGAACAGCATCAGGTGCAGCTTGCGCAGCGCGTTCCACAGGGTGGCGTGCAGGTTGAGGCGGACGAAGTCGTCGCCGGGGCTCATCGCCAGCGTGGCGCCGAACCGCAGCGCCGCCTGGGAGTACCGGCCCTGGCGCAGGTCGACGAGGGCCAGGTTGTTCAGCGCGCCGGCGTGCTGCGGGTCGACCTCCAGCACCCGCCGGAACGCCTGCTCGGCCTGGGCGTGATCGCGCGCGTCGAGGGCGAGGTTGCCGACGGTGAAGTGGGTCTCCGGCTCGTGCGGGGCCAGCTCGACCGCGCGCAGCGCCGCCGCCCACGCCTTCGACCGCTCCGCCGGCACCTTGGCGAGTGCGCAGGCCAGCCGGTCGTGGGCCTGCCAGGCGTACGGTGCCAGCCGGACGCACTCGCGGGCCGCCGTGATCGCCTCCGGGTGCTGGCCGAGCTGGGTCAGCGACAGGCTGGCGATCCGGTGCGGCCACTCCTCCTCCGGGTTGAGGGAGAGCGCCTCGTTGGCGGCCTCGAGCGCCTCGCGCGGGCGGTTCCGGGCGATCTCCGCGTGGCCGAGCGCGCACCACAGGTCGGGTTCGTACGGCCGCTCCCCGAGCGCCTGCCGGACCAGGTCGGCGGCCTCCTCGGCCCGGTCGAGGCCGATCAGGATCTCGACCCGGCGGCGGATGCCGTCGACGTCCCGGACGCTCATGCGCGGCTCATATCAGGCGCCGCTGCTTCAGGTACGCGAGCAGCTCGTCGTACACGCCTCCCTCGTTGGCGAACATGGCGACGTTGCGGGCGGTCTGCAACCACGGTCCGGTGCTGGCCTGCACCTCGCCGGCGGCCCGGTCCATGTCGGCCTGGCGGATCGGGCGCACCTCGCCGGTCCGCGCCGCCTCCGCCATGGCGTACTCGGTGGCGGTCTCGCAGATGTGGGCCAGGTCGGCGCCGGAGAAGCCGTCGGTGCGCTTCACCAGCTTGCCCAGGTCGACGCCGGCGACCGGGCGCTGGCGCAGGTGGTACCGGATGATCGCCTCGCGGGCCGCGTCGTCGGGCGGCAGCACCAGCAGCATCCGGTCGAACCGGCCGGGCCGGCGCAGCGCCGGGTCCACGTCCCACGGGTGGTTGGTGGCGGCCAGCACGAACACGCCCTCGGTCCGGCCCTGCACCCCGTCCATCTCGGCGAGCAGCTGGTTGACGCTGCCGCGCATCGCCGAGCCGCGCAGCTGGGTGCGCCGCTGGCCGAGCGCGTCGATCTCGTCCAGGAACAGCACGCAGGGGGCGTTGCGGCGGGCCGCCTGGAAGACCTCGTGCAGGTTCTTCTCGCTCTGGCCGATGTACATGTCCAGCACGTCGGCCAGGCTGACCGGGTAGAACCTGGCGCCCAGCTCGCCGGCGACGGCCCTGGCCAGGAACGTCTTGCCGCAGCCGGGCGGGCCGTACAGCAGCAGCCCGCCGGACAGGTTCTTGCCGTACGCCTTGGCCAGCTCCGGGTTGCGCATCGGAGCGAGGAACGCCAGGTCGATGCGCTTCTTGACGTGCTCCATGCCGGCGACGTCGGCGAGCCGGACGTCGGACCGGCCGATGTCCTCCTCGACCACCGGGTCGGCGGCGGGCGCGTCCACGAACGCCGGCTCGATGATGTCGCCGACCTGCGCCTCGGCGGCGTCCCAGTCGAAGCCCTGCGCGGGCCTGATCGCCGGCGCTGGTGTCGGCTCGTTCGGCTCGTTCGGCTGGTCGGCGCCGGTGAGCGCGGCGGTGGCCTGGCCGAGCAGGGCCAGGCCTTCCGGGTGGGTGGGCTGGCGGGCCAGTACCGCGGAGCAGTGTTCCAGCGCCAGCTCCGGCTGGCCCCGGTCCAGCAGCACGGTCGCGACGTGCAGCCGGAGCGGCACGTCGTCGGGCGCGGAGGCCACCGCCCTCAGCAGGCTGTCCAGCAGCGGGTCGTCCATCACGCCCTCCCCTTGCCCGGTCCCACGGCAAGGCTAACCGCCCGGACCGGCGCGCGCCGTACCCGCGTCCGCGGGACGCTAGTCTCCGGACATGTCCGATCCGGCCGCCACTCCCCTGGTCGTCAGCTGGACCCCCGATCCGGCCGACATGCGCGAGCTGCTCGCGCGTGTGTCGCACCGCCGGCAGCGGTCGAAGGTGCTGATCGTCTGCGCGCTGGTCGTGCTGGCCGGCGGGCTGACCTCGCTGACCGAGCCGGCGGTGGGCGGCGTCATCGTCCTGGCCGGCCTGCTGATGTTCCTGCTGATCGCGATCGGGTTCCCGGCCCGCCGGACGGTCGACACGCTCTGGAAGGCCAACCCGCTGATGACCGAGGCGACGGCGATGGAGTTCGGGCCGGACGGGGTGGTCCGGCGGACGCTGGACTTCGAGGGCCGCTGGGGCTGGCGGCTGGTCGCGAACGTCGAGGAGACGGCGGGCGCGTTCTTCCTGAGCTTCGGCGACCAGCCCGCGAGCGCGGCGCTGCTGGTGCCGAAGCGGGCGTTCGCCGGCGCCGACGAGGTCGACCGGTTCCGCGAGCTGGTACGCCGCTACCGGGGGTAGACCAGCGCGGTGGCGAGCGCCGCCCTGCCCTCGCCGCGGCCGGTGAGGCCGAGCCCGTCGGTGGTGGTGGCCGACACCGAGACCGGCGCGTCCACGGCCGCCGACAGGACCTTCTCGGCCTCGGCCCGGCGCGGGCCCAGCTTCGGGTCGTTGGCGATCACCTGGATCGCGACGTTGCCGATCTCGTACCCGGCGACGCGGACGAGCCGGGCGGTCTCGGCCAGCAGGGTGGTGCCGGCCGCGTCCCGCCACTCGGGCCGGCCGGTGCCGAAGTGCGTTCCCAGGTCGCCGAGGCCGGCGGCGGAGAGCAGCGCGTCGCAGGCCGCGTGGGCGGCGACGTCACCGTCCGAGTCACCGGCACAACCGTCCGTGTCCGGCCAGTCCAGGCCGGCCAGCCGGCAGGGCCGGCCCGGCTCGATCGGGTGGATGTCGCTACCCACCCCGACCCTGGGGAGAACCATGACCCCCATCCAACCAGGCGCGCTCTTGGTACCGTCTGTGCAGCCCCGTTGAGCTGGTGATCGAGGAGGACCCGTTGGCTGAGCGTCGCGTCACGGTGAAGGCCGCCGTCGGCCTGCACGCCCGTCCCGCCGCGGTCTTCGTCAAGGCGGTCAACCAGCTGAAGACCCCGGTCACCCTGCGCAAGCCCGACGGCAACCCGGTCAACGCCGGCAGCATCCTCGCCGTCCTCACCCTGAACGTCCAGGCCAACGACGACGTGATCCTCGCCTCCGACGACGAGGCCGCCCTCGACAAGCTCGTCGACGTGATCGAGAACGGTCTCGGCGAGTAACCGCTTCTCAGTACCCCGGGTAGCCGCCGTAACCGTGGTAGCCGTGGGCCTGGGAACCGTAGCTGGGGGCCGGGCGGGCGCCGATGAGGGCGCCGATCACGATGGCGCCGTAGCCGGCCAGGATGACCCAGGGGCCGGCGGGGGCGTGGCCGAGGCCGGACAGGTAGATCTTGTTCATCGCCACCAGGTGCAGGATGCCGGCCCCGCCGGCGGCGAGGGCGCCGATCGCCTTGAGGGTGTTGGAGGCCGCCGCCGTGCCGCCGCCGCAGGCCGCCAGCAGGCCGCACACGCCGGCCGCCGCCAGGCCGGCGAAGCCCAGCCACTTCATGTACACCGGCGCCAGGCCCTTCCCGTTCGCGGCGTCGTAGAGGTCCCTGAGCCTGGTGAACTTCACCGTGACGCCGTGCTCGCTGACCCACGGCAGGGCGAAGAAGCCGATCGCGACCATGGCCAGACCGGCCACGACCAGCAGCAGCGCGACAGGGCCCGGCCTGTACCTGGGCGAGGCGGCGGCGGAGTACGGGTACGGCGCGGTCATGGAGGTGTTCTGTCCCGACCGCGCCGCACCCAAACCTACGCGGCGGAGGCGACCGATTCGCCGGCTAGCATCCGGTCCTGGAGGCGGCGCAGGTGGGCCAGTGTGGAGGTCTCGTCGACCTCGACGTCGGCCCAGGTCAGCACCTTGCCCTGGGGTACCGGGCGGACCATCCGGGCGCCGGCGAGCAAACCGATCGGCACCAGGTTCTCCGCGCCCGCCGCGGCGGCCGACTCGATGATGCCGTACACCGTGTGCCCGCCGATCCCGTCGATCCGGTCCCCCGCCGCCAGGTCGCGCTTGGCGGCCGCGCACACCTCCGCCCGCCAGCCGTCCGGTTGCAGGCTGGGCGTGCGGTCGAGCACCGCCTCGGCGATCGACAGCGGCGCCTCGATGCTGGCCAGGTGGTACGGCCGGTACAGGGTGAAGTACGGCCCCGGTCCCATCTTCAGGTACCGCATCTCGTCGATGACCGTGCGGTCGTCGCTGCGCACGACCGCGAACACCCCGGGCGCGACCGGCCCGGTGCAGTAGTCGACCACGCCGGCCCGGTCGAGGATGCCGCCCTCCGCCACCGGCCGGTACACCTCGGCGAGGCCGTCCACCGTGGTCGCCGGCCCGTGCATGCCGCGGGTGCTCACCTCCAGCCCGGTGGCGTTGGCCAGCGCGGCCATCTCGATCATCGCCTTGGACCCGTCCACGAAGCTGCACAGCATCTTCGGGTTCATGCCCTTCTCCGCGGCCTCGGCGGCCAGGCTGTCCGGTGTGGACGTCACGTCCATCGGGTTGTTCTTGCCCTTGCCGGCGCACACCACCTCGAAGGCCAGGTCGCGGGCGTAGTCGACGAGCCGCTTCGCCTCGGCCGGCTCGTCGCCGCGGCACACCGTGTACACCTGGCCGCCGCGCCGGGCCAGCGAGGTGAGCAGGTACCCGACGGTGATGTCGCACTCGACGTTGAGCAGCCCGACGTCCTTGCCGGCGAGCAGCGCGGCGAACGCCACCCGCGCGCCCACCTCGGGCACGCCGGTCGCCTCCACCACGAAGTCCACCGGCAGGCCGGTGAGCAGCTCGGCGTCACCGACCGCGACCGGCCGGCCCTCCTCGACGGCCGACGCCAGCCGGTCGGGGTCGTCGCCGCTGACGACCCCGGCCACGCCGGCCCCCGCGTACGCCCGCTCCGCCCGCCCGGTGTCGACGTCCGCGATCGCCGCGACCGACATCCCCGGGATCCGCCCAACCTGGGCGACCAGGCCGGTACCCATCTGCCCGGCGCCGACCAGGCCCACCCGGACCGGCCGGCCCAGCTTCTGCTGCCGCGCCGCCAACCTCGCCCCGTACGCGCTCATGCGCTTCCTCCTACAATCTCCAGCCTGCTGCCCGACACCGGTACGGGGAGCGGCAGCCGCTCCACGCACACGTCGCCGGGCAGCGGGGCGGTCGGCTCCCCGTTCGCCTTGAGGTCGAGGTGGCCGAGCGTGACGAGGTTGTCGTTGGCGACGTCGCCGACGGCGAGCACCCGCAGGCGCACGCCGTCGATCCGTACCTCGTCGCCCGGCGCCACCCCGCCGGTCCGCACCTCCGGCTCGTGCAGCACCGAGAACTCGTGCAGCTCGTCCGGCGCCCCCTCGGCGAACCACACCAGCACCCCGGCGGCGGAGAAGTCGCCTACCAGCGGTCCCACCCTGGTCACCGTGGTGGCGTACTTGACGCTCACGAACTCTCCGCGATGTTCTCCGGCTTCACTCCGGACACGAACAGGTCAGCGGTGATGAACGCGGCGAGCGGCCCGGACGGCGAGGCGGCGTGGATGTCCACGGTCGGCACCTTCTTCATCGGGTACACCCCGACGCGGGCGGTGCCGCCGCAGTCGATGACCGCCACCGCGATCTTGTCGAACGGCGCGTTGCTCTTGAACCCGTCGAACGGCTCACCCCCGGTGAGTTCGGCGATGCGCCGCGCCACCGGGTGGATGCCGCCGCCGGTCACCGAGTAGATCAGCGGGCGGTCGGCGGTCGGGGTGATCACCAGCGGACCACCCCAACCACCGCGGCCGGCCTCGATCCGGACGGACTTGTAGTCGGACACGACGGTTCCCCTCTCACTTCACTTGCTGTACAGGCCGAAGCTGGCCAGGTACGCGATGACCACGGCGAGCGGGCCGGTGATGAGCCGGCTGAACAGCACGGCCGGCACGCCGATCTCGACGGTCTTCGGCTCGGCCTCGCCCAACGACAGGCCCACCGGGATGAAGTCGCAGCCGACCTGCGAGTTGATCGCGAACAGCGCCGGCAGCGAGTACTGCGGCGGGATCGAGCCGCGCCCGATCTGCACGCCGATCAGCGTCCCGACGATCTGCGCGATGACCGCGCCGGGACCGAGCAGCGGGGACAGCACCGGCAGCGCGCACACGATGCTCATCAGCAGCAGCCCGAGGAGGCTGGTGGCGATGTGGGTGAGCCCGTGCGCGATCCAGTCGCCGATGCCGGTCTTGAGGATCAGCCCGATGAGGAACGCGATGAACGCCATGAACGGCAGCACGTTCCGGATCACCGTGTCGATGGTGTCGCGGCCGGCCTGGTAGAGCGCTCCAACGACGCCACCGACGCCCTTGCCGATGCGCACCAGCACGGTGTTGAACGTGTCGAACGCGCCTCGCCGCGGCGCGCGGCGCGGGCTGCCCTGGTCGACGGTCTCGGTGGTCATGCCGTCGCCACCTCCTGTCCGCCAACGGAAGGCTCGCCTTCGGTGTCCGCCTCGCGGCGGAGCAGCGCGCCGGTGATGAGCTCGGTGAGGATGCCGCGGATGAAGATGATCAGCAGGCCGACGTAGAAGTACCGGACGGCCAGGTCACCGAGCGGCAGGTGTTGCCTGGTGATGCCGGCGGCGATCCCCGCGTAAACGAAGTACTCGCCGGGATTGGCGTGCGGAAAGATCCCGAGGATCGGGTG
Organism: Mycobacteriales bacterium; assembly: GCA_045806985.1. GTDB lineage: Bacteria > Actinomycetota > Actinomycetes > Mycobacteriales > JBJMIH01 > JBJMIH01. The sequence goes on along the minus strand of JBJMIH010000174.1, from coordinate 19,596 downwards.
GACGAAGCTGACCGACGAGTCATAGAACGCCGGCTTGTGCTTCTCCGGCAGGAACCGGCCCATCGTGTAGGCCATCGGGTTGGTCAGGAAGAACACCGACAGCACCGGCAGCAGCAGGTACCGCAGCGGGTAGTAGCGGAGGCCGGACCGGCCGGCGACCTGCCCGAGCCTGTCGATGCGCTCCGGGCCGATCAGCCTGATCGCCGCGTTGACGGCGGTGAGCAGCACGATCAGCAACGGGATGATGCCGGTCACCAGTCCGGTGAACTGTTCGGCGCCTTTCTGGAAGACACCGATGAAGTCTTCGGCCCAATGGGCCAGCGTGCCGTTGATACCACTGGGATTGGAGTACTTCGTTTCAGGAGCCAGCAGCATTCTCGTCTCCTTGCGAGGGTGCCGGGGACAGGGGCGTGACGATGCCGCTCTCACCTCCCTTCGGCCGCGAGCGCTTCCGGTACAGGAAGCTGGCCGCGTGCGCCGCCGCCTTGGCCGGCAGCGTGTCGTCCGGAGTGGACAGCTGGCGCAGGGTCCTGCCGATCAGCGCGGGCACCGGGCGGGGGCCGGCGAAGACCGTCCTGCCGGCGAGTTGGAGCGCTCCAACGACGATGTCGTCGTCGTCCACGGCGAGCGCGACGTACGCGCGGCGACCGCGGCGGCGGGCCATGCCCACGGCGGTACGGCCGGCGCCGCGCAGGTCGCGCAGGGCCCGCTGGAACCGGCGGGCCTGCTGGAAGGTCAGCCACCACTGGAGCGCCCAGGCCGCGCCGAGGGCGAGGAAGACCGCGACGATGGCGTTCACGGGACGGCCCCTTCCTCGCGGTCCAGCACCAGCACGGCGCGGGCGGCGGAGGCGTCGCACACCAGCACGTCCACCACGCCGCCGCGGAGTGCGCCGAGCATTCCCGGCGCCTTCTCCTTGCCGGTGGCCACGCCCACCACGGTGGGGATGCGGCGCAGGTCGGCGAGGTCGACGGCGAGCACCCGGTCCTCGACGGGCCCGGGCACCGGCTTGCCGGCGAGGTCGTAGTACCGCGCGCACACGTCGCCGACCGGGTGGCCGGCCCAGAACTCCTCCCGCTCGGCCGCCGAGAGGTTCATCGCCTCGAGGATGTACGCCGACGACCCGACGCCGGCCGCGCCGATGCCGACCAGCGCGATGTCGGCGTGCCGGGCCGCGTCCAGCGCGTCGGCCACCGCCCGCTCCCTGGCCAGCGCGCGCATCGCGGCCGGCGACTCGAACAGGGCAGGCGCGTGCAGGTACCGGTAGCTGGCGCCGAGCCGTGCCGCCATCTCGCGGACCAGTTCCTGGCCGGTGGTGGCCGCCGACACCGGCGACAGGCCGCCGACCAGCTGCACCACCTCGACGTGCCGGGGCCGGTCGGTGGTGGTCGCCCAGACCAGGTGTTGGAGCGCGGTACCCCAGGACAGCGCGAGCGTCTGCCCGTCGCGCAGCGAGTCGAGCAGCCAGGCCGCGCCGAGCTGGCCGGTCCTGGCCAGCGGCGGCTGCCCGGGCTCGAACGCGGCGACCCGCGCCTCGCTCAGCCCGAACCGGTGCACCAGTTGCTCCTCCAGCTCGCCGTCGCGGCCGGCCGGGTCGAAGATCCGGATCTGCACGATTCCCCGCTCGCGGGCGGCGGTGAGCATGCGGGACACGTTGGACCGGCTGGTGCCCAGGTGCTGGGCCACCTCCTGTTGCGACAGACCGTCCTGGAAGTACAGTCGGGCCGCCTTGACCAGCTCGATGTCGTCCCTCGGGGCAGGCATTCTCACATCCGTGATGAGTTCCGCACGTTCGTTCGGCACTTCGTAGCATGTGATGGCCGACACAGGCAAGGGGTCCGGACATGCCGGACCACCGGGCCGGCGACGACCGGTCCGGTGACGATCAGCGGTGCGCGGCGGCTACAGGCCCAGTTCGGCCAGCCGCGGGATGCCGGCCCGGACCACGTGCCGGCCGACCGTGGCGGTCGGCGCGGCCACCGCCTTGGCCGCCAGCAGCCGCGCGTGGTCCAGCGAGACGCTGGCGATCACCTCGGCCACCTCGGGCAGCGAGCGTGGCGCCATCGACAGGCTCGTCACGCCGAGCCCCATCAGCACCACCGCGAGCGCGGGATCGCCGGCCGCCTCCCCGCACACGCCGACCGGGGTCTCCTGGTCGATGCCGGCCTCGGCGGTCATCCGGACGAGTTCGAGCATGGCCGGCTGCCATGGCGACAGCAGCGGGGCCAGCGGCCCGGACATCCGGTCGGCTGCCATCGCGTACTGGCCCAGGTCGTTGGTGCCGATCGAGACGAAGTCCACCAGGCCCATCACGTGCCGGGCGGTCAGCGCGATCGCCGGCACCTCGACCATGATCCCGGCGTTCTCCAACCCGTGCCCGTGCGCCCTGCCGGCGAAGTCCATCGCCTCCTCGATGGTGGCGACCATCGGCGCCATCACCCAGACCTCGGCGTCCGCGCCGTCGGCCGCCTCGGCGATCGCGGCGAGCTGGTTCTCCAGGATGTCGGGGCGGACCTTGGCGGTACGGAACCCGCGCACCCCCAGCGCCGGGTTCGGCTCCTCGCCCAGGTCGAGGAAGGCGAGCGGCTTGTCGGCGCCCGCGTCCAGCGTGCGGACCACGATCCGCCGCCCGCCGGCCTGGTCGAACACCGCCCGGTAGGCCCTGACCTGCTCCTCCCGGGTCGGCTCGACGGCCCGGTCGAGGTAGAGGAACTCGGTGCGGAACAGCCCCACCCCGCCCGCGCCGACGGTCATCGCACCGGCCATGCCGGCCGCGTCGCCGATGTTGGCGTACAGCGGGATCTCGTACCCGTCGGTGGTGGCGGCCTTGCCGGCGATCGTGGTCGGCAGCGCCGCCCGCAGCGCCGCCAGCCGCTTGGCCTCGCGGGTGGCCTCGTCGTCGGGGTCGACGGTGACCTGGCCCTTCGCCCCGTCCACGATGACGTTGGTGCCGTCGGCCAGTTCCAGCGCGCCCGGGCAGGCCACCACGGCGGGGATGCCGAGCGCCTTGGCCAGGATCGCGGTATGGCTGGTCGGGCCGCCCTGCTCGGTGACCAGCGCGAGCACCTGCCCGGGTGCCAGCGTGGCGGTGTCGGCCGGGGCGAGGTCCCTGGCGACCAGCACGAACGGGTAGTGCGGGGCGGGGATGCCGGGCATCGGCTCGCCGTGCAGGGTGGCGATGATCCGGTCGCGCACGTCGTCGAGGTCGGCGACCCGCTCGGCCAGGTACCCGCCGGAGGCCGCCAGCAGTTCGCGGAACCCGTTCATGGCCTCCCACACCGCCCGGTCGCCGGGCGTGCCCTGGGCGACCATGCCGTCCACCATCTCGCTCAGGCCGGGATCGGCGGCGATCATCGCGGTGGCCTGGAGCACGTCGGCGCTGTCGCCGGTGGCGGACCCGGCCCGGCGTTCCAGGTCCTGGGCGACCGACGTGATCGCCTCCCGCACCCGGGCGGCCTCGGCCGCGGGGTCGGCCGGCGCGGGTTCCGCCGGCGGTTCCGTGATGGTCACCGGGACGAACGTGACGACCGGACCGGTCGCGGTCCCCGGGCTGACCCCGACTCCAGCGAGTGTGCGCATGCGGCCATCTTGCCGTAGCCGGCCGGTCCGACCCGAGCCCCTTTACAGGCGATGACGGGCATGTTACCCATGTGACGGACGTACGTGCGTATCTAGTCACATATGTGAGGAGGCTGGCCGTGACCCAGCTGGCCGCCGATCCGGCGACCGCCCGCCGGACGCTGGAGACCCTGTGGCGGATCAGGGTGTTCGAGGAGGCCGTCGACGACCTGTTCGCCCGCGGGCTGATGCACGGGACGATGCACCTGTCCATCGGGCAGGAGGCCACCGCCACCGGCGCGTGCGCCGCCCTCCGCGACGGCGACCTCATCACCTCGACCCACCGCGGGCACGGGCACTGCATCGCCAAGGGCGCCGACCTCACCCGGATGATGGCCGAGCTGCTGGCCAAGGACACCGGGTACTGCCGGGGCCGCGGCGGCTCCATGCACATCGCCGACGTCGCCACCGGCAACCTCGGCGCCAACGGCATCGTCGCCGGCGGCATCCCGATCGCCGCCGGGGCCGCGCTCGCACAGCGGTTGCGCGGTGCGGACAACGTGGTGGTCAGCTTCTTCGGCGACGGCGCCACCAACGAGGGCGCCTTCCACGAGGCCGCCAACCTGGCCGCCATCTGGGACCTGCCGCTGATCCTGCTCTGCGAGAACAACCACTACGGCATGTCGATGGCGCAGCGGCTGGCCACCCGGGTCACCGACCTGTCCGAGCGGGCCGCCGGGTACGGCATCCCCGGCGGCACCGTCGACGGCAACGACGTGCAGGCCGTGCACGACGCGGTCGCGGCGGCGGTGAAGCGGGCCCGCGCCGGCGACGGGCCGACGATGATCGAGGCGCGGACGTACCGCTGGAAGGGACACTCCAAATCGGACAAAAACCGGTACCGCACCCGGGACGAGATCGAGGACTGGAAGGGCCGCGACCCGATCGTCCGGTTCGAGGAGGCGGCGGCCGGAACGCTGTCGGCGGAGGAGATCGAGGCGGTGCGGGCCGGCGCGCGGGAGGCGGTCCGGGCCGCCGTCCGGGAGGCCAGCGCCGCGCCGGACGCCAGGGCCGACGACCTGCTCGACGCGGTGTACGCGGAGGTGGCGACGCGGTGAGCGCACGGACCATCACGTACGCGGAGGCGGTGCGCGAGGCGCTCAGCCAGGCCATGCGCTCCGACGAGCGGGTGTTCCTGCTCGGCGAGGACGTGGGCGTGTACGGCGGGGCGTTCGGGGTGAGCACCGGGATGCTGGAGGAGTTCGGGCCGGAACGGGTCCGCGACACGCCGATCTCCGAGCTCGGCATCGTCGGCGCGGCGGTCGGCGCGGCGCTGGTCGGGATGCGGCCGGTGGTGGAGATCCAGTTCTCCGACTTCACCGCCCAGGCCATGGACCAGATCGTCAACCAGGCCGCGAAGATCCACTTCATGCTCGGCGGCGCGGCCAGCGTGCCGATGGTGCTCCGGGCGCCCGGTGGCTCCGGCACCGGCGCGGCGGCGCAGCACTCGCAGTCGCTGGAGACGTGGTTCGCGCACGTGCCCGGGCTCAAGGTGGTGATGCCGTCCTCGGCGTACGACGCCAAGGGCCTGCTGCTGGCCGCGCTGGACGACCCCAACCCGGTGGTCTTCCTGGAGCACAAGGTGCTGTACAAGGCCAGCGGCGAGGTGCCGGAGGAGCCGTACCGGGTGCCGCTCGGCGAGGCCGCCGTGCTGCGCGAGGGCGGCGACCTGACGATCGTGGCGACCAGCGTGATGGTGCCGCGGGCGGTCGAGGCTGCCGACCGGCTGGCCGGCGAGGGCATCGCCGCCACCGTGGTCGACCCGCGCACGCTCACCCCGCTGGACACCGGAACCGTGCTCTCCGCCGTCCGCGCCACCGGCCGCGTGCTGCTCACCCAGGAAGCCCCGCTGACCTGCGGGTACATGAGCGAGATCGCGGCGCGGATCACCGAGTCGGACGCGCTCTACTCGCTGCTCGCGCCGATCCGCCGGCTGTGCGGGCTGGACGCGCCGATCCCGTACGCCCCGCAGCTCGAGCGCGCCAGCGTGCCGCAGGTGGACGACCTGGTCGAGGCCGCGCGGTCGCTGGTGAAGGAGGGCTGATGCGGGAGGTACCGCTGGTCATGCCGAAGATGTCGATGACCATGGTCGAGGGCTCGGTGCTGACCTGGCACAAGAGCGAGGGCGAGCCGGTACGGGCCGGCGAGGTCGTCTGCGAGGTGATGACCGACAAGGTCGACATGGAGGTCGAGTCGCCGGTCGACGGGACCCTCACCCGCATCGTCGCCGCCGCCGAGGCCACCGTGCCGGTCGGCGAGCCGATGGCGTACCTGGCCACCGAGGCCGACGCGCTGCTCGACGACCTGTTCGCCGACACGTCCACACCGGACAGCGTGGAGGCGCCCGTCGCGTCCCCGCCGTCCCGGCAGGGCCCGAAGCCGGCGGTGCCCAGGGCCCGCCGCCGGGCCGCCGAGCTGGGCGTCCGCATCGACGACGTGACGGGTACCGGCCCGAACGGCGTCGTCACCGTCCACGACGTCGACCGGGCCGCCACGACGGCCGAGCCCGTCCAGCCCGCCGAGGCGGCGGCCGCGGAAGCAGCGCCGGAGGCACCGGTGGGATCCGGCTCGCCCGCCTTCGCCGACGCGCTCGGGGCGCGCCGCCAGGCGATCCGGGCGGCGGTCAACCGGACGGTCACCGCGAGCGCGGCGGTACCGCAGTTCACCGTCTACGCCGACCTGGAGCTGGACGCGCTGGAGGCGGCGCGCGGCCGGGTCGGGTGGACGGCCCTGTTCGTCAGGGCGCTCGCCCTGGCCCTGCGGGAACACCCGGACCTGCATGCCCTCTGGCAGCAGGACCAGGCCGTACCGCAGCAGCGGGTGGGGGTCGCGATCGCGGTGGACACCGCGATCGGCCTGCTGGCCCCGGTGGTCCCTGACCCCGACCGCCAGGGCATCGCCGCGCTGGACGCGCGGGTCAGGGCGGTGGTGGACCGGGCGAGGTCGGGCCGGCTGTCCGGCGACGACCTGGCCGGGGCCACCACCACCCTGTCGAACCTGGGCGGCTTCGGGGTGGCGGCGTTCCAGGCCCTACTCACGCCGCCGCAGGCCACGGCGCTGTCGCTGGGAGCGGTCGAGCAGCGCCCGGTGGTACGGCACGGCGGGATCGCGATCCGTACCCGCTGCACGGCCGGGCTGACCGTGGACCACCGGATCGTGGACGGCGCCGACGCGGCGCGGCTGCTGGCCACGCTGCGCGAGGTCGTCGCCGACCCGTCCCGCCTGCTGGGCTGAGGTGCCCGTGAACAGGGCGAACGGATACGGTCAGTTGGTGTCCGAACCGCTGTCCGCGCCGCCGACCGCCGCCGCCGTCGTCCTCGCCGGCGGGAGCGGGTCGCGGCTGGGCGCCGCCGGCAACAAGGTGTACCTGCCGCTGGCCGGCCGGCGGGTGATCTCGTGGGCGCTGAACGCGTTCGCCTCCGTCGCCGAGGTGGGGCGGCTGGTGCTGGTGGTACGGGCGGAGGACAGGGCGATCGCCGCCGAGACCCTGGACCGCGAGGTCAGGGCCGGGATCGAGCTGGTCGACGGGGGCTGTGACCGGCACGGGTCGGAGTACGCCGCCCTGCGCCACCTCGCCCCGGCGATCGAGTCCGGCGAGATCGACGTGGTCGCCATCCACGACGGCGCGCGGCCGCTGGCCAGCCGGCGGCTGATCGCGGAGACGATCACCACGGCCCGGCTGTACGGGGCGGCCATCCCCGGCCTGGACCTGGACGACGCGATGCGGTCCGCGCCGGAGGGGCTGACCCCGGTGCCGGCGTCCCGGCTGGTCAGGGTGCAGACACCGCAGGCCTTCCAGGCCGGACCGCTGCTGGAGATGTACGAGCGGGCGGCAGCGGACCGGTTCAGCGGCACCGACACGTCGGCGTGCATCGAGCGGTACGGCGGCCTGCGGGTGCACTGCCTGCCCGGCGACGTGCGCAACATCAAGATCACGTACCCGCAGGACCTGTTCCTGGCGGAACGCCTGCTCGCGCTCGCCCGCTACGACCCGAACTGAGGGGAGGTGACCAGCATGAACGGCACGACCCACCGGGTGGAGCTGACCTGCACGGCCTGCCACCGGACCACCGTGCACGAGTTGCACTACGCCGGCCGGCTGCTCGCCTCGACCCGGTGCACGAACTGCGGCCACGAGGTCCGGCACGCCGCGGACGACCTGCGCACGGCGTACCTGCACGACCTGGAGCAGCGGCTGCTCACCAAGCCGATCCGGCTGGCCAGGCGGATGGCCCGCCACCCGGTGCGCTTCCTGGTGCACCTGCCCGGCGCGGTACTCCGCCAGCCGGTCAAGCTCGCCGCCGAGCTCCGCGAGGTACTCCGCGACGACCGCAAGACAAGCTAGTACGGCACCCACCCAACGGCACCCACCCAACGTTGCCCGATCCCCTTTTGCCCGGCCCCTTTACCCGACCGCGCCACGATCAAGGAGTTGTGCCCGGGTTTTCATGCGACAACGCGGACACAGCTCCTTGATCGTGACACTGAAGGGGCCGGGCGCTGGGTCTACTGGCGTCGGCCGGCGAGGATCGCCTCGGCCAGGGCCAGGTCGTGGGGGCGGACGACGGGGAAGGCGTCGTCGTGGCCGTCCAGGTAGGCGACCGCGGCGGTGGTGCCGGCCAGCGGCGTGTCGTCGTCGGTGTCGAGGTCGGCGCAGTCGGCGTGGGCGGCGGCGTAGGCCTCCCACCGCACCGCCTGCGGGGTCTGCACCCGCCGCAGGGTCTCCCGGGGTACGGTCTCGCGCACCTCGCCGGAGGGGTCGACGATCTTGACGGTCTCGACGACCTCGGTCACGGGCAGGGCCAGGTCGGCGCCGTCCCGTACCGCCCGCAGCGCCGCGACCGCCAGGTCGGGCGCGGCCAGCGGGCGGGACACGTCGTGGACGAGGACGAGGTCGGCGGCGATGACGGACATGCCGCGGTGCAGCGAACCGTGGCGGGTCCGGGCCCCGCTCACGATCAGCGCTTTGGTCTCAGGGAGCCAGCGGCTCAGCGCTCGTTCGGTCTCGGGTTCGTGGCCCTCCGGTACGACGACCACCAGCAGGTCGACGTCGGCGCCGGCCAGCGCACGTAAGCCGTGCACCAGCAACGGCACCCCGTCGAGCAGGCAGAAAGCCTTGGGAATCCCGGCCCGAAGCCGTTCCCCGCGCCCGCCGGCGAGGAGCAGCGCCGCGGAACTCACCGGGCTTCCCCTGGTATCTGTTTGTTGTCGAGCTAAGACGCGTTTGCCAACACTTCGTCGAGAAGCGCCTCAGCCTTGTCCTCGTTGGTGTTCTCGGCCAGCGCCAGCTCACTGACCAGTATCTGCCGGGCCTTGGCGAGCATGCGCTTCTCTCCGGCGGAGAGTCCGCGCTCACGATCGCGACGCCACAGGTCACGCACGACTTCCGCGACCTTGTTGACGTCACCGGAAGCAAGCTTCTCCAGGTTCGCCTTGTACCGCCGGGACCAGTTCGTCGGCTCCTCGGTGTGCGGCGCGCGCAGCACCTCGAAGACCTTGTCGAGCCCTTCCTGGCCAACCACATCGCGAACGCCGACGATCTCGGCGTTGTCCGCGGGCACCCGTACCGTCAGGTCGCCCTGGGCGACCTTCAGGACCAGATATTCCTTCTCCTGGCCGTTGATGACCCGCTTCTCGATAGCCTCGATTCGCGCAGCCCCATGATGGGGGTAGACGACAGTCTCACCCACAGTGAACGTCATGAGTCGGAAACCCCTTTCGCTGTGGCAATTCTAACACGATCGGTTATCCCACCGGGACCCCCGAGAACCGCATCGCCGCAGGTCAGGGCCTAACGCGAGGCTTGACAACGGCAAGGATTTCTGCAATGCCTCAGGCTGTGACCGATCGACTACGGGCCGAACGGACAACGGACGACCCCTAGGCATGTAGCGCGCGAGCCGATGCTGAGCGACTCTTGAGGGAGCAAGCTCTCTCCACCCGCCCGCGAGGGAGGCGATCACGCATGACTGGACCGGGTGATCGCGATGATCTCCCCCCGGACTGGCTGGACGACATCGTCATCCCCGACGACGCCAGGGAACTGGACGCCGATGCCGCGGCCCTCCGGCGGGAGCGCCGGGTGGCACGGCGCCGGGCGTTCCTGCGCCGGATCTTCATCGCCGACGGCCGCCGCGGCCCACTGGTTCCCCTCCTTGTCGCGCTACTGATGATCAGCTCGCTCGCCGTCGGGATGACCTTCGGCCTGCGCAGCGGCACCCGGCCCGCGCACTCCGCGCCGCTCGCCCGCGCCAAGGTGCCCGCGGGCCACGAACAGGGCAACGTGCCCGACGTCACGCTCCCCGAGGCCGACGGCAACCTGCTCGCCCTGCGCGGCATCCGCCCGGCGGTGATCCTGCTGTTCCCCGACGCGTGTCCCAGCTGCGCCACGCTGCTGCAGGACGTGATCGACCGGACCCGCGACGCCTCCATCAACGTCGTGGCCGTGGGCCACAGCGGCCCGCCGGTGCTGCCCGGCGACGCGCCCGGCCGGGTCCGCGCCGTCATCGACAGGACCAGCTCGCTGACCGCCGCCTTCGGCGTCGCGACCGACTCGCCGACGGCCGTGTTCGTCCAGCCCAACGGGCTGATCCACCGGATCCAGCCGAACGCCGTGCCCGGCGCGCCGATCACGCTCGAGGTGTACGACATCGCCAGGTGAGAACCGCCGCTGCCTCATGGCTGGAGAGTCAACACCGACCCCCTGACATTTTCGGGCCGGCCGCGGCGGCGGTAGGCAGGGTCCGCGCGGGACACTTACCCGATGCGAATGGTCCGCGCGCTGGTGGCGTCCTCACATCCGGAGCCGGCGGTCGCGGTCACCGCGGTGGTCGTCGCGCTGTCGGCGGGTGTCGGGCGGGATGTGCCGGGGCTGTTCGCGGCCGGTTCGGCGGTGCTGGCCGGCCAGCTGTCCGTCGGCTGGGCCAACGACTACGTGGACCGGGACCGGGACGCCGCCACCGGGCGGACCGACAAGCCCGTCGCCACCGGGGCGGTCAGCCCGCGGGCCGTGCGTGCCGCCGCGCTCGTCGCCGTCGCCGCCTGCGTCCCGCTGTCGCTGCTGTCCGGCCTGGTCGCCGGCCTCCTGCACCTGGTCGCCGTGGCCTTCGCGTGGGCGTACAACCTGGGGCTCAAGTCCACGCCGGTCTCGGTGCTGCCGTACGCGGTCGCCTTCGGCATCGCCCCCGCGTTCGCGGTGACCGGCCTGCCGAGCCATCCCGCGCCCCCGGTCTGGCTGGTGGCGACCGGGAGCCTGCTCGGTTCCGGCGCGCACTTCGCGAACACCCTGCCCGACCTGGCCGGCGACGCCGCCACCGGCGTACGCGGGCTGCCGCACCGGCTGGGCAGGACGGGCAGCGCGGTCGCGGCCGGCGTGTTGCTGCTGGCGGCCTCGTGCGTGCTCGCGTTCGCGCCGCCCGGCCATCCACGCGCCCTCGACCTGGTCGGGTTCGTCCTGGCCGGTACGGTGCTGGCCGCCGGCCTGTGGGCCGGCCTGAGCCGCCCGGACTCGCGGTGGGCGTTCCGATCCGTGCTGGTCGCGGCCGGCGTTGACGTGGTGCTGCTGCTCGCGGCCGGCGGGGTCGCGGTCGGTTGAGCACGCCGGTACCGCCCCGCGACGGGCGGCCCGCGCGGGCCGGATACGCTGGGGCCGGTTCCGGCTTCCCAGGAGGAAACGCATCGTGAGCGGCTTGATCAGGCTCCGGCGTGGCACCGCCGTGCTCGCCGCCTCCGGTATCGCACTCGTTCCGGTCCTCGCGGCCTGCGGCGCCGGTCAGCTCGCCGAGACCGCGAAGATCAAGCCGACCATCCGCGGCGCCGACGCCGACCTCGGCCACCTCGGCGTGCGGAACGCGATGGTGGCGTACTCCGAGACCGGGATCTGGAGCGAGGGTGGCGACGCGCCGCTGAACGTGTGGCTGACCAACTTCGGCGACTCCGACGACCGGCTGGTCGGCGTGTCGACCGACGCGGCCCGCTCGGTGGTACTGGTCGGCAGCGAGCCCGGCGCCCAGCCACTGAACAGCCCCAGGCCGTCCGGGTCCGCCACACCGCAGGCGACCGCCTCGGCGTCGGGCAGCCCGTCCCCGTCGGCCTCGCTGTCCGGGTCCCCGACACCGTCCGGCAGCACGTCGCCCACCCCGTCCGCGGGCGGCTCGGCGACCCCGTCCGGCTCGGCCCGCCCGACCGCGTCGCCGTCCCCCTCCGCGCCGGCCGGCCGCCCGGTGGACGTGAAGGTGCCCGCGCAGGCGCTGGTACGCCTCGCCGACGACGGCCCGCACCTGGAGCTGCGGAACCTGACGAAGAACCTCACCCCGAACTCGGTCATCAGCGTGACGTTCCGGTTCGAGAAGGCCGGCTCCGTGACGCTGCGGCTGCCGATGAACACGCCGAGCAGCCCGGCGCCGCGCTCGCCGATCCCGAGCTGGGTGCCGCCGGTGGCGCCGTCCGACGACTCCGGCGGCGAGTAGGTACGAAGTTTTGTCGTACCCGGCCGCTAGGTTGCGGTCATGGCTTCGGTGAAGGAACGTCACGCGTACCGGTGCGAGGAGTGCGGGTACGCCGCCGCCAAGTGGCTGGGTCGGTGCCCGGAATGCGCCGCGTGGGGCACGCTGGTCGAGGTGGGCGCGGGGCGTGCCGCGCTGAAGACCGTCGCGGCCGGACCGGTGAGCGCGCCGGCACGGCCCATCGTGGACATCGACGTCGAGGCGGCCAGGTCGCGGCCGACCGGCGTGGACGAGCTGGACCGGGTGCTCGGCGGCGGCCTGGTGCCCGGCGCGGTGGTGCTGCTCGCCGGCGAGCCCGGGGTGGGCAAGTCGACGTTGCTGCTGGAGGTGGCGCGGCGGTACGCCGACGCCGGCAGGGCGCTGGTCGTCACCGGCGAGGAGTCGGTGGCGCAGGTGCGGCTGCGGGCCGAGCGGACCGGCGCGCTGCATCCCGACCTGTACCTGGCCGCCGAGACCGACCTGTCGGCCGTGCTCGGGCACCTGGACGCGGTCAAGCCCGGCCTGCTGGTGGTCGACTCGGTGCAGACCGTCGCGTCACCGGCGGTGGACGGCGCGGCCGGCGGGGTCACCCAGATCCGCGCGGTCAGTTCCACGTTGATCGCGGTGGCCAAGGAGCGGGGCCTCGCCACCATCCTGGTCGGGCACGTCACCAAGGACGGCGGGATCGCGGGGCCCCGGCTGCTGGAGCACCTGGTCGACGTCGTCCTGCACTTCGAGGGCGACCGGCACTCCACGCTGCGGCTGGTACGCGGGGTGAAGAACCGGTACGGGGCCGCCGACGAGGTGGGCTGCTTCGAACTGCACGACGGCGGCATCCGCGGGCTCGCCGACCCGTCCGGGCTGTTCACCTCCCGCCAGCCGCAGCCGGTGCCCGGCACCTGCCTGGCCGTGGTGGTGGAGGGGCGGCGGCCGCTGCTGGCCGAGGTGCAGTCGCTGGTGGCGAAGACGAACCTGCCGCAGCCCAGGCGGGCCGTGTCCGGCCTGGACAGCGGCAGGGTGGCGATGGTGCTGGCGGTGGTGTCCCGCCGCTGCGGCGTCCCGCTCGGCGAGTCGGACGTGTTCACCGCGACCGTGGGCGGTATGCGGGTCACCGAGCCGGCCGCCGATCTGGCGATCGCGCTGGCGGTGGCCTCGGCGGCCCGCGACAAGGCCCTGCCGTCCGACCTGGTGGCGGTCGGCGAGGTCGGGCTGGCCGGCGAGGTGCGCCGGGTGGGCGGGGTGGGCCGCCGGCTCGCCGAGGCGGCCCGGCTGGGCTTCACCCGCGCCCTGGTGCCGGCGGGCTGCGGCCCCTACCCGAAGGGGGTGCGGGTGACCGAGGTGGACAACCTGGCCGACGCGCTGCGCCTGACCAAGCCCGCGAACTGACCTACGGGTGCGTGCTCACCACCGAGATCGTGCTGGTCGACCAGGGGACCGTCGGGCGGTCGCCGCTCGGCCCGCCGTCCACGGTGTGCGGCCCTGTCTCGCCGATCACGTCGCCCGTCTCCGGGTCGACGATGATGTCGGTCTCCAGGTTCGACCGGTCGCGGTAGGTGAATGCCGCGCCCTGGACGCCGGCGTGGGTGGGGATCGACGCGTGGAACGTGATGCCGGGGAGCTTCAGCATGACCTGAAAGCCGGTGGAGCGCTGAGCCCCCGTCATCAGCGGGCCGTAGCTGGGACCCACCAGCAGGTCTTCCAGCGTGTGGAAGACCGTGTCCGGGTCGTTCCGGAACTCGGCGAGGAACTGGTCCGGTCCCTGGGTCAGTTCGGCGCGCGTGTGGGCGTCCAGGACGGCGTCGCCGCTCCGCAGCGTGGGCGATCCGCCGTTCTCCCGGAAGTACCAGGTGGCGTTCTGGTCGGACGGCTCCCAGGTTTCCACGACGTCGGTGCCGTCGGTCCACTTGGAGTACAGGTACTTGCCGGCCGGGATGCTGCGCTGCCGGGCCCGGGTGATGATCTGGTCGGCCAGCGCCGCCAGTTCCCTGGGCATGGGCCTGCCGGTCGGCGAGGCGGTCGCGGTCGGGGACGCCGGGGCGGAGGCGGACGGGCTCCCGGCCGGGGTGCCGCCCGGAATCCGGCCGATCAGGGCCGCGCCGCCCACGACCGCCGCCACGGCGGCGATTGCGAAGGCCGGCGCCAGCGCACGGTACCGCCGCCCGCCGGCCAGGACGGCCAGAAACGGCGGCCGGCCGGCGGCGCGCCGCACCAGCGCGTTCCGCGCGGCGTGCAGGACCTGCGGCTCCGGGTCCTCGGGCTCGGGACCGAACTCCTTCAGCAGGTCGATCTCATCCATGGTGTGACTCTCCCGCGTTCGTGAGGGGCACCGACGGGCCGAGCGCGGTACGGAGGCGGGCGCGGGCCCGGTGCAGCCGCGACCGGACGGTCCCGACCGGGATGCCGAGCGCCGTGGCGATCTCGGCGTACCCGAGGTCGGCCCAGGCGTAGAGCAGCAGCACGTCGCGGTCCCGCCGGGCCAGTCCGGCGAGACCGGCGGCCAGTTCGGGCGCTGCCGCCCGAGCGACCACCCGGTCGGTCACCTCGTCGTCCGGCGCTTCCATCGCGACGTGCGCGCCGGCCCTGGCCAGCGCCTCGTACCTGCGTGCTTCCGCGCGCCAGTGCCGGCGCAACAGGTTGGTGGCGATGCCGTACAGCCACGGAAGGGCGTTCGGTTGGTCCGGGTCGTACCGGTGGCGGCGGTCGAAGGCGATCAGGAAGGTCTCGCCGAGCAGGTCGTCGGCGGTCTCCCTGCCCACCCGCCGGCCCAGGTACCGGTACAGCGTCCGGGCATGCCGATCGAAGATCGCCGCGAACACGTCGGGCGCGCGCCACGACTCGGCGATCAGCTCGGCGTCGGTCTGCCGTGCGGGCTGGGGCGAGAGGCTCGTCACACCCTGTCCTTTCCCGTTCCGTACCGACCGGTTCACGGATCGAATGCGAGTGCCGTGACACAATGCGTCTGGCAGGGACTCACACCGACGACCGACGAGGGGGTTGCGCCGTGCCGTCTTCCGACCGTGAGGGCCGGCTCCGGTCGACGCTGGCCCTGGTCGCACCGGGGACCGATCTCCGCGACGGACTGGAGCGGATCCTCCGTGGGAACACCGGCGGCCTGGTCGTCCTCGGCTATGACAAGGAAGTCGAGGCGCTGTGCACCGGTGGGTTCCCGCTGAACGTGGAGTTCACCGCGACCAGGCTGCGCGAGCTGGCCAAGATGGACGGGGCGATCGTGCTGTCCTCGGACGGTACCCGGATCGTGAAGGCCGGCGTCCACCTGATGCCCGACCCGTCGATCCCGACCGACGAGTCCGGCACCCGGCACCGCACCGCGGAGCGGGTCGCCACCCAGACCGGCCACCCGGTCATCTCGGTGAGCCAGTCGATGCGGCTGATCGCGCTGTACGTCGAGGGCCGGTACGTGCTGGAGAACTCCGCGGCGCTGCTGTCCAGGGCCAACCAGGCGCTGGCCACCCTGGAGCGGTACAAGCTGCGGCTGGACGAGGTGTCCGGCACGCTGTCCGCGCTGGAGATCGAGGATCTCGTCACGCTGCGTGACGCGATGGCGGTGGTACAGCGGCTGGAGATGGTCCGCCGGATCTCCGACGAGATCGAGGGCTACGTCATCGAGCTGGGCACCGACGGGCGGCTGCTGGCCCTCCAGCTGGACGAGCTGATGGCCGGCGTGGACGGCGAGCGCGAGCTCATCATCCGCGACTACCTGCCGCCGGCCGGCCGCAAGGCGCGCACCGAGCGGGACGTTCTGGTGGAGCTGGACGCGCTGTCCGCCACCGAGCTGCTGGACCTGTCGCTGATCGCGCGGGGGTTCGGGTACCCGTCCTCGGCGGACGCGCTGGACGGCACGGTCAGCCCGCGCGGGTTCCGGCTGCTCGCCAAGGTGCCGCGGCTGCCCAGCATGGTGACCGAGCGGCTGGTCGACCACTTCGGCGGCCTGCAGAAACTGCTCGCGGCCACCGTGGACGACCTGCAGGCGGTCGAGGGCGTCGGCGAGGCCCGGGCCCGCAGCGTGCGCGAGGGCCTGTCCCGGCTGGCCGAGTCGAGCATCCTCGAACGCTACGTCTGAGACGCCGCCTGCTTCGCACCGGAGTCGCGTACCCGGTTGTCGTCGGCGAGGCTGCCGGCCAGCCGGGTCAGCATGGCGGCCAGGTCGGCGTGCCGCTCGTCGGCGCCGTCGCCGAGCAGCTCGCAGATCATCTGCCGGCGGGTGTCGATCAGGACGCGGGCGGTCCGCGTGCCCTCGTCGGTGAGCCGGTACCGCCCGTCGCCGTTGGCCGTGGCCAGCAGGCCGTGGACGGTCAGCGTGTGCAGCGCGCGCTCGACGTCGACCGGCTCGGCGCGGCGGTACCGGTCGGTGAAGGCCTCCCGGGTGGCCAGGCCGTGCCGTAGCGCGCCGCCCAGCATCAGGCACGGCAGCGGCTCCAGGTCCACGCCGGCCCGCCGTGCCACCTGGGCGAGCGCGTACCGCAGCTTGGTCTTGTCCAGCAGCCGGGACAGCGCCCGCTCCACCTCGTCCACCGAGCTGCGGGTCTCCGGCATCCCGAACGCCTCGCCCAGGTCGGGCGCGCTGACCGCGCCGCGCAGCGGCTGCTCCCTGAACGCCAGCGTCACCAGGAACGCCAGCACCGCGAACGGCACCGCGACCAGGAACATCGTCTGGATCGCGTCGAGATAGCCGTGCAGGAATCCGGCCAGCGTCGGCGGCGGCAACCGGTGCAGCAGCTCGGGATGGGCGCGCAGGGTGTCCGCGTCCACACCGGGCGGTAGTGGGCGGCCGCGCAGGTCGGCGGTGAGGTTGTGGTTGAGCCGGTTCGTGAACACCGCGCCGAACACGGCCGTTCCGAACGACGCGCCGATGCTGCGGAAGAACGTCGAGGTGGAGGTGGCCACGCCCAGGTCGGAGTAGTCGACGGCGTTCTGCGCGACCAGCACCAGCACCTGCATGGTCAGGCCGATCCCCAGTCCGAACACCAGCAGGTACGCGCTCTGCGCCCACGTGCCGGTGTGCAGGGCCAGGCGGGACAGCAGGTACAGCCCGAACGCCATCACCGCCGTGCCGACCACCGGATACACCTTGTACCGGCCGCTCCTGCTGATCAGCTGCCCGGACAGGATCGACGCGCCGAGCACGCCGACCATCATCGGGATCATCCGCAGGCCGGACGAGGTCGGGCTGGCGCCGCGCACGATCTGCAGGTAAAGCGGCAGGTACGTGATCGAACCGAACATCACGAAGCCGAGGATCAGCCCGACCACCCCGGTCAGCGTGAACTGCTGGATCCGGAACAGCCGCAGCGGCATCACCGGTTCCCGCGCCCGCCGCTCCACCACCAGGAACGCCACCAGGAACACCGCCGCGGCCACGCCGAACCCGACGATCTCCGGCGAGCCCCAGGCGTACGTGCTGCCGCCCAGCGAGGCGACCAGCACCACGCAGGTGGCGAACCCGCCGATGGTGGCGGTGCCCAGGTAGTCGATGACCGGGCGGGCCGTGCCCCGGACCCGCGGCAGCCACACCGACGCGGCCAGCGCCAGCGCGCCGACCGGCAGGTTCACCGTGAAGACCCAGCGCCAGGACAGGTGGTCGACGAAGAAGCCGCCGAGCAGCGGCCCGGCCACGCTGCTGACGCCGAACACCGCGCCGAACAGGCCCTGGTACCGGCCGCGGTCGCGCGGCGGCACCACGTCGCCGACGATCGCCTGCGCGGTCACCATCAGCCCGCCGCCGCCGAGGCCCTGCACGGCCCGGCCGGCGATCAGCGTGGTCATGTTCTGGGCCAGCCCGCACACCAGCGAGCCGGCCAGGAACAGCGGGATCGCCGTCACCCAGATCAGCTTGCGGCCGACCAGGTCGCCCAGCTTGCCCCACAGCGGGGTGGTGACGGTGGAGGCGAGCAGGTACGCGGTGACGACCCAGGACAGGTGGGCGAGGCCACCGAGGTCGGAGACGATGCGCGGGAGGGCGGTCGCGACGATCGTCTGGTCCAGCGCGGCGAGCAGCATCCCGAGCATGAGGCCGCTGAAGACCAGGCGGAGCCGTCGTTGGTCGATCTCCGCTTCGGGTGCCCCGCCACCGTCCGCCGTCGCCGTTGCCGTCACTCCCCTGGCCACCATCGCGCCTCCTTCCTTCCTGCCAGTGTGCCCCGACATGCGCTGACCGGCAGGCGGCATTGACGACCCCGACCGGCGGGCGAATAGTGTCGCCATGTCCGTACTCGCGGCGATCCTGTCGATCCTGCTCGCGCTCACCTTCCTCGCGGGTTCGCCGCCCAAGATCGCGCGGCGGGACTCCGTGTACGCGCGGGTCCGGCACCTCGGCTTCAGCCAGACGCTGTACCAGGTCGTCGGCGTGCTCGAACTGGCGGCCGCGATCGGCCTGGTCATCGGGCTGTGGGTGCGCTGGCTGGGCGCGCTGGCCGCGGCCGGGCTGGTGCTGCTGATGATCGGCGCGCTCGTGTACCACGTCCGGGCGCGCGACACCGGGAAGAACGCGGTGCCGGCCGCGGTGATCCTGGTCGTCGCCGTGGTCGCGCTGATCTCCCGGCTTGCTTCGCTTTAGGCGGATATGACCCGGCTCACAAGGTGCTGACGGCGGGGCCGGCCCGGCTGGCAGCCTCGCCTGCGTGACCCCGCTCGCGCCGTACCACGACGTGCTGGCGGTCAGCGTCTGGCGGGTGCCGGCGCGGGGCCGGCCGTCGTCGCCGGACGGGAGCGGGCTGCGGGCGCTGCTGACCCGGCCCCGGCTGGCCGCGCTGCTGGCGCTGACCTTCGTGTTCTACCTGCTGTACGGGCCGGTCGAGGTGGCCGTGCCGGCACGGATCGCCGCCGACCTGCACCGGCCGGCCGGCGCGTACGGCGCGTGCTGGACCGCGTTCGCCATCAGCGGGCTGGCCGGCGCGTGGCCACCGGGATGGTCCGGCGGATGCCGCTGTGGCCGGTCGCGCTGGGCGGCGAGTAATCCCTGCTGTCACGATCAAGGAGCCTTTTCCATCCTGGTGGGGCTGGGTAGGGATGGTGTGTCCAGTGTGGAATAGGTGAAGCTCCTGGCTGTTCGGTTGATGTACCAAGATCATCCGACGCCAGGAGCTTCGCGTGTTGTCTTACCGGTCGGTGCTGCCGTTGTCCAGCAACACCCTGCGCTACGTGGCCAAACTCATCACCGCCTACCGGTCCCAGATCCGGTCCCGGTGGCGGAGGCTGTCAGCATCCCGGCAGGCCCTGCTGGTACTGGCCTACCTGCACGACAACCTGCCCTTCACCCGGCTGGCGGCCAGCTTCACGGTCGGGGTGGCCACCGCCTGGCGGTATGTGCAAGAGACCATCGGGCTGCTGGCGATGCGCGCCCCAGCCTGGCCGAGGCGCTGCGGACCGCCACCGGCTCCGGCTGGGGTCTGGTGTTGATGGATGGCACCCTGATCCCCATCGACCGGGTGGCCGATCAGGCCCCCTACTACTCCGGTAAGCACCGCCGCCACGGCAT
>JBJMIH010000173.1:0-9570 GCA_045806985.1 Mycobacteriales bacterium | reverse complement strand
GTTGCGCACCATCAGGTTCTTGCCGTTGAAGTCGGCGTGCACCAGCGAGCGGGCGCCCTCGACGCTGTGCAGGCACGGCGCGGCGTCGGAGATCAGCCGCCACCAGGCGTCCCGGGTCGACGGGTCCAGCGCGTCCTGCGCCGGCCCCTCGAACAGCCGGGCGTACACGTACGTCAGCAGTTGCTCGGGCGCGGGATTGCGCAGCGGGCGCGGCTCCAGCGCCCCGTCGCCGAAGAACCCGGCCGAGCTGAACCGCACGCTGCCGATCGAGGCCAGCACCGCCCCGACCTCGCGGCCCACGGCGGTGACGTCCGCCACCGTCCCGCCGGCCAGCACCTGGTCGACCAGTACCCCGTCCACCCATTGGACCAGCGTGAACGGCTGCCCGATCAGCTCGCCACCCGGGTCGGACCAGAGCACCTCGGGTACCGGGACGATCCCGCGCAGCTTGCCGGCCAGCGCGCTCTCGATCGCGCACCGGGTGCCGTCCCGGACGAAGATCCGCAGCACCACGGGCTGGACCGGGTCGCCGGTACCGGCCGAAACGTCCACGCGGTACAGCGCGTTGGAGAATCCACCGCCGAGCGGCGTGCAGCCGTGCAGCTGCCGTCCGGGCAGGGCGGTGGACAGGATTGACTGCAGCTTGGCTGGATCAAGGCTCGTCATCGCCCCTGCCACAACACCCACCGGTCCCACGCGGCAAGGTTACTTCACGACCCGCCGATCACACCGTCGCGGCTTGCCCCATCTCCTCCCCGGCCGTGAGGCCGACCTTCTTCGCCTCCTTCGGGACCTTCCGGGTACGCCGCTCCAGCCAGGACGCCAGCCCGGTCAGCACCATGTTGGTGACGATGAACATCGCCGCCACCACGATCGCGGTCGGGATGATGTTGCTGTACTGGTTGTAGATGAACTTGCCGCTGCGCAGCAGCTCCACGTACCCCACCACGAAGCCGAGCGCGGAGTCCTTGAGCGCCACCACGCACTGGCTGACGATGGCCGGCAGCATCAGCCGGGCCGCCTGCGGCACCAGCACCAGCCGCATGAGCTGCACCTTGCGCAGGCCGAGCGCGTAGCCGGCCTCGGTCTGCCCGCGCGGCAGGGCGAGGATGCCGGCCCGGAACACCTCGGCCAGCACCGACCCGTTGTACAGGGTGAGGCCGACCACGACGGCGCCGTACGCGTCCGGCGGCCGGGCGTTGACCAGGTTCCCGAGCGGCCGGAGCTGGTCGGCGAAGCCGAAGAACAGGAACAGCATCAGCAGCAGTAGCGGGACGGCCCGGAAGAACTCCACCACCACGGTGGCGATCCAGCGCAGCGGCGCGTGGTCGGACAGCCGCAGGCTGGCGAACACCGCCCCGAACAGCAGCGACAGCGCGATGGCCAGGGCCGCCGCCTTGATCGTCGCCCAGTACCCGCGCAGCAGCAGCCGCTGGATGCCCGGGTCGGTGAAGACCCACCAGTTCGGCCGGTACACGAACTGGTGGTGCCTGTCGAGCTGCCAGACCACCCAGGCCAGCACCGCCAGCAGCACCACCCCGCCGATGAGGCTGCCGACGAGGATGCGGCGGCGCCCCCTCGGCCCCGGGGCGTCGAACAGCACCGAGCCGCTCATGCTCACGTCAGCACCCTCCAGCGCTTCTCCAGCCAGCGGCCCACGCCGGCGATGCTCAGCACGACCACCACGTACTCCAGGGCGACCCCGGCGAACAGCCAGTACAGGGCGCTCTCGTACTTGTTGGCCAGCGCGTCAAAGTGCGACGTGGCCTCCGGCACCCCGAAGAACTCGGCGATCGCCGTGTTCTTGGTGAGCGCGATCAGGAAGCTGATCAGCGGCGGGATGCTGGCCCGGAACGCCTGCGGCAGCACCACCACCGACAGCACCTGGCGGAACCGCAGCCCGATGGCCCGCGCCGCCTCGGCCTGCCCGATCGGCACCGCGTTGATGCCGGACCGGATGGCCTCGCAGAAGAACGCCGCCGTGTACACCGAGCAGGCGATCGCCGCGCGGCTGAAGAACGACAGGTTGAGGCCGAGCTGGGGCAGGCCGAACACGCTGAACACCAGCATCAGCGTGAGCGGGGTGTTGCGGAACACCGCCACGTACGCGGTGCCGGCCCAGCGCAGCGTGGGTACCGGCGAGACCCGCATGACGGCGAGCACCGTCCCGAGGAGCAGGGCGATGAGCGCCGAGACGCCGGTCAGCTTGAGCGTGACCCACATGCCTCTCAGCAGGTCGTCGTAGTGGTCGAGGAGTACCTTCACGTGCCCTCACCGTCGCAGGGGGAGGGTGGCCGGTCCGCCTGTGCCCGCGGTCCGGCCACCCCGTCACTGGTTGCCCGTTTCGAGCCGCCGGTAACCCTCAGTACCGCTCGATCGCGGGCGGCTTCGGCGCCTTGATGCCGGTCTTGCTGAACGACGTGTCGTAGGCCTTCTTCCAGCTGCCGTCCTTCTCGACCTTGGACAGCGTGTCGTCCAGCCAGCCGCGGAAGGCGGTGTCGTCCTTCTTCAGCCCGATGCCGTACTTCTCGGTGGTGAACGGCTGCCCGACCACCGTGGTGTCGGTGAACTTGGCCGCGTACCCGAGCAGGATCGCGCCGTCGGTGGTGACCACGTCGACCTGGTTGGCGCGCAGCTGGTCCACGCACTCGGTGTAGGTGGCCAGGCCGGTGATCTGCGCGGTCGGGTAGTTCTGCTGGATGTAGGCCAGCGGGGTGGAGCCGGTGACCGAGCAGACCTTCTTGCCGGGCAGGTCATCCTTGCTCTTGATCTTGCTCTTGTCGGACTTGCGGATCAGCAGCTGCTGCCCGGTGACGTAGTAGGGCCCGGCGAAGCCGACCACCTTCTTGCGGTCGTCGGTGATCGAGTACGAGGCGATGACCAGGTCGACCGTGCCGTTCTCGATGAACGGCTGGCGGTTCTTGGAGATCGCCTCCTTCCACTCGATCTTGTCGGCCGGGATGCCGAGCTGACCGGCGATGATCTTGCCGACCTCGATGTCGAAGCCCTTCGGCTTGCCGGAGGCGGCGTCCATCTCGCCGATGCCGGGCTGGTCGAACTTCACCCCGATGGTGATCCTGCCGGCCTTGTTGAGCCGCTCCATCGTCGAGCCGGCGGCGAACTTCGGGTTCTTGACCACCGTGTACGACTTCGAACTGCCGCCACCGCCCCCGGTGTCGGTCTTGCTCTTGCCGCAGGCGGCGGCGCCCGTCAGGGCGATCGCCCCGGCCACCGCCACGGCGGCGGCGCGTCGGATTCGCGACATGGTTCCCCTCTTCTCTTGCGTAAGTCAGTGCGTGAGGATCTTGGACAGGAAGTCCTGTGCCCGTGCGGTGCGCGCGTGGGAGAAGAACTCCTCGGGCGGGGCGGACTCGAGGATGCGGCCGTCGGCCATGAACACGACCTTGTCGGCGGCGCGCCGGGCGAAGCCCATCTCGTGGGTGACGACGATCATCGTCATGCCGTCCCTGGCGAGCTTGATCATGACGTCCAGGACCTCGTTGATCATCTCCGGGTCCAGCGCCGAGGTCGGCTCGTCGAACAGCATCACCTTCGGGTCCATGGCCAGCGCCCTGGCGATCGCGGCGCGTTGCTGCTGGCCGCCGGACAGCTGCGCGGGGTACTTGGCGGCCTGGTCGGCGATGCCGACCCGCTCCAGCATCTCCATTGCGCGGGTGCGGGCCTTGTCCCTGGACAGCCGGCGCACCTTGGTCGGCCCGAGCGTGACGTTGTCCAGGATCGTCCGGTGCGCGAACAGGTTGAACGACTGGAACACCATGCCGACGTCCGCGCGCAGCCGGGCCAGCTCCCTGCCCTCCTGGGGCAGCGGCTTGCCGTCCAGCCGGATCGTGCCGCTGTCGATCGTCTCCAACCGGTTGACGCAGCGGCAGAGCGTGGACTTGCCGGACCCGGACGGTCCGATGACCACCACCACCTCGCCGGCCAGCACGGTCAGGTCGATGTCGGCCAGCACGTGCAGCTGGCCGAAGTGCTTGTTGACCTTTTCCAGCTCGACGAGCGGCCGGGGCGCGGACTGGCCGTCGGAATCGACCGGCTTGTCGGGCTTGTCGAGGGGAGCACTCGCGGTCATGAGACCCGAGAGTAAAGGAACGCAGATTAAAGGGGGACGACTCCCTCCGCGAGGGACCATCACGGACTGGTAAAGCTTTCCGGTCCACCGGTTACGCTCTCCGGTGAGATGAGCGCGCGCACGTATGAGGTACGCACCTACGGGTGCCAGATGAACGTCCACGACTCGGAGCGGCTGTCCGGGTTGCTGGAGGACGCCGGCTATGTCAGGGCGGCCGCCGACGAGGTCGCCGACGTCGTCGTGTTCAACACCTGCGCGGTGCGGGAGAACGCCGACAACCGCCTGTACGGCAACCTCGGCCACCTGCTGCCGGTGAAGAAGGACCACCCCGGCATGCAGATCGCGGTCGGTGGTTGCCTGGCGCAGAAGGACCGCGGCGAGATCGTCGCCCGCGCGCCCTGGGTGGACGTGGTGTTCGGCACCCACAACATCGGGTCGCTGCCGGTGCTGCTGGAGCGCGCCCGGCACAACGCCGAGGCGCAGGTCGAGATCGCCGAGGCGCTGGAGGTGTTCCCGTCCACGCTGCCGACCCGGCGGGACAGCCGGTACTCCGGCTGGGTGTCGATCTCGGTCGGCTGCAACAACACCTGCACGTTCTGCATCGTGCCCAGCCTGCGCGGGACCGAGCGGGACCGGCGGCCGGGCGACATCCTGGCCGAGGTGGAGGCGCTCGCCGCCGACGGTGTGGTGGAGATCACCCTGCTCGGCCAGAACGTCAATTCATACGGCGTGGAGTTTGGCGACCGGCAGGCCTTCGGCAAGCTGCTGCGCGCCTGCGGCGGCGTGGCCGGGCTGGAGCGGGTCCGGTTCACCTCGCCGCACCCCGCGTTCTTCACCGACGACGTGATCGCGGCGATGGCCGAGACCCCGAACGTCTGCCCGCAGCTGCACATGCCGTTGCAGTCCGGCTCGGACCGGGTGCTGCGGGCGATGCGGCGCTCGTACCGGCAGGAGCGGTACCTGTCGATCATCGACAGGGTGCGCGCGGCGATGCCGGACGCGGCCATCACCACCGACATCATCGTCGGCTTCCCCGGCGAGACCGAGGCCGACTTCTCCGACACCCTGGACGTGGTCAGGCGGGCCCGGTTCGCCAGCGCGTTCACCTTCCAGTACTCGCCGCGCCCCGGCACGCCGGCCGCCGAAATGCCTGGTCAGGTGCCTCCCGAGGTGGTCGCCGAGCGGTACGGGCGGCTGGTGGAGCTGGTCGAGGAGGTGTCCTGGGCGGAGAACCGCACCCAGATCGGGCGGACCGTGGAGGTGCTGGTCGCCGAGGGCGAGGGCCGCAAGGACGGGCGTACCCGGCGCAAGTCGGGACGGGCCAGGGACGGCCGGCTGGTGCACTTCGAGGCGCCGGCCGAGGTGCGGCCGGGAGACGTGGTGGAGACCGTGGTGAGCTACGCCGCACCGCACCATCTGGTCGCCGACGGCCCACTGGTCTCGCACCGTCGCACGGTGGCAGGGGATCGGTGGCAGACTGACCGGACATCAGACACAGCGCCACCCATGACGTCACCCGGCGTGCTCCTCGGGATGCCGACAGTGCGGAGCTGACCCCGTGCCGGGTGGGCGCGCCAGCGTCCCACGGACTTCCCCAAGCGTGAAACGCCGGCGCGGGCTCGACCCCCGGATGCGGTCTAGGGTAAACCAAAAGCAAAGATCTCTTGGACAGCAGGGACGTTAGTGGCGTGGCGCGACGGGGAAGGGAGCACGCAGGCGAGGGCATGCGGCTACCCTTTCCGCCCGAGACGGCGGCGCGTCGACCGATACGAGAGGTTCCTTGATGAAAAAGCAACTCAATCTCGGGCAGTTGCTGGTCGGTGGGTCCGGCCTGCTGCTGTTCGTGTTCTCCCTGCTCCCGTTCGAAGGGGTGGATCTCGGCGGCCTGGGCGGCGGCAGCAAGAACTTCAGCGGCTGGAGCTCGGACATCGCGTTCTTCCCCGGCACGCTGTTCGTCGCCCTCTTCGGTCTCGCCCTCGCCGGCTGGGCCCTGATGGGTTACCTGAACAAGCCGCTGCCCACCGAGGGTCCGGGCGGCAAGCTCCTCGGCCTGCTGCCGTTCGCGCTGGTGTTCTACAACACCTTCTTCATGTTCGGCGTCCTGCTGAGCAACCACGACGCGCTGAAGCTGAAGGTCGGCGGCATCCTGATGCTGCTGGTCGCCATCGTCGGCGCCGTCGGCATGGTGCTCGACCTGCTCGGCAAGGGCATGATCGAGGTCGGCGGCAACGCGCCGCAGCAGGTCGGGGGCTACGGCCAGTACCCCCCGCAGGGCTACCCGCAGCAGCCCGGCTACCCGCAGCAGCCGGGCCAGCCCGGCCAGTACCCGCCGCCGGGCCAGCCGCAGGGGTACCCGGGCCAGCAGCCGCCCACCTCGTTCCCGCAGCAGCCGCCGCAGCCGGGCCAGTACCCGCCGCCGGGCCAGCCGGGCCAGTACCCGCCGCCGGGGCAGCCCGGCCAGCCCCCCCAGCAGCCCCCGTACGGCGGCAGCGGAAACTACTGAGCGTGCCGCTCGCTGTTACGCACCGACCGCACCCGCCCTGGCTCCTCCGGGAGCCCGCGGCGGGTGCGGCGCGTAGTGCGGTCGGGTGCGGCTACCGGGCGCTGCCCTCGCCGGACTGCTCGTCGCCCATGTCGTCGATCATGCCGCGGGTCTTCTCCTGCGCGGTGTCGACCTTGTCGGCGTGCTTGCCGCCGGTCTTCTCGTCGACCATGTCGCCGGCCTTGTCGACGCCGGTCTTGGCTTGGTCGCCGTGCTGGGAGAGCCGGCCCTTCATCTTGTCCTTCAGACCCATGGGAGTTACCCCCTTTCCCACGCCCACCATTGCCCCTGCCCCGGGCCCCCGCAATCGATTCGGCGGGAAAGGCTGAGGTCATGGGCGATGTCCGGGTTCTCGCCGTGGTGGGCCCGACCGCGGTGGGCAAGTCCGATCTGGGTGTTTCGCTGGCCGCCCGGCTGGGCGGCGAGGTGGTCAACGCCGACTCCATGCAGCTGTACCGCGGCATGGACGTCGGCACCGCCAAGCTGACCGCCGCCGAGCGCCGCGGCGTGCCGCACCACCTGCTGGACCGCTGGGACGTCACCGCGGCCGCCAGCGTCGCCGAGTACCAGCGCGAGGCCCGCGCGGTCATCGACGCGCTGCGCGGCCGCGGCGTGGTGCCGGTGCTGGTCGGCGGGTCCGGGCTGTACGTCAGGGCGGCACTGGACGACCTCGACTTCCCCGGTACTGACCCGGAGCTGCGCGCCGCGCTGGAAGCCGAACTGGCCGAGGTCGGCCCGGCCGCCCTGCACGCCCGGCTGGCCGGGCTGGACCCGGAGGCCGCCGCCGCGATCCTGCCCGGCAACGGCCGGCGGATCGTGCGCGCCCTGGAGGTGGTGGCGCTGACCGGCAGCTTCACCGCCCGGCTGCCGGCGCCGCGCCCGGTGTACGACTGCGTGCAGATCGGCCTGACCGTGCCGGTCGAGGTGCTGGACGCGCGCATCGACAGCAGGGTGGACCGGATGTGGGACGGCGGCCTGGTCGAGGAGGTCCGCCGGCTCGCCGCCGCCGGGCTGCGGGACGGTCCGACCGCGAGCCGCGCCCTCGGGCACGCCCAGGTGCTGCGGATGCTGGACGGCGAGCTGACCGAGCAGGAGGCGCGGGCCGCGACCCAGCAGGCCACCCGCCGGTTCGCCCGCCGCCAGCTGTCCTGGTTCCGCCGCGACCCCCGGGTGCACTGGCTGGACGCCCGCCGCCCCGACCTGCTCGACGCCGCCCTCGCGCTGCTCTAGCGAGTGCTATTGCCGGGCACGCGGAGTCGCGCCAGGGTGGGGAAATCGTCACCAGTCTCAGGAGGTCGTATGCGATCCCTGCTCCGGTACGCCGTCCCGGCCGTGGCCGTCGGCCTCGCCGTCGGCTCGGCCGCACCACCGGCGCTGGCACGATCAGCGCCGCCCGCGCCACCCCACGTGCCGACCGCCGTCGGGTACGGCGGCGCGGTCGCGAGCGTCGACCCCGACGCCACCCAGGCCGGCCTCGACGTGCTCCGGCACGGGGGCACCGCCGCCGACGCGGCGGTCGCGGTGGCGGCGACACTCGGCGTGACCGAGCCGTACGTCGCCGGCGTCGGCGGCGGCGGCTTCCTCGTCCACTACGACGCCCGCACCCACCGGATCTCCACTCTGGACGGCCGGGAGAAGGCGCCGGCCGCGTTCACCCCGACGGTGTTCACCGACGGCAACGGCAACGCACTCGACTTCTTCACGGTCGTCACCAGCGGGCTGTCGGTCGGCGTACCGGGTAACCTGCTGACCTGGCAGGAAGCCCTGAACCGGT
Organism: Mycobacteriales bacterium; assembly: GCA_045806985.1. Lineage (GTDB taxonomy): Bacteria > Actinomycetota > Actinomycetes > Mycobacteriales > JBJMIH01 > JBJMIH01. The sequence goes on along the minus strand of JBJMIH010000173.1, from coordinate 1,164 downwards.
GGGGCACGATGTCGCTGCGCGACGCGCTGCGCCCGGCCGAGCGGGTCGCCGACCGCGGCTTCGTGGTCGACCAGACCTTCCACGACCAGACCGCCTCCAACACCGCCCGGCTCGGCAAGTTCGCCGCGTCCTCGAAGCTGTTCCTGCCCGGCGGGCAGCCACCCGCGGTCGGCTCGGTGTTCCGCAACCCCGACCTGGCCGCCACCTACCGCCAGATCGGCGCCCAGGGCGTCGGCGCGCTCTACCGCGGATCGATCGGGAACGACCTGGTCAAGGTCGCCCAGAACCCGGACGTGACGCCGGGCAACTCCGTGTACCACGGGCTGATGACCGCCGCCGACCTGGCCGCCTACACCGCGCCGGGCCGGGCCCCCACCCACGTGAACTACCGCGACCTGGACGTCTACGGCATGGCCCCGCCGTCCTCCGGCGGCAGCACGGTCGGCGAGGCGCTGAACATCCTGTCCCACTTCCCGATGAGCGGCGACCGGGTGCAGGCCCTGCACGACTACCTGGAGGCCAGCAAGCTCTCCTACGCCGACCGGAACCGCTGGGTCGGCGACCCCGACCAGGTGGACGTGCCGCTGTCCGGGCTGCTGTCGCCGGCGTACGGCGCGAGCCGGGCGTGCCTGGTCGACCAGGCCCACGCCGCCACCGCGCCGGTACCGCCCGGCGACCCGACCAGGCCCGCCACCGGCTGCGCGGCCGCCGGCGCCGGCGCCGCCGAGCCGCGCGAGGGCACCAGCACCAACCACTTCGTGGTCGCCGACCGGTGGGGCGACGTGGTGTCCTACACCAACACGATCGAGCAGATCGCCGGCAGCGCGATCACCGTGCCCGGGCGCGGCTTCCTGCTCAACAACGAGCTGACCGACTTCGACTTCGTGCCGCTCCAGGCCGGCGTGCCGGACCCGAACCTGCCGGCCGCCGACAAGCGGCCGCGCTCGTCCATGTCGCCGACGATCGTGCTCCGGCACGGCCAGCCGTGGCTCGCGGTCGGCTCGCCCGGCGGCTCCACGATCATCACCACCACCCTGCAGATCCTGCTCGACCGGATCGACTTCGGCATGTCGCTGCCGGACGCGATCGCCGCGCCCCGGATCTCGCAACGTAACCGGAGCGTGACGGACGCCGAGGCGGCGTTCCTCGCCGGCCCGTACGCCG
>JBJMIH010000172.1:0-9918 GCA_045806985.1 Mycobacteriales bacterium | reverse complement strand
GCGCGGGCGGCGCGGCGGTCGGCTCCGCGGGCGCCGTCGCGGCGGAGCCGGCGGCGGCGCCGGCGGCCGGTTCGGCGGCGGTGTCGGCCGCGTCGTGCGGGGTGTCGGCCACCTCCACGCCGAAGTCGACGGCCACCCCGGCCAGCCCGGCGTCGTAGCCCTGGCCGACCGCGCGGACCTTCCACACGCCGCCGCGCGCGTACACCTCGACCGCGATGATCGCGGTCTCGTCGGTCAGCCCGGCGGGCGTGAACGTCACCAGCGTGCCGCCGGTGCCGGCGTCCCGGACCGCCACCTCGACCGGGCCGGCCGCGCCGAACGTTCCCTCGCCGTCCAGGCTGGCCACCACCGCCACGTGCTCGACGTCGAGCGCCGCCACGTCGATCACCACCGCGCCCGGGCCGTCGCCGCCCTCCGCGCGGTGCTCGACGCCGGCGGCGGTGGGTTGGTTGTAGAACACGAAGTCGGAGTCGTCGCGGACCTTGCCGTCGGTCCCCAGCTTGAGGGCACTGACGTCGAGAGGGGCGGGACAGCGGATCTCGACCACGACGCGGTCCGCCCCCAGCGGGCAGTTCGCCCCGCTCACCAACGCGACACTCATGAGGACAAACGATAGCCGTTGGTACCGGTGCCTACACCCTCGCGGAGAGGTTGAGCCGGGCCCACACCTCGCGCGTCGCCGTCGACCTGTTGAGCGTGTAGAAGTGCAGGCCGGGAGCGCCCTCGGCGAGCAGCCGTTCGCTCAGTTCGCTGGCGTACTCGACGCCGATGGCCCGCACCGCCTCCGGGTCGTCCTCCACCGCGTACAGCCGCGCGGCCAGCTCGTCCGGGAACGCCGCCCCGGACAGCTCGGCGGACCGGGCGATCATCCGCACGTTGGTGATCGGCATGATGCCCGGGATGATCGGCGCGTCGCTGCCGGCCGCCGCCACCCGGTCGCGCAGCCGCAGGTAGTCCTCCACCCGGAAGAACATCTGGGTGACCGCGAAGTCCGCGCCGGCCCGCAGCTTGGCGACGAAGTACCGGACATCGCTGTCGAAGTCGGGCGAGCGGGGATGCTTCTCCGGGAACGCCGCCACGCCCACGCAGAAGTCGCCGCACTCGCGCAGCAGCTCCACCAGGTCGCAGGCGTAGTGGAAGCCCTCGGGGTGGGCGACCCACTCCCCCAGCGGGTCGCCGGGCGGGTCGCCGCGCAGCGCCATCACGTTGCGTATCCCGGCGGCGGCGTACTCGCCGATGATCCGGCGCAGCTCGGCCCGGCTGTGGTCGACGCAGGTCAGGTGGGCCATGGGCAGCAGCGTGGTCTCGGTCGCCACCCGCTCGGTGATCCGGACGGTGCGGTCCCTGGTCGACCCGCCGGCCCCGTACGTCACCGACACGAACGCGGGCTTGAGCGGCTCCAGCTGCCGGATCGCCTGCCACAGGTGCCGCTCCCCCGCGTCGGTCTTCGGCGGGAAGAACTCGAACGAGAACGTCGGCCGGCCCGTCCTCAGCAGGTCCGCGATCGCCACCGGGTGATCAGGGCGAACGGAGGGCAGTCCCAGGGCCATGGAACGAGCGTACTGTCCGATTACACAGAGGGCAGCCCACGTACCGGGATGTGGTCAGCGCTGCGTAGTCTCTCCCGGTGTGACCGCCGTCGAACCGCCTGCTGAGCGTGCCGGCCTGCGCCGGCGGGTCGAGGACGCGCTGGCCGGGTTCCTGGCCCGGCAGTATCCGCGGCTGTTGGGGATGGCGCCGGACCTGGAGCCGATGATCGGCACCGTGGAGCGGTTCGTCGCCGGCGGCAAGCGGCTGCGGCCCGCGTTCTGCTACTGGGGGTGGCGGGCGGTGGGCGGAGTGGACAGCGACGCGATCATCGCCGCCGCGTCCAGCCTGGAACTGCTCCAGGCGTCGGCGCTGGTGCACGACGACGTGATGGACGCCTCCGACACCCGGCGCGGGCAGCCGTCGGTACACCGGCAGTTCGCCGAGCGGCACGCGGCGGCCGGCTGGAACGGCGACCCCGAGGCGTTCGGCCAGGGCGTCGCGATCCTGGTCGGCGACCTGTGCCTGTCCTGGGCCGACGAGATGCTGTTCGGCAGCGGGCTGCCGGAGGGGGCGCTGGCGGCGGCCCGGCCGCTGTGGGCGGAGCTGCACACCGAGCTGATGGCCGGGCAGTTCCTCGACCTGCTGGAACAGGCCCGCGGCGGGACCGACGTGGCCAGGGTGCGGCGGGTGATGCGGTTCAAGTCGGCCAAGTACACGGTGGAGCGGCCGCTGCACCTGGGCGCCACGCTGGCCGGGGCGGGCCGGGACCGGCTGGCGGTGTTCACCGGGTACGGGCTGCCGCTGGGCGAGGCGTTCCAGATGCGCGACGACGTGCTGGGCGTGTTCGGCGACCCGGCCGAGACCGGCAAGCCGGCCGGCGACGACCTGCGCGAGGGCAAGGTGACGGCGCTGGTGGTGATCGCCAGGGAGCGGGCCACCGGCGCCGGCGCGGCGGTGCTGGAACGGATCGGCGACCCGGCCCTGGACGACACCGGCCTGACCGCGCTGCGCGAAGTGATCGTCGACACCGGCGCGCTGGCGGACGTGGAGAAGCTGATCGCCACCCGTACCGCCGAGGCACTGTCCGCCCTGGACGGCGCCGCCCTCGACGCCGAGGCCACGGCGGTACTGGCGGAGCTCGCCACCGCGGCGGTCACCCGCCGCACCTGACCAGCCCGGAGTGGGTGCGGTGAGGCGACGTTGGTCTCATTCGCTTCCTTCGCCCCGGGATGACGGGGTTGGCTGGCCGGGATGGCGGCTTCCGCGTTCCCGGTGCTGCCGGCGCTCGCGGTGGTCGGCGCCGGCGTGCTGCACGCGACCTGGAACGCGATGGCCAAGGCGATCAGGGACCGGTACGCGGGGTTCGCGCTGATGGGGACCGCCGCGGCCGGCTGCGGCGTGCTCATGCTGCTGGCCAGCCCGGTACCGGCCCGCGCGGCCTGGCCGTGGCTGTGCGCCTCGGCCGTGCTGCACCTCGTGTACACGGCGCTGCTGGCCCGCTGCTACCGGCTCGGCGACTTCAACCAGGTGTACCCGCTCGCCCGCGGTACCGCGCCGCTGCTGGTGGCGCTGGTCGCGGCCACCACGCTGGGTGAGCGGCTGTCGCTCGCCCAGCTCGGCGGGGTGGCCGCCGTGTGCGGCGGGCTCTGCGCGCTCGCGCTGGCTGGCGGGAACCTCCGCGGGCACCGCACGGCGGTGGCGGCCGCCCTGCTCACCGGGGTGAGCATCGCCGGGTACACGCTGCTGGACGGGGTCGGCGTCCGGCACTCCGGGAGCGCTTCCGGGTACGGCGGCTGGCTGTTCCTCCAGGAGGGCCTGCTGGTGGTCGGGTGGGCCGCGGCCGTACGGGGCCGGGCGCTGCTGCCGGGGCTGGCCGCGCACTGGCTGCCCGGGCTGGCCGGCGGCGTGGTGTCGGTGGTCGCGTACGGCGTGGTGCTGTGGGCACAGACCCGGGGCACGCTGGCCGCGGTGGCGGCGCTGCGCGAGACCGGGGTGATCACCGGCGCGCTGATCGGCGTGGTGGCGTTCAAGGAGCCGATGGGCCGGCCCCGCATCGTCGCGGCCACCGTGGTCGCCGCGGGTGTCGCCCTGATCAACCTCCGGTAGGCGGCCTACAGCAGCGGGACGTCGGGGTGCGGGGCGCCGCGCAGTAACAGGTAGAGCGGCGGTTCGCCGGCGGGACGCGCGGCGGCGGCGGCGCCGAACACCTCGACCGCCTGCCGCCAGGCGGCCGGGTCGGCGGCCAGCAGCACCTCGTGGTGGTCCCAGAGAAACAGGTGGCCCTTGGCCGGCGACCAGGACAGGTCGTCGAGGCAGTCGGCGAGCGCGTCCCAGTTCTCGCCGAACCAGCGCGGGAACTCCGCCTCCGTCGCCACCGCCGACAGCAGCGCCTGCTTGCCGTCGATCCGCCGGCCGTCCAGCGGGTGGCAGCGCCAGCCGTGCCGGACCACCGCGCGCCGCACGGTCGCCGGGTGGGCCGAGGACAGCCAGCGGTACACCCCGGGCGGGCGGCTGCCGTCCAGCACCGACGCGATGGCCTCGTTCACCGGCGTACCCGCAGGAACGACCGGTAGTGGTCGGGGCTGTACCAGACCTCGCCCTGCCGGCCGGTGACCAGCCGGCGCGCGCCCCGGTCGGAGGAGCCGGGGGTGGGCACCGTGTACTCGTGGTAGTACCCGCCGGGCTGGCGGGGCAGCCGGCCCTCCCGGTTGCCGAACACGACGCCGTCCTGGCGGTACGGGAACGGCCCGCCGGCGTCGATCCGGGCGAGCGTGGCGCGGGCCTGCGGGGGCAGCGCGGCCGCGGCGACGGTGCCGCCGCCGTCCCGGCGTTCCAGGGCGGAGTTGCCCTCGTGCGAGCCGAGCCGGGACACCAGGTACCCGACGATCGCGAGCACCACCAGGCAGCCGACCACCACGCGGGTCACCGTGCCGGTCCCTGCCCGCCGTCGCACCGGCGCTCCCTCCTGCCGCCCCGTGATCGGTCGCTCACCGCCAGCATGGACCCCGACCTGCGGGTGTCGGGCCAGTGTCGGCCCAGCCGGGGCGACCGGCAAGCGCCTGTCGCCGATCCGACCGGGCCGTCGGCGGACCGGGCCGGCCGGGCGGCCCGTGGGAACGGCCCGTGGGAACGGCCCGTGGGAACATGGCCGCGTGACGACCGCGACCGTCCCGGCCCGGGTCGCTTCGAGCAGGAGCGACGGCCGGTACCGGATGCTCGGGGCGGTCGGCGCGCTGCTGCTCGGCGCGGCGGCGCTGGCCGGCGGTTCGCTCGCCAGGCCGGATCCGCTCCGGCACGGCGCGCTGGGCTGGCTGCGGCACCCGTCGGCGGCGAACGCGCTCTGGCTGGCCGGCGCGGTGGTGCTGGGCTGGTCGTGGTTCCGGCTGCGGGCGGCGGGGCTGCCGTTCCTGCGGGTCACGATGCTGGTGTGGGCGGTGCCGTTCGCGGTGACGCCGCCGCTGTTCTCCCGGGACGCCTACCTGTACGCGAACCTCGGGCAGCTCGCCCAGGGCGGGCTGAGCCCGTACGCGCACGGGCCCGCCGACCTGCCGACCCGCTGGCTGGATTCGATGTCGGTGTCGTGGCAGCACTCGCACTCGCCGTACGGCCCGCTGTTCCTCATCGCGGCGCGGGCCGCGGTGGCGGTCGCCGGCGGGCACCTGTGGGTGGCGATCGCGCTGCTGCGGGTGCTCGCGCTGGTGGGGGTGGCGCTGCTGGCGGTGTACGTGCCACGGCTGGCCGCCGCCTGCGGGGTGGACCCCGGCGGCGCGTTCTGGCTCGGCGTTCTGAACCCGCTGGTGCTCGGCCACCTGGTCAGCGGCGCGCACGCGGACGCGCTGATGCTGGGCCTGATGGTGGCCGGCGCGGCGTACGCCGCCGAGGGCCGGCCCGCCGTCGGCGTGGCGATCGCGTCGCTGGGGGTGACGGTGAAGGCGCCGGCCGCGCTGGCGCTGCCGTTCGTCACCCTGTTGTGGGCGGAGCGCCGCGGCTCGCGGTACGGCACGGCGGGCGCGGTGGCCGCGGCGGTGGCGGTGTTCGGCGTGGTGTTCGTCGCGGTCAGCGTGGGTACCGGGCTGGGTTTCGGCTGGCTGGGCGGTGTCTCCGAGGTGGGGGCCAACGAGCAGTGGACGTCGGTGTCGACCGGCGTCGGGATGGCGGTGGACCGGCTCGGCGCGTCCGGCGCGCTCCACGTGACCAGGCCGATCGGCCTGGTCGTCGCGGCGGTGCTGGTCGCGTGGCTGTGGTGGCGGGCGGCACGGGGTGACCGGCAGCCGCGGCCGGTGGTGCTGGCGATGGGCTGGTCGTTCGCGGCGCTGGTGCTGCTCAGCCCGGTGGTGCACCCGTGGTACCTGCTGTGGTTCCTCACCGTGCTGGCGGCGGCCGGGGTGGCGGGCTGGGCCCGGGTGGCGCTGGCCTGCCTGAGCCTGGCCGCGTCCGTACTGGTCCGGCCGGACGGGTTCAACCTGGCGCGGTCGTCGGTCGGCGCCGGGGAGACGGTCGATGTGCTCGTTGTGGCGGCGGTCGCGGTCTGGGTGGGGGTAACCTTGCGGCGGGCAACCTTGCGCGAGCGAGCAAGCTGAGCCCCGGCCGAGGTCGGATTTCCAGCCGCATTCCGCGACTTATGGGACAGAATTTGCGGAACACGCGTAACTGACAAAAGTTGCGGCTCCCGGCAATTGCCCCAGACGGCTCCGACTGACACTCTCGATTGTGCGCGCGGCCACCGCACCCTCGTGTCGGGAGCCCGCGCGAGAACGCCCCGGCTCCCCAAGGGAGATACGCCTATGTGGCGGAGACGGCGGTACCAGGCCGCTCTCATGGATACCGCTCACTCCTACGCGACCCAGTTCGGATGGCCCGTGGCTCCAGGCGCCTCGCTCCAGCGGCCCTGGCGTGCCGGCGGGCGGCACCGGGCCGACCACCGGGTCGACGACGTCAGTTGCTCGTGCGGCAACCCGCAGTGCCCCGCCCCCGGCGGGCACCCGGCCCACCGCGACTGGCAGGACGAGGCCACCATCGATCCCAAGGTCCTCGCGGACTGGTGGCGTGGCTCTGCCTGCCCGAACCTGATCCTGCCGACCGGGTACCGCTTCGACGTGATCGACGCGCCCGGCGACGTGGCCAGGCTCGCGCTGCGGTGGATCGCTTCCGACAACGAGCGCATCGGGCCGGTCGCCGTCGGCGCGACCGACCGGTACCTGTTCTTCACCGCGACCAGCCGGGAGGGCGAGCGGCCGCCGCTGACCGCGGAGCTCGCGTACTACGGCCCCGGCCAGTGCGTGCTCGCCCCGCCGTCCAGCCTCGGCCCGCTCGGCACGATCTGCTGGCTGCGTGCGCCGGACCGGCGCGACACGACCCTGCCGGACCCGGCGGTGCTCGCCCACCGGCTGGTCGACGCGAGCCGGACGCTGCGCGCCCGGTGGCACCCGCTCGCGGTCACCGCGGAGAGGAGAGCCGCGGTGACGGGCTGACCAGCCCGCCGACTCCCCGCCCCGGGGTCGCACCTCCGGGGCGGGTGAACGGACCGGCACGGACACCCGCCGGCGAGGCCGCACCCTCGCCGGCAGGACATCGAACGCCATGCCGGTCCGCGGCACGGCGGTGCGGGACACCGCTCCGCGGCACGACTCACGTCCCGCACCACCGTCGCCGGTACCCGCCGGTACAGCGGCCGCGTGCCCCTGCCTGCCCGGCACGCGCCGCCGTACCGGCCCAACGCCTACCGTCCGTGACCCGTCGGGAGGATCGCCGTGGCCGTCGTCCACCTCATGCAAGCCGGGATGCTGCTGCTCGTCAGCGGCGGCGCGTACCTCGTCGCGACCGCGTTCGGCCGTCGCCGTCCCCGGCACCGCCGCCGGTGAGCCGGACCCAGAGCGCGAGGGAGGCCAGGATCAGCGCGAACCCGAAGCCCAGGTCCTCGACCGGCGCGTGCGCGATCCGGACGCCGAGGATCGCGTGCCGGTCGTACCGGACCACCCCGCGGCCGGTGAGCACGCCGTTGGCCAGCAGCTGGAAACCGAGCGCGATCGCGTAGGAGATCCAGAACACCCGGCCGGCCAGCAGCCGGGTCCGCAGCACCACCAGGTCGAGGACGGCGGCAGCGGCCATCCCGATCGCGGTGGCGGCCGTGTACGTCACCGGTGCGTCACCGGCCGCGCCGGCGGGACAGCACGGTGCGGACGGCCTCGTACCCGAGGATCGCGCACACCGGGACCACCACGAAGAACAGCACCTCTTCCAGCGGCAGCCCGCCGGGCAGGGTCACGCCGACGAGCTGGCGGCGGTCGTAGCGCCAGTGCCCGGCGTGCACGGCGGCCAGGTCCCAGCCGGTGAACACCGCCGCGACCGGCAACACGGCCAGCGGCAGCCGCCGCCAGCGGGCGAACACCCGGGTCCGCGGCCACCACTCCAGCGGCAGCGCGCAGGCCAGGCAGGCGGCGAGCACGGCCAGGTAGGTGAGGTGGCGCACGGACGCCCTTACCCGGTGGCGGCGTCGGCCAGCCGGGCCGCGAGCGCCTTGGCCGCGCCGGCCGGGTCGGCCGCCCCGGTCAGCGCCCGTACCACCACCACCCGGCGAGCCCCGGCCGCGAGCACCTCGTCCAGGTTGTCCGCGCCGATCCCGCCGATCGCGAACCACGGCTTGCCGGTGCCCAGCCCGGCCGCGTACCGGACCAGGTCGAGCCCTGCGGCGGGCCGGCCCGGCTTGGTCGGCGTCGTCCACACCGGACCCACGCAGAAGTAGTCGACGGACGGGTCGGCCGCTGCCGCGTCCACCTCGGCCGGCGCGTGCGTGGACAGGCCGATCAGCGTGCCGTCGCCGAGGATCCGCCTGGCCGCCGCCACCGGCAGGTCGCGCTGGCCCAGGTGCAGGATGTCCGGCCCGGCGGCGTGCGCCACGTCCGCGCGGTCGTTGACCGACCACAGCGCGCCGTGCCGGGCCGCGGCGGCGGCGAACCGCGGGCACCAGGCCAGTTCGTCGGCGGCCTCCCAGTCCGCACCGGAGCGCTTCTCGCGCAGCTGGACGAGGTCGACGCCGTGGCCAAGCACCGCGTCGAGGAACGGATCGAGGTCGTCCCGGACGCCGGTGCACAGGTACAGGCGGGCGGCGGCGAGCCGGGCCCGGCGGGCCTCGCCGACGCTCCCGGGTTCAGCCACCGGCGACCGCCCTGACCAGCTCGATCACGTCGCCGTTCTGGAGCACCACGCCGGGCAGTTCCGACGGCATCAGCGCGTTGCCGTTCAGCTCCACCACCACCGAGCGCGGCCGCACCCCGAGCTGGTCGAGCAGCATCGGGACGGTGGCGCCGTCCACCACCTCGGTCGCGTCGCCGTTCACCCTGACGATCATCAGAACCCCAATGCCTGCGCGCGCCGTTTGACCTCGGTGCCGCGGTTCTCCGCCAGCGCCTGCACCGGCGTGCCGGGCAGCGTGTCGTCGGCCGTGAACAGCCAGCGCAGGGCCTCCTCCGGGCTGTACCCGGAGTCGTGCAGCAGGGTCAGCGTCCCGGTCAGGCCCTTCAGGATCTGACCGTCCCGGATGAAGTCGGCGGGGATCCGGCGCTGGACGGCGACCAGGGAGCCTTCGCGCACCAGGGTCTTCACCTTGCTGACCGGCATCCCGAGCTGTGCGGCCGCCTCGTCGAAGGACAGCCAGGCAGTGGGCTCACTCACCCCAACAGACTGTCACATCGGGTCATGCCTACGCTGCACGGCATGTACGAGGGAAAGTTGGTGCGCCTGCGCGCGCACGAGCCGGAGGACGCGGCCGACCTGCACCGCTGGATGAACGACCCGGAGACGCGGCAGTACCTGATGGGGCGCTACCCGTTCGCGATGGCGGACGAGGTGAGCTGGGCCAGCCAGGGCAGCCCGAAGTACGACAAGGCCTCCTTCGCGGTGGAGTCGCGGGCGGACGGGCGGCTCGTCGGCGGCGTGGACCTGCGGGTCAACCTCGGGCCGGAGAACCGGGTCGCCGACCTGGGGATCATGATCGACAGGGAGGTGTGGGGCCAGGGGTACGGCACCGACACCATGATCACCGCCTGCCGGTTCGGGTTCGAGGAGATGGACCTGTACCGGATCGAACTGTGGGTCTTCGGCACCAACCCGCGGGCCCGGCACGTGTACGAGAAGGTCGGCTTCGTGCACGAGGGCGCCGCCCGGCAGCGGCTCTACAAGGGCGGCACCCGCATCGACGAGCACCTCTACGGCCTGCTCCGCGAGGACTTCAGCCCGGACAGCTAGGCCGTGTCTCAAAGTCGGCTTCCGCCTGTGTGCCCTTGGCGGATTTCGGACCCCTGCGGCCACGATCAAGGAGTTGTGCCCGCATTTTCATGTGACAACGCGGCCACAACTCCTTGATCGTGGCGAGACGGGCGGCGGGCTGGC
>JBJMIH010000171.1:0-41005 GCA_045806985.1 Mycobacteriales bacterium | reverse complement strand
TCGACGAACTTCGGCGTCTCGCCGTTGATCCGCGACCGCGGGTTGATCAGGTCGGCCGGGTCGAGCTGGTTGCCGCAGTTGTCGCACTGGTCGCCGCGGGCGCCGTCGTACCCGCAGATCGGGCAGGTGCCCTCGATGTAACGGTCCGGCAGGGTACGCCCGGTGGACGGCGAGATCGCCCCGAGCGCCGTCCTCGGGAAGATGTAGCCGTTCTTGAGCAGCCCGAGGAACAGCTCCTGGACCACCGCGTAGTGGTTGGCGGTGGTGGTGCGGGTGAACAGGTCGTAGCTCAGGCCCAGCCCGCGCAGGTCCTCGGCGATCTGCCGGTTGTACTTGGCGGCCAGCTCCCTGGCGCTCACCCCCTGCTTGTCGGCCTCCACCAGGATCGGGGTGCCGTGCTCGTCGGTGCCGGACACCATCAGAACCTGGTTGCCCGCCATCCGCTGGTACCGACTGAAGACGTCGGACGGCACGCCGAAGCCGGCGACGTGCCCGATGTGGCGCGGCCCGTTCGCGTAGGGCCACGCGACCGCGGTGAGGATGTGGCGGGATGTCATGCAGCCAGCGTACTGACCGCGCGCATTCCCACGGCCACGGGTTTACCCCGAGGAGTCGACCAGCGAGCGTCCCAGCCCGTGCTGCGCCTGACCTTGATCCGGTACCGGCCGCAGGCCGGGCAGGTGTGGGCCTCCGGGGCCGCACACGGGCAGCCGGACAGCCGCCACGTCGTGAACTCCTCGCCCGTGCAGTCATGCCCCCGCCTGACCTCGAGCAGCTCCGTCCACCGGTTGCCGCAGTCGAGACAGTTGAGTTCCCAGGTCTCCTCGCTGACGTCCACGTCGTACATGGCGCCACACCTCCCCTGACAGAGAGTAAGCGCCTCGCCACGCTTCTACAGCCTTTCGCGACGACTGGTCACGACGGCCTCGTAGACCTGCCGGCGGGGTACCCCGAGGGCCCGCGCGACCTCGGTGATGGCGGTCTTGCGGTCGGTGCCGGCCGCCTCCCGCTCGGCCACCTCGGCGGCCAGGGTGGCGGCCTCCACCGGACCGCCGGGCCGGCCCGGCGCCCCCTCGACGACCAGCGTGACCTCGCCGAGGACGCCCTCGGCCGCCCAGTCGGCCAGCTCGCCGAGGCTGCCTCGGCGTACCTCTTCGTGGATCTTGGTGAGTTCACGGCACACCGCCGCCTTCCGCTCCGGTCCGAACGCCTTCGCCAGGGCGGTGAGCGTGTCCGCCAGCCGCCGTGGCGATTCAAAGAACACCAGAGCGCGCGGTTCGGTTGCGATTTCGGCGAAAAACTTGTCCCGCTGGCCCGGTTTGCGCGGTGGGAAGCCCTCGAAGCAGAACCGCTCCACCGCCAGCCCGGACACGGCCAGCGCCGTCGTCACCGCGGACGGCCCGGGTAGGGCGGTCACCGGCAGGTCCTCGGCCACCGCGGCGGCGACCAGGCGGTGGCCCGGATCGGACACCGCCGGCATACCGGCGTCGGTGACCAGCAGCACCGTGGCCCCGTCGCGGAGCGCCGCGAGCAGCTCCGGCAGCCGCTGCCGCTCGTTCTGCTCGTAGTACGACAGCACCCGTCCGGCCGGGCGGACGTCCAGGTCGGCGGCCAGCCGGCGCAGCCGCCGGGTGTCCTCCGCGGCGATCACCCCGGCCGTGGCCAGCGCCTCGGCCAGCCGGGGCGAGGCGTCCGCCGGGTTGCCGAGCGGGGTGGCGGCGACGATCAGAGTCACCAGACAACCCTAGGCGAGAGGCATTCTCAGGCGGGTTGCCTAGGATCGGGGCCGTGACGGCGACCGTGGCGCGGGACGAGCTGGTGTTCGGGGAGAGCGAGAAGCGCCCCCGCCGGTGGGTGTCGCCGGCCCTGGACTGGCCGATGCCCACCGACCGCTTCACCTCGTGGCTGTGGGCGCTGGCGGTCACCCTCTTCGCCGGGGTGCTGCGGTTCGTCGGGCTGTCCCATCCCAAGGGCCGGATCTTCGACGAGACCTACTACGCGGTCGACGCGCACAGCCTGCTGCTGCACGCGGTGGAGAAGGACAAGAACGGCGGCCCCGGCTTCGTGGCGCACCCGCCGCTGGGCAAGTGGATGATCGCGGTCGGCGAGCAGCTGTTCGGGTACAACTCGCTCGGCTGGCGCTTCTCGGCGGCCGTGGTCGGCACGCTGATGGTGCTGGTGCTGGTCAGGGTCGTGCGCCGGATGTTCCGGTCCACGCTGCTCGGCTGCATCGCCGGCCTGCTGCTCAGCATGGACGGCCTGCACTTCGTGCAGTCGAGGGTGGCGCTGCTGGACATCTTCCTGGCCGCCTGGATCCTGTTCGGGTTCGCGTTCCTGGTGATGGACCGGGACCAGTTCCGGCGCCGGCTCGCCAACCTGATCGCCGAGGGCCGCGACCTGTCCAGCGGTGTGCCGCGGATCGGTTTCCGCTGGTACCGGATGGCCGGCGCGGCCTGCCTCGGCGCCGCCTGCGCCGTGAAGTGGAGCGGCGTCTGGTACGTCTTCGGCTTCCTGGCGCTGAGCTGGGCGTGGGACATCGGCGCCCGCCGGTCGGCCGGGGTGGACCACCCGTACCGGGACGGCCTGCTCGGCGAGTGGCCCGGCGTGTTCGGCGGCGTGCTGCTCGCCCTGGTGGTGTACGTGGCGGCCTGGTCGGGCTGGTTCTTCACCGGCAACGGCTGGGACCGGCACTGGGTGCAGGACACCCACCGGGCCGTCGGCTTCGGCCCGATCGACGCGTTCCGCAACCTGTGGCACTACCACGCCGAGGTGTGGCGGTACCACACCCACCTGCACGCCTGGCACCCGTACCGGTCCCGCCCGTGGACCTGGCTGATCCTCGGCCGGCCGGTGTCCTACCACTACATCTCCCCGAAGCACTGCGGTGCGCCGACCTGCTCCCAGGAGGTGCTGGCGCTCGGAACCCCGTTGCTGTGGTGGGCGTTCATCCCCGCCCTGGTGTTCTGCGTGTGGCGGCTGCTGTCCCGCCGGGATTGGCGGGCGCAGGCGGCGCTGGTCGGCTTCGCGGCCGGCTTCGTGCCGTGGCTGCCGTTCCCGACCCGGACGATGTTCTACTTCTACGCGCTGCCGTTCCTGCCGTTCTGCGTGATCGCGGTGACGTACTGCCTCGGCGTGATCCTCGGGCCGCGGGACACCTATCCGGAACGCCGGGCCACCGGGGCGATCCTGGTGGCCGGGTACGTGGCGGCGGTGGCGCTGACGTTCGCCTACTTCTACCCGCTGTACGCGGCGAAGACGATCCCGTACGACGACTGGCACGCCAGAATCTGGTTCCAGACCTGGATCTGAGCCGGGAGGCTAGGCGCGGGCCGCCTCCAGCCGGATCGTGCCGGTGACGCCGCGCGGGCGCAGCCAGAAGTACCAGGCCAGCCCGATGTGCAGCGAGATCAGGTGGCCGGCGACGGTCATGTCGGGGTGGGCGAGGAGGGGGTACCAGACGTCCCACTCCACCAGAACCAGCGCGATCAGCCGGAGTACCCCGCCGAGCAGGCACACCATGACGCCGGTCATGGTGGCGAAGCCGTAGCTCACCCCGACGTCCACCTGGTGGGCCATCCGGTGCGGCAGGTAACCGTGCGCGATCATCCAGGCCACCGGGACCTCGGTGGCCAGCGTGGCGAGGATGTGGCCGGACAGGAAGACGCCGATCGTCTCCCACGAGCCGATCCTCCGCTCGACCGGCGCCAGCACCAGGCTGAACAGCACCGCCTCCTGCAGCCAGTGCAGGGTGGGCAGCCACAGCGCGCTCGCCACCAGCACCCGCACCGGGTGCGTCGTCAGGTGGTGGACATCAGTGCTCGACCAGTGCAACAGCTGCCGTGCCGTGTGCGGGTCGGAGCGCCGCAGGATCAGCGTCGTGCAGAGCAGCAGCGCCAGATACCAGAAGGTGAACGGGGTCTCGTCCGGCCGGGGCAGTTCCCGCCACGTCCGCCTGCCGACCTCGACCAGCGGCTCCACCCGTACCTGCCACGATGCCGGCCCCGAATCCGTCACCTTGTGAATCTATCGCCTCACGGTTGGTCCAGCCGCCGCAACAGCGCGCGCAGCCGGACCACGGTCAGGAGGGCGGTGCAGGCGAGCACCGCGTCCACGGCCACCACCGCGAGGAACGCCAGCGGCACCGGGTCGTACCGGCGCAGCGCGCCGACCGGATCGTCGGCCAGCGCCCGCACCCCGTCGACCAGCAGGCCCACCGCCGGCGGCAGGAACACCAGCACCAGCACCCACGCCGCGGTCGCCAGCGGCAGCGCCCTGGTCCGCAGCACCTGGCGCACCTCCTGGCGCTCCGGCCCGCGATCCTCCACGTGTATCCGCACCGGGACCTCCTGTGCCGCGCGGAGCTCCTCGTTCCAGCCGCTGTACAGCAGGCCGACCGCTCCCACCAGCAGCGACGTGGCGCTGACCAGGTCGGTGCTGACCACCCTCACGAGTCGCCCAGCCGCGCGCGCAACGCCTGGTAGGCGGACGGGTGGATCTCGTACATGGCGACCGTGCCCACCACGTGCGTGACCTCGGGCAGCGTGCCGTCGACGGCCATCAGCTCGCGGTTGAGCGCGGCCACCGTCTCGGCGTCCGCGGTGACCTCCCAGACCTCGTCGTCGTCCCGGTAGCAGGCCCGGTCGAGCACGCCGGCGAGGGTGGCGTGGATCACCTCGCGGAGTTCGTACTGGTACTTGGACATGACCGCCCGCAACAGCGCCCTGCTCTGGCTGGCGGTGGTCTGGAACAGCCTGCTCACCTGCTGCTCGCTGGGCAGCACGGGCGCGAAGACGTGCTTGATCATGAGCAGCAGGCGGTACTCGCGAACGTCCTGGCCACGGGTGAAGACCCGCTGGCCGAGCATCATCCGGACGTACTCCTCGGTGGCCGCGGCGCCGTACCGGGACAGCGCCTTGTCCACATCGTCCGGATCCACCGCCAGGATCATCGCGAGCTGCGACCGTTCCGCGTCAGAAAGCTCCACTCCTGCGCTCCCCGTACCTCTCGGTGACCGTCGAACACTACTCATCACCAACGCGCCGGCCGCACGTGGCGATCCCACCGCACCCGGGTGACGGTGGAGCCATGAACACCAGCGCGGTGAGTGTGGTGATAGCGACCCGGAATCGGCGCGACGAACTGGCGAGGACGCTCGTCACGCTGTCCCGGCTGGTCGCCGGCGGCGAGATCGCCGAGGTGATCGTGGTGGACAACGGCTCCACGGACCGGACGGCCGACCTGGTACGGCAGGAGTTCCCGCAGGTCACGCTCGTACCGCTGGACGACAACCGGGGCGCGGCGGGCCGGACGGCGGGCGTGCGCCGCGCCACCTCGCCGTACGTCGCCTTCAGCGACGACGACTCGTGGTGGCAGCCCGGCGCGCTGCCGCGGGCGGCCGAGTTGCTGGCCCGTCACCCCCGGCTCGGGCTGGTGGCGGCGCGGCTGGTGGTCGGGCCGGAGGGGCGGATGGACCCGGTGGCCGAGGCGATGCGGGAAAGCCCGCTGCCGGTGCGGGACGGCCTGCCGGGACGGCCGGTGCTCGGCTTCGTGGCCTGCGCGGCGGTGGTACGGCGGGAGGCGTACCTGGCCGTGGGTGGGTTCCTGGAACTGCTCGGCGTCGGCGGCGAGGAGGAGCTGCTGGCCTGCGACCTGGCCGCCGCCGGCTGGCACCTGGCGTACGTGGACGACGTGGTGGCCGAGCACTGGCCCTCGGCCGCCCGCGACCGGGCCGGCCGCCAGGTCATCCAGCGCCGCAACGACGCCCTGGTGCGGTGGATGCGCCGGCCCCTTCCGGACGCCCTCGCCGCCACCGTGGCCCTCGCCGGCAAGGCCCCCGCCGACCCGATCGCCCGCCGCGCCCTGGCGGCCACGCTCACCCGCCTCCCGGCCGCCCTGCGCCGCCGCCACCGCCTCCCACCCGAGGTAGAGCAAGATCTGCGCCTCCTGGCCCGACAGGGCTGAGGGGGTGACGGAATGACGGAGGCGACGCGGCTCGCGCTTGCTGCCAGCACACGCCGCCCGCCTGTCGACCGGGTTTGAGGGGGTGCGGGTGGCGAAGCCCCCGCCCCGCGCGGACGAAGTCCGGCGCAAGGAATGACGCAGGCGACGCGGCTCGCGCTTTCTGCGAGCACACGCCGCCTGTCGACCGGGTTTGAGGGGGGTGCGGGTGGCGAAGCCCCCGCCCGCGCGGACGAAGTCCGCGCAAGGAATGACGCAGGCGGCGCGGCTCGCGCTTGCTGCCAGCACACGCCGCCTGTCGACCGGGTTTGAGGGGGTGCGGGTGGCGAAGCCCCCGCCCGCGCGGACGAAGTCCGGCGCAAGGAATGACGCAGGCGACGCGGCTCGCGCTTGCTGCCAGCACACGCCGCCTGTCGACGGAGTGGAGCTGAGGGGATTTGAACCCCTGACCCCCTCGATGCGAACGAGGTGCGCTACCGGACTGCGCCACAGCCCCGTGGAACGGGTAACAGCCTAGCAGGGGGCGGCTACCCGTTTGCCACCCGGCGGAGCGGTACGGCGCGCGGCGCCTCTTCCGGCTCGGGCTCGGGCGCAGGCGCCTGCTCGATCACGCCGGAGCCGTACCGGGCCTGCCGGGCCATGGCGGTCAGGTGCTCGGGGACCGGCAGCAGCGGCTGGTACCGGGGACCGGCCGGCGCGGCGGGCTCGGGGGCCTCGACCGGCTCGGCCGGCACTGCTTCCCGCTCCGCCGCGTACCGCCGCCGCTCGGCCGCCCTGCGCCGGGCCCGCGCCTTGACCACGGCGCGGCGGGCCTGGAGCAGGTAGCCGACGACCAGCGCGTCGACGGCGGCCTGGGCGACCCAGAGCCGCGCGTCGACCAGCGCGGCCGGGAACACCACGGCGAACGCGAGCGCGCACAGCACGGCGAGGACCCGGCGGCGGCGCACGGCGGCCGACACCGCGGCGGGCGCGGCGGCCGGTACCTCGTCGGGCTCGGCGTCTTCGGCGTATTCGGGCTGCCCGGTCGGCTCGACGGCTTCGGCGGTCGTCTCCGCGACCTCCACGGCGTCTATGACCTCGTCGACGTCGTCCAGGTCGTCCTCGTCCATCCCGTCCGCCGACGGGCGGCGGGGCAGGACGCGGACGCCGAACGAGTCGTTCCGGTCGGCCACGAAGTCGTGCCGAAGCACGAGGGCAGGGACGACAAGTAGCCCGAAACCGGCCACGACCAGCAGCAACAGGACGCTACTTGGCAACGTGTCTCCTCCCCTCTTTGTCGACAGCTCGACCTGAACTAGACGGTAAGCACGGGGAGCGGAACGCGCCAACAACTTCACGGCGTGTCGCGGGGAATGTCGAAAACCCGTCTCATCGACGGCGGAGATGGTGAGGCGGCGTCAGGTGGCGGCGGTACCCGCGCGCCACCGGGCCAGCAGCCCGTGCGGGGTGACGTCCTCGACGGTGAGCGCGTAGCCGAGGTGGTCGCGCCAGCCGCCGTCGATGTTCAGGTACCGCTGGTGGTAGGACTCCTGCCGGAAGCCGAGCTTCTCGACCACCCGCCGGCTCGGCACGTTCTCCGGCCGGATGTTCACTTCGATCCGGTGCAGGCCGGCGCGGCTGAAGGCGTGGTCGACGGCGAGCGCCAGCGCGGTCGGGGTGATGTTGCGGCCCGCGTACCGGCCGTCCACCCAGTACCCCGCGTACCCGGAGCAGAACGCGCCGCGCACGATGTTGCCGATCGTCAACTGCCCGACCAGCCGGTCCTCCCAGGTCACCGCGAACGGCAGCGCGTACCCCTCGCGGGCCTGCCGGCGCAGCTGGCGCAGCAGCGGGTAGAAGGCGACCGGCTGGTGCCGGGCCGCCCACGACATCGGATGCGTCGGCTCCCACGGCGCGAGCCATTCCTCGTTGGCGAGGCGGATCTCGCTCCACATCCGGGCATCGCCGCGCTTCAGCGGACGCAGACCGACCGGCCCCTCGGCGAGTTCAGCGGGCCAGCCCGGATGTCGGCCGTTCATGTGATCGCGGACCCTAACAGAATGATGTCCACAATGGCACCCTGAGGCACTGCCGTCTTCTCCTCCGGCACCACGATCAGGGCGTTGGCCTCGGCGTACGCGGCGATCTGGTGCGAGCCGCCGCGCCCCACCGGCCTTACCCGCGAGCCCTCCAGCACCGCGGGCCGGAACTGCCGCTTGCCGGCCGGCGACTCGAACGAGGTGGCCACCGCCGCCCGTCCCGCCTGCCGGTGCAGCTCCGGGAAGCCGGCCAGCTTGCGGATCGCGGGCCGCACGAACACCTCGAACGACACCAGCGCGCTGACCGGGTTGCCGGGCAGGCAGAACAGCGGCGTGTCGTGCGGCCCGATGGTGCCGAACCCCTGCGGCATCCCGGGCTGCATCGCCACCCGGGTGAACTCGACGGTGCCCAGCTTGCCGAGCGCCTTCTTCACCACGTCGTACGCGCCCACACTCACCCCGCCCGAGGTGACGATCAGGTCGGCGCGCGCGGTCAGGTCCTCCAGCGTGGTACGCAGCAGGTCCACGTCGTCACTGACCGCCCCGGCGCGGCTGCCCAGCCCGCCGGCCTCCCGCGCCGCGCAGGCCAGCGCGAACGAGTTGGAGTCGGTGATCTTGCCGGGGGTGAGGGCGGTGCCGGGCTCGACCAGTTCGTCCCCGGTGGACAGCACCACCACCCGGGGCCGCGGCCGGACGGTGACCGCCCCGTACCCGGCGGCGGCCAGCAGCCCGATCTCGCCCGCGCGCAGCACCTGCCCGGCACGCAGCAGCACCACGCCCTCGGCCACGTCGTCGCCGGCCCGCCGGACGTACCGGCCCCGCTCCGCGCCCTGGGTGATCGACACGGTGGCGATGCCCTGGTCGGTCCACTCCTGCGGGATGACCGTGTCGGCGCCGGCCGGCAGCGGCGCGCCCGTCATGATCCGCAGCGCGGTACCCTCGGTGACCGCGCCGGCCTCCCAGCTACCGGCCCTGACCTCGCCGGTCACGGCCAGCCGGGCCGGGTTCGCCTCGCTCGCCCCGGCCACGTCGGCGGCGCGTACCGCATACCCGTCCATCGCCGAGTTGTCGAAGGCCGGCAACGGGCCCGGCGCGGTCACGTCGGCGGCCAGCACCGTCCCGTGCGCGGCGAGAAGCTCCTGTTCGAACGGTGCGAGCGGGGTGACCGCGGACAGGACGTGGGCGAGGTGGTCGCGGACGGGCTTCACACGATCAGGTCTACCCAAGCGTAGAGACGAAGTCCACGAGCCACTCCCGGAACTCGGGGCCGAGGTCGGGCCGGTCGACCGCCAGCCGCACCACGGCCTGCAGGTAGTCGGCCGGGTTGCCGGTGTCGTACCGGCGGCCGTGGAAGACCACCCCGTGCACGGGCACGCCGTCCTGGGCGGCGATCCGGATCGCGTCGGTGATCTGGATCTCGTCGCCGCGGCCCGGCGGGGTGCGGCGGATGGCGTCGAAGATCGCCGCGTCGAAGACGTACCGGCCGATCACCGCGAGCGTGCTCGGGGCCTCGTCGGCGGGCGGCTTCTCGACCAGGTCGTACACGGACACGACGTCGGGCACGTCGGTCGGCTCCACCGAGGTGGCGCCGTACTTGCTGATGTTCTCCCTGCCTACGTCGATGAGGCAGACGACGTGGCCGCCGTACCGCGCGTGCACGTCCAGCATGGTGGTGAGCAGCGGGTCGCGCGGGTCGATGAGGTCGTCGCCGAGCAGGCAGGCGAACGGCTCCTCGCCCACGTGGTGGGCGGCGCACAGGATCGCGTGCCCCAGCCCGCGCTGCACGTCCTGGCGCACCGTGTGCACCGTGGCCAGCTCGGTGGGCCGGCGGACGGCCTCCAGCTCCTCGTCCTTGCCCTTGCGTTCGAGCGCCTCCTCCAGCGGCGGTGCGGCGTCGAAGTGGTCGCCGATCGACTCCTGGCCGCGACTGGTCACCAGCAGCACGTCGTCCAGCCCGGCGGAGGCTGCCTCCTCCACGACGTACTGGAGCGCGGGCTTGTCGATCACCGGCAGCATCGGCTTGGGCACGGCCTTCGTGGCCGGCAGGAACCGGGTGCCGAGCCCGGCGACCGGGATCACCGCCTTGCGGACACCTTTGACCATGACATCCAGACTATCCAGGTACCGGTCAGGCGCGAACGGGAACGGTGGGACCGGCCACCCGCCAGCAGTTCCGTCCGGCGGCCTTCGCCTGGTACAGCGCCGCGTCGGCGTGCCGGACCAGGTCGGCCGGGTTGGCGGCGTGCCGGGGGTACAGGGCGATGCCGGCCGAGACCGTCACTCGCAGCGTCTCCGGCTGCAGGAACTCGTGGGCGCGGACGGCGGCGGCGATCCGCTCCACCGCGCGGGCCGCGCCGCGCTGCGGGGTGTCCGGGAAGATCAGCGCGATCTCCTCGCCGCCGTACCGGGCCACCACGTCCACCTCCCGGACGCAGCCGCCGATCACGTGCGCCAGCTCGGCCAGCACCCGGTCGCCGGCCGGGTGGCCGAACCGGTCGTTGATCTCCTTGAAGTGGTCGACGTCGACCATGACGAGGGCGAGCGGCCGGCCGGCCCGCTGAGCCCGCTCCAGCTCACCGGCCAGCGCCTGCTGGAACGAGCGGTAGTTGCCCAGGCCGGTGAGGTCGTCGGTGAGCGACAGCCGGCGGGCCTCCTCGTGCAGCAGCACGTTGTCCACGGCGATCGCGGCCTGGGCGGCGAACGCGGACAGCGCGGTCACGTCGGTGTCGGTGAACTCGTCGTGGCCGACCCGGTCGTACAGCGCCAGCGCGCCGAGCAGCCGGCCCGGCGCGCGCAGCGGGATCACCACGTACGTGCCGTCCGCGGCGGAGCGGCCGAGCGCCGGCGCGCCGGTGGCCTCCACCTGGTCGGGTACCAGCCGCGACTTGGCCGGGCCGGCGCTGGCCCGTACCTCGCCGGCCAGCACCACCCGGCCGGCGGTGGCGTTCGCGCTGGCCATCGCGGTGTCCAGGATGACCTGGAGGATCCGGTCCAGGTCGTGGGTGCTGGACAGCGTCTCGCCGAGCAGGGTGAGCTGGCGGCGGAGCTGGTCGCGGCTGGCCCGCAGGGCGTCCACGTAGGAGGCCAGCTCGGCGGTCATCTGGTTGAACGAGCGGGCCAGCCGGCCCACCTCGTCGCGGCCGCGGGCCGGTACCCGCACGGTGAGGTCGCCGGCGGCCACCCGGTCGGCGGCCCGCTCGACCAGCGCGAGCGGGCGGGTGGTGAGCCGGGACAGCCAGTGCGCCAGCAGGACGGCGAGCGCGAGGCTGGCCAGGAAGACGCTGCCGGCGAGCGCGTACAGGCCGCCGGTGCGGGGTGGCCGGTCGCCGACCACGAAGCCGACGGACTGCTGGCGGGCCGGGCGGGCGCGGGCGGTGAGCAGGCCGGCGGTGTCGCCGCGGGCGATCCTGGCGGCGGTGTCGGCGGGCAGCGTGCTGGCCACCGGCCGGCCCCGGTCGACCAGGGTGACCTGCGTGCCGGTGGCGCGTGCGAGGGTGGTGAGCGTGTCGCGGTCGATCAGCACGCCGGCCCAGGCGGTGCCGGCGCGGGCGCCGTCGGCCCCGGTGACCTCCACCCGGGCGCCGACCAGGCGCGGGTCCCCATGCCGGCCGGCGAGGCAGTCGCCGAGCGGAGCGTCCGGCGGTACGCCGGGGGCGGCGGCCACCGCGCCGGTGGTGTCCAGCCTGGCGACGCTGGCCAGGCCCCGGTCGACGACGGCGGCGACGGCGCGGGCGGGCTGCGCGGCGGTGGCGGCGACCTGCTCGGCGGCGGCGTACGCCCGGTGGCAGAGGCTCTGCAGGCCGAGCCCGACCGTGGCGCGGGCAGAGGCGAGCGTGGCGCCGGTGTTGGCGCGCTCGATCCGGGGTACGGCGATCGCCGCGAACAGCGCCCCGAACGCGAGCGGCCCGAGGACGACCAGCACGAGGGCGGCGGTCAGGCGGGTACGCAGCGACACGGTCGGGCCTCACATACTTACTCTTGGTATCTAGATGCTGGCACACCAGTAACCAGACACGGGGCCGAACGAACAATGAAGGCTGACGAGTCGCCGCCCTTGGACGGATACGGCAGCAAACGTGCCCTGCGGCGCCTGCTGCTGGCGGAGCGGCGCGCGCGGGTGCGGCCCGATCCGTTGCCGGCGGTGCTGGCGGCGGAGCCGGTCCGGGCGGCCGGCACGGTGGCGGCGTACGTCCCGTTCGGCACCGAGCCCGGTGGCGATCTTCCCGAGCGCCTGCGTGCGGCGGGCAAGCGGGTGCTGGTGCCGGTGCTGCTCCCGGACAACGACCTCGACTGGACCGGGTGGCCGGCTGGCGCGCCGCTCGGGGTGGACGCCGTGCTCGCGGCGGACCTGCTGCTGGTGCCGGGGTTGGCGGTGTCGGCGGACGGCGTGCGGCTGGGCCGGGGCGGGGGGTCGTACGACCGGGTGCTGGCGCGGGTGGCGGGCCGCGTGCCGGCGGCGGTCGTGCTGTACGACGGCGAGGTGCTGGCGGCCGGCACGGTGCCGGCGGAACCGCACGACCAGCGGGTCCAGGCGGTGATCACCGCGGCGGGGTGGACGGCGCTGGGTCCCGCTGGACATTTTCCGCGCTGATGGCGCACTATTAGCACTCGAGAGAGCGGAGTGCCAAACAGGAGGACCACCGTGCCGACCTACCAGTACGTCTGCACCGAGTGCGGCCGCGAGCTGGAGGCTGTTCAGTCCTTCACCGACGCCCCCCTGACCGAGTGCCCCGCCTGCCACGGGAAGCTGCGGAAGGTCTTCTCGGCGGTCGGTGTGGTCTTCAAGGGTTCCGGCTTCTACCGGACCGACAGCCGGGACGGCGCCAAGACCGGCGAGGGCAAGAGCGGCGACGGCAAGAGCGGCGACAAGGCGGCGGAGAAGGCCGGCTCGTCCGCGGGTTCGTCCGGCGACAAGACCGCCAAGTCCAGCTCGGACTCGTCGTCCTCGTCCTCCTCGTCTTCTTCCTCCTCCGGTTCCTCCGGCGGCTCGGGCTCCACGGGGTCCAGCTCCAGCAAGCCCGCCGCCTAGCTGACCTGGCCTCTCCGTAAAAGCCCAGGACGTTATCCACAACCCCAGGTTTCGTCCACAGATCCCGGCCTCGCCCGCCGGCTCGTCCCGCGCCCGCCGTAATGTCGGCTTCGCCAGCGAGCGCGCGGAGAGGAGCCACCAATGGCGCCGGAGAGCACGGCTGAAACCGGGCGGGCCGAGATCGGGGTGATCGGCGGATCGGGACTGTACAAGTTCCTGACCGACGCGGTCCCGGTGACCGTCGACACCCCGTACGGACCACCGTCCGACCCCGTCGTGATCGGCGACGTGGGCGGGCGGAAGGTCGCGTTCCTGCCCCGACACGGCACCGACCACCGGTACCCGCCACACCGCATCCCGTACCGCGCCAACCTGTGGGCGCTCCGGTCGCTCGGGGTCCGCCAGGTGCTCGCCCCGTGCGCGGTCGGCGGTCTCCAGCCGAACCTCGGCCCCGGCACGCTGGTCGTGCCGGACCAGCTGGTGGACCGCACGTCCGGGCGGGCGCAGACGTACTACGACAGCGGCGGCGCGGTGCACGTGAGCTTCGCCGACCCGTACTGCCCCGACGGCCGGCGCGCGGTACTGGAGACAGCGGACCAGGCCGGGGTGCCGGTCGTCGACGGCGGCACGATGGTCGTGGTGGAGGGCCCGCGGTTCTCCACCAGGGCCGAGTCCCGGTGGTACGCGGGGCACGGCTGGTCGCTGGTGAACATGACCGGTCACCCCGAGGCCGTGCTCGCCCGCGAACTCGCCCTCTGCTACACCTCGATCGCCCTGGTCACCGATCTGGATGCCGGGGTGTCGGCCGAGGAGGCGGTCAGCCAGGAGGAGGTGTACCGGGTCTTCGCCGAGCACACCGAGACCGTGCGCAGCCTGCTGTTCGACGTCATCGGGGCCTTGCCGGCGACACGCACGTGTCCGTGCGCGCACGCGCTGGACGACATCCCGCTGCCGCTGGAGCTGCCATGAGACCGTGGCGGCCGGCCCGGCGGGCGGCGCTGGCGGCCCGGCTGCGCTGGGTACTGGCGGCGGCGCTGGTGCTGGCCGCGGCGGCGAGCGCGGTACGGGGCCACCGGGCCGAGGCCGTGGCGGCGACACCGGTGCTGGTGGCGGCGCACGACCTGGCGGACGGCCACGTCCTGGCCGCGGAGGACGTGCGTACGGTGCCCTGTCCCCGGGCCAGGCTGCCGGCGGGCGCGCTGCGTCCTGGCGACCGGCCCGCCGGGCGGACGGTGGCCGGTCCGGTACGGGCGGGTGAGGTCCTCACCGACGTCCGGCTGCTCGGGGCGCCGCTGCTGGCGGCGTACGGTCCCGGCCTGGTCGCGACGCCGGTCCGGATCGCCGACGCCGGCGCGGTACGCCTGCTCAGGGCCGGCGACACGGTGGACGTGCTGGCCACCCCGGCACACACCGACGGCGCGGCCACGCCGCCGCGTAAGGCGGAGACGGTGGTCAGCGGAGCGCCGGTGGTGTCGGTGCCGCCGCCTGACCCGTCCGGTCCCGGCGAGGGCGGCGCGCTGGTACTGCTGGCGACGACTCCGGAGACGGCGACCCGGCTGGCCGCGGCGGGCAGTGCCGGCGTGCTCACGATCGCACTGAGGGGACGGTGAGCCATGGGGTGACGGTGGCGGCGATTCGTGACCTGGATAACGTCAGTGGTGTGTTCAAGCGATTTGTGGGATTCCGTGACTTCGTGTTCCGCGGCAACGTCGTCGACCTGGCGGTGGCGGTCGTCGCCGGAGCCGCCTTCACCAAGATCGTCGACGCCCTGGCGAAGGGAGTGCTGACACCGCTGATCGCGAGCATCTTCGGCGACCAGAACTACGGCCAGCTCAACCGGGGGCGCTTCCTCTGGGGCGACGTCGTGTCGGCGGTGATCCACTTCCTCATCGTGGCGGCGGTCCTCTACTTCATGATCGTGATGCCGATGAAGCGGATCATGGACCGCCACCAGGACACCAAGGCGTCGACCGAGCGGACCTGTCCCGAGTGCCTGAGCGACATCCCGATCGGCGCGCACCGCTGCCGGTACTGCACCGCCGAGGTGCCGGAACTGCCGACACCGACCTGATCCGTCGGGCCTGATCCGTCGGGTCAGCGGTCCCAGGACTCGCTGTCCCAGTGCGGTGGGCGGTCCTCGCGGAGGCGGCGGTCGTTGTCCCGCTCGTCACGAGCGTCCGGGTCATCGCCCCAGCCGACGTCGCGGTCGTCCGCGGTCTGCTCCGGTACCAGCGGGGTGTCTTCCCCTCGGGGCGTACGCAACTGCCGGACCTTCCTAGTCCAGGTCCCCGTGCTCGATACGGACGAGGCGGCGCACCCGCACGAGCTCGTCGCTGGCCAGCGGGACACCGTTCGGCTCCGGGTCCAGCGCGGCGAAGATCCCGACCAGGTCCCGCTGGGACAGCACGCCGACGATCTTGCCGTCCTGCTGGATGGGGAGGTGCCGGATCCACTGCGCCGCCATCATCCTGGCGGCCTCGTGCAGGGACGTGTCGGTGGACACCGTCTGGACCGCCTTGGTCATCACGTCCGCGACCGGCGTGGTCTCCGGATCGACGCCCCGGGCCACCGCCTTCAACACATCGCGCTCGGTGACGATCCCGACGAGTTCACCGTCCTCGATCACCAGCAGCGATCCGGTCTGCTGCCGCCACATCGTGCCAGCGGCCGAGCGGAGAGTGTCGGTGGGCGAGTTGGTGACGCTCGCTTCGGTCATGACCTCGGAAACGTTCACAGGACAGCTCCTTTGCTGGCTGACCCCTGCCAGGGTAACGGCTCCCCCGGGGCCGTGCCCGCGGACCGCCGAGGCGCACACTGGGCAGGTGACCGAAAACGGCACGCTGACCGTGCGTTACTTCGCCGGCGCCAAGGCGGCCGCCGGCCGCGCCGACGAGCCGATCCCCGCTGGCCGCTCCCTCGACGCCATCCTCACCGACCTGTCCACCCGCACCCCCGCCCTGGCCCGCGTGCTCACCGCCTGCAGCTTCCTCCTCGACGGCACCCCCCACCACCGCGACGACCCCACTCCCCTGCCGCCCGACACCACCCTCGACGTACTTCCCCCCTTCGCCGGCGGCTGACCCACCCCAGCCAGGCGCCCTGCCCTCCACACCGCCGACCGGCACACGACCTGCCCCACCGGCCCAGTACGGCACGCCGTCGACCACGTCGTACGGGCTAGCCGAACTCCGGGAACAGTCGCCGTACCCGCGCGGTCAGCTCCGCGTCGAGGTTCCGGTAGCGCCATCCCGCACGACGACGAAGCGCCGACGGGTGGCGTTCGCCCGCGCGCGCGATCGCGGCGACGACGAGCATGAAGCACATCCCGGCCCCGGCGGCCACCCACGAAGACAACGCCAGGCGCGGAGTCGATCAGCCGCCAATGGCGGACATCGGCCGGCGCGGCTGCAGGAACTCCGGCGAGTCGACCCCGTGGCCGGCCCGCTTCGCGCCGATCGTGGCCCGGATGCGGGCCTCCAGCTCGGCCTCGGACGCGCCGGCCCGCAGCGGCCCGCGCAGGTCGGACTCGTCCCTGGCGAACAGGCAGTTGCGGAGCTGGCCGTCCGCGGTCAGCCGGAGCCGGTCGCAGGCGGCGCAGAACGGCCTGGTCACCGAGGCGATCACGCCGACGGTTCCGGGCCCGCCGTCCACCGTCCACCGCTCGGCCGGCTCGCTCCCCCTGACCCCGAACGGCTCCAGCCGGTACACCGCCCGCAGCCGGGCCAGGATCTCGTCGGCGGTCACCATCGCCTCGCGCCGCCACACGTGCCCCGCGTCCAGCGGCATCTGCTCGATGAAGCGCAACTCGTACCCCTCGGCCAGGGCGAACGCCAGCAGGTCGACGGCCTCGTCGTCGTTCACGCCGCGCAGCAGCACCGTGTTGATGCGGACCGGTCGCAGCCCGGCGTCCCGCGCGGCCCGCAGCCCGGCGAGCGTACGGTCCAGCCCCGACCGGCGGGTCAGCTCGCGGAAGCGGTCCGGCCGCAGCGTGTCCAGGCTGACGTTCACCCTGGCCAGGCCGGCCTGGACCAGCGGGCCGGCGAGCTCGGTGAGCCGCATCCCGTTCGTCGTCATCGACACCTCGGGCCCGAGCGCGGCGAACCGGCGCACCAGGTCGACCACGTCCGGCCGCAGCGTCGGCTCGCCGCCGGTGAGCCTGATCTCGGTGACACCCAGCCGGACCAGCAGCGTCACCAGCCGCACCAGCTCGTCGGAGGTCAGCATCTCGGCGCGCGGCAGCCACGGCACGCCCTCGGCCGGCATGCAGTAGGAGCACCGCAGGTTGCACCGGTCGGTCAGCGAGACCCGCAGGTCGCGGTGGACCCGGCCGAACCCGTCGACGAGCGTCACGGACAGTTCACCCATTCCTCGGTGCCGTCGGCGAAGACCTGCCGCTTCCACACCGGCAGCCGGAACTTGACCAGGTCGACCAGGCGCGCGCAGGCCTCGAACGCCTCGGCCCGGTGCTCGCAGGACACGGCGGCGGCCAGCGCCGGCTCGCCGATGCGCAGCGTCCCGGTCCGGTGGCTGACGGCCACCGCGTACACGCTCGGGTGGGCGGCGACCTCGGCCGCCACCGCCGCCAGCACCTCGCCGGCCGCTGGGTGCGCCTCGTACTCCAGCGAGGTGACCTGCCGCCCGCCGTCGTGGTCGCGGACCACCCCGGCGAACGTCACCACCGCGCCGGCCGCGACGTGGTCCACCGCCTCGGCGTGCTTGGCCACGTCGAGCTCGCCGTCGGTCACGGTCGCCAGTACGACACCTGGCCTGGTGCGCGCGTCCACGTCCACTGTTCGAAACTACCTCGCGGGCGGGTGATCTCCACCTGCCAACTGGGTCACGACATGCTCCAGTAAGGGTCCGAGCACCGCCATGCCGTCCCGGACCCCGCCGGTCGACCCGGGCAGGTTGACCACCAGCGTGCGCCCGGCCACCCCGGCCAGCCCGCGGGACAGCGCCGCGAAGGGGGTCTTGGCCGTCCCGTACGCCCGGATCGCCTCGGCGACGCCCGGTACCTCCCGCTCCAGCACGGCCCGGGTCGCCTCGGGAGTACGGTCGCGCGGCCCGAGCCCGGTGCCACCGGTCGTCACGACGACGTCGGCCCCACCCTCGACCGCCGACCGGATCACCGCGGTGACCTCGGCCGGCTCGTCCGGCACCAGGACCGGCTCGCCGACCTCGGCGCCCGCCTCGGCCAGCAGTTCGGCGAGCAGCGGACCGGACCGGTCGGGGCGGACGCCGGCCGCGGACCGGTCGGACACGGTGATCACGACCGCTCTCACGGCCGCCGCCACCGCCCGGTCTTGCCGCCCTCCTTGGCCTCGACCCGCACGTCGGTGATCTCGGCCGCCGGGTCGACGGCCTTGACCATGTCGACCAGGGTCAGCCCGGCGACGGCGACGGCCGTGAGCGCCTCCATCTCGACGCCGGTCCGATCGGCGGTCCGGACGGTGGCGGTGATCGCCACCCCGTCGTCGACGACCACGAGGTCCACCTCGACCGCGTGCACCGCGATCGGGTGGCACAGCGGTACCAGGTCCGGTGTCCGTTTCGCCCCCATGATCCCGGCGATCCGGGCCGTGGCCAGCGCGTCGCCCTTCGGCAGGTCGTCGCGGCGCAGCAGGGCCACCACCTCGGCGGTGGTGCGGAGCCGCCCGGAGGCGGTCGCGATCCGGACGGTCACGTCCTTGCCGGACACGTCCACCATCCGGGCCGCGCCGGTCGAGTCCACGTGGGTCAGGTCACCAGCCACGCAGGTCAGGCTACTGCTCGTCGTCGTCCTCGGCGCCGAGCGGGACGTCGGTGAGCAGCTCGACCACCCACTCCTCGCTGAACACCTCGTCGTCGGCGTTGTCGGCGCGGCGCTGGTTCCACAGCTTCACGCCGAGGCCCAGCGCGTCGGCTGCCCGCACCGACTCCAGCGCCGAGTCCAGGCTCGGGTGATACGACCACCGGATGGGCGTGGGGCGGTCGTCGGCGACCCTGTCGATGATCGCCATGCCGTCGTCCTCGGCCGCCACGACTGCCTCCTCCGGGGGGCGGAGATGCGGGATGAGGGGCCTACCGTAGCTGACTGACCATGGGCAACAGGAGTCCTTTCGGCCCCGGCCTTGTGGAACTGTTACGAAACGCGCGCCGTAGCGGCCCGGCTGCCTAGGGTTTGCGGAATGAAGGTGCTGGTGACCGGGGGTGCGGGTTTCATCGGATCGCACGTGGTGGAGGCGGTGGAGGCGGCTGGGCACGAGGCGGTGGTGCTGGATGTACGGCCCACGGACGGCGGGCTGACCGGCGACGTCCGCGACCCGGAGGCGGTGACCCGCGCGCTGGCGGGGGTCGACGCGGTGTGCCACCAGGCGGCGATGGTCGGGCTCGGGGTGAACCTGGACGACCTGCCGGAGTACGTGGGCCGCAACGATCTCGGTACCGCCGTGCTGCTGGCCGCGATGGCTCGGGCGGGTGTGGGCCGGCTGGTCCTGGCCAGCTCGATGGTCGTCTACGGCGAGGGCGCGTACTCCTGCCCCCGGCACGGGTCGGCGCGGCCGGCGCCGCGCGCCGAGGCGGACCTGCGGGCGGGCCGGTTCGAGCCGCGCTGCCCGAGCTGCGGTGAAGCGCTCCAACCGGGGGTGGTCACCGAGGAGGCGCCGCTCGACCCGCGCAACGTGTACGCGGCCACCAAGGTCGCGCAGGAGCACCTGGCGGCGGCCTGGGCGCGCGACACCGGCGGCACCGCGATCGCACTGCGGTACCACAACGTCTACGGCCCGCGGATGCCGCGCGACACCCCGTACGCCGGGGTGGCCGCCCTCTTCCGGTCGATGGTCGCCCGCGGCCAGGCACCCCGGGTGTTCGAAGACGGCCGGCAGCGCCGCGATTTCGTGCACGTGCGGGACGTGGCCGCCGCCAACCTGCTCGCACTGTCCGGTCCGGACACCGCGGGACGGTTGGAGCGCTACAACATCGCGTCCGGCGAGCCGCACACGGTCGGGGAGATGGCGGCGACGCTCGCCGAGGTGTGCCGGGCGCCGGAACCGGTCGTCACCGGCGAGTACCGGCTGGGCGACGTCCGGCACGTGGTGGCCAGTCCGGAACGGGCCGCGGCCGGCCTGGGCTTCAAGGCGGCCGTGCCGTTCGTGGACGGGATGCGCGAATTCACCACGACGAGTTGAGCAGCGTCTCCAGCAGCAGCGCCACGCCGAGCTGGACCGCCAGCCAGGCCCGGCGGTCGCCCCACCGGTTGCCGGGCAGCGCGGCGGTCGCGGTCAACGTCCACAGCGCGAACGGCATCCAGATCCGCTCCACCTCACCCTTGGACAGGTCGCTCAGCTCGGCCGCGGCCACCGCGGCCAGGCCGGCCAGCGGCAGTACCGCCTGCCGCGACCGCCACCGCAGGTGCGCGAGTCCGGCCAGGCCGGCCGGGCCGACCGCGGTGGCGAACGCGGCCAGGTTGGCGACGGCGAAGTACGCGTCCGGGCGCTCGCGCCAGCCGTAGCCGGCCTTGACCCGCCGGGACACCACGTCCAGCCCGGCGAACCAGTCGAAGCCCAACGCGTACATCGCCGCCACCACCGCCAGCACCCCCAGGCCGCCGGCGATCAGCAGCCGGAACCGCCGCCGCAGCGCGAGGACGGCGAGCGCGACGACGCCGGCCAGCACCATCCCGTAGGAGAGGTAGAGCGCTCCACCAAGCACCAACCCGCCGGCGGCGGCCCGCACCGGACCGGCCGCGGTGGCGAGCAGCGCGATGCCGCAGGTGGTCACGCCGAGGAAGATCGCGTCGGCCGAGGTGGCCAGCCACAGCACGAACACGGGCGCGGCCGCGAACACCGCGACCCGCCGGGCGGCCGGCTCTCCCACCACCGCGCGGACGGTGGTCAGCGCGGCCGGTACCGCCAGGCAGCCGACCAGCACGCAGAAGGCGGCCGCCCACTGCGGGCCGCCCAGCCCGATCCGTTGGAGCGCGACAAACGCCAGCAGCGTCAGGGGCGGGTGCCCGGACGGTTCGGTCGTCCACGCCCACGTCCCGGCGTGCGGCAGCACGTGGTCGTTGTAGGTGGTCAGGAAGTGGTGCAGCCCGTGCACCCGCGGCACGTCCACCGGGTACTGCCACGGCGTGGTGAGCGACGCTCCCAGCGCCGTGCCGCCGTCACGGTAGGTGTCGATCACCACCAGCGCGAGCGCCCAGCCCACCGCGACGCCGTACCCGACGAGCAGCAGCCGCCGCCACGACAGCCGGCCGGCCAGCGCGGGCCAGTACGCGACCAGCGCCACCCCGACCGCCACCGGCACCAGGGTCCGGACGCCGAAGCGCACGTCCCACGAGCCGCTGAACGGGCCGGGTCCACCGAGGTGCAGGTGCCGGCCCTGGCGGCCCAGTCTGATGCCCCAGAGCACGCAGAACAGGACAAGCAGGACCAGCGCGGCGCCGGGCAGCACGGACCGAACCCAGGCCGGCGCGCCGGCCCCCCGCGTCGCCTCCGCGGTCGGCCGCTGGCGGGTCTCGGTCGTCACGGACACACCTGAAGACCGTAGGCGCGACCGCCCCGACCACCCCTTACGAACCGCGGACAAAAGGCCGTTCGGCGCGACTGCGGCGGGCACAGCCAGTGACGATCTGGCTATGACTGTGGATGTGGTGCTGCCCTGCCTCAACGAGGCCGCCGCCCTGCCGTGGGTGCTGGAACGTATGCCGGAGGGCTTCCGGGCGATCGTGGCCGACAACGGGTCGACAGACGGATCCGACCTGGTCGCGACCAAGTACGGAGCGACGATCGTGGAGGTGCCGCAGCGCGGGTTCGGCGCGGCGGCGCACGCGGGGCTGCTCGCGGCGACCGCGCCGGTGGTCTGCTTCCTCGACGCCGACGCCACCCTCGACCCCCTCGAACTGCACCGCGTGGTCGACCCGGTGGTCCTCGGCGACGCCGACCTGGTGCTGGGCCGGCGGCGGGCCGCCAGCCGGGCCGCCTGGCCGTGGCACGCGCGGATGGGCAACGCGGTGCTGGCCCGGCAGGTGCGCCGCCGGACCGGCGTCGTCGTGCACGACCTGGGCCCGATGCGGGCGGCCCGGCGGGAGGCGCTGCTCGACCTGGACCTGGCCGACCGCCGGTTCGGGTATCCGCTGGAGATGGTGGTGAAGGCCGCCGACCAGGGCTGGCGGATCCGCGAGGTCGACGTCAGCTACCTGCCCCGCGCCGAGGGCACCCGCTCCAAGGTGACCGGCACCGTGCGCGGCACGGTCAGGACGGTCCGCGACATGACGGCGGTGCTGGCCCAGTGACCGCCAGCCTGGTCGCGACCGACACGGTGACCCTCGCGGTGCTGGCGAAGGCGCCGGTACCGGGCAAGGTCAAGACGCGGCTGTGCCCGCCCTGCACGCCGGACCAGGCGGCGGCCCTGGCGGCGGCGGCGCTGGCCGACACGCTTGCCGCCGCGGCACTCGCACCGGTCGCCCGGCGCCTGCTGGTCCTCGCCGGCGAGACCGACGGCGGCTGGCCGCCGGACTGGGACGTGATCCCGCAGCGCGGCGAGGACCACGGCACCCGGCTGGCGCACGCCTACGCCGACGCCGAGGGACCCACCGTGCTGATCGGCATGGACACCCCGCAGGTGACCGCGGAGCTGCTGGCGACGGCCGTTGGAGCGCTCCAACACCACGACGCGGTGCTCGGCCTGGCGGAGGACGGCGGCTGGTGGCTGATGGGCGTGCGCGACCCCGCCGCCGCGGCGGTGCTCACCGACGTCCCGATGTCCACACCGGACACTGGCAGGCTCACCATTGAAGCGCTCCAATCACAGGCGCTCCGGGTGGCCTCGGTACCGGCCCTCCGCGACGTCGACACCTTCCCGGACGCCCTCGCGGTGGCCACCGCCGCCCCGCACACCCGCTTCGCCCGAGCCCTCCGTAAAGCCACGCCGTGACAACGCCCCCGCCGCCGCGACCCCGCTCCCGGCCGGGGCCGGTCTCGCGGGGCGCGCGGAGCCTCGCGCGCTTCCGGTCGCGGCTGGACGTGGAGCGCCTGCGGGGCGCGCTGAACCGGCCGCTTCCGGTGCCGCCGGAGGGATTGCGGCGGGGGCCGCTCCGGGAGGGGGCGTTCCGGAGCCCGTTGCGGGGCACGGCGATGACCGCCCGGGTGGGGCTGTTCCTCGGCCTGGCCTTCGGCACCTGCTTCCTCACCGGCCTGTACAGCCACCTGCTCCAGCACCAGCCGACCTGGCTGCCGCTGCCGAACCGGCCCACCTGGCTGTACCAGCTCACCCAGGGCGTGCACGTCGCCACCGGGCTGGTGGCGATCCCGCTGTTGCTGGTGAAGCTGTGGACGGTGTACCCGAAGCTGTTCGCCTGGCCGCCGGCCCGCGACCTGCTGCACGCCCTGGAACGCGGCTCGCTGCTCCTGCTGGTGGCCGGGGCCGTGTTCGAACTGGTGACCGGGCTGTCCAACATCGCGCTCTGGTACCCCTGGCACTTCTTCTTCACCGACGCGCACTACGCCACCGCGTGGATCGTCGGTGGCGCGCTGCTCATCCACATCGCCGCCAAGCTCACCCTGATCCGGACCGGTCTTCGTACCCCCCTCCGCGAGGAACCGGCGGAGCCCGCACCCGCCGGCGCCGGCGGAGGCCTGTCGCGCCGCCAGCTGCTCGCCACCACCGGCGCGGCGGCCGGCGTGATCACGGTGGCCACGGTCGGCCAGACCGTTGGAGCGCTCCACCGGGTGTCCGTCCTCGGCCCGCGCGACCCGGCGGTCGGTCCGCAGGGCCTGCCCGTCAACAAGAGCGCGGCCGGCGCCGGGGTGACCGACCGCGCCCGCGACCCCGACTACCGGCTCAGCCTGCTCGGACCGCACCCGGTCACGCTCACCCTCGCCGACCTGAACGCGATGCCCCAGCACAGCTCGCGGCTGCCGATCGCCTGTGTCGAGGGTTGGAGCGCGACAAAGACCTGGTCCGGCGTGCGGCTGCGGGACCTGCTCGACCTCGCCGGCTTCCCGCACGACGCGTGGCTCGTGGTCGAGTCCCTCCAGCACGGCGGGCGGTACCGAGCCGCCGAGATCGGCCCGCCGCACAGCCGCGACCCGCTCACCCTGCTCGCGCTCCGCGTGGACGGCGAGGTGCTGCACGTGGACCACGGCTACCCGGCCCGGCTGATCGCCCCGGCGCGGCCTGGCGTGCTGCAGACCAAGTGGGTCGGGAAGGTGCGGCCGCGATGAGGCGCCTGCTGGTCCTGCTCGGCATGGCCGCCATCGGCTACGGCGGCTGGCGGCTGGTCAACCTGCTCGCCAGCACCACGTCCCGGCGCTCGTGGGCGACGTTCTTCCTCGGCAGCCTGGTCGGCCACGACTTCCTGCTCGCCCCGCTGGTGGTGCTGGTCGGCGTGCTGCTGGCCCGGGTGCTGCCGCCGCTGGTCAAGGCACCGGTCCAGGCCGGCCTGATCCTCACCGCGGTGCTGGTGCTGGTGGAGTGGCCGTTCGTCCGGCGGTACGGCATCCGCCCCGACACCCCGTCCGCGCTGCCGCGCAACTACGCGCACGGCCTGCTCCTGGTGCTGGCCCTGGTGTGGGCCGTGATCGCCGGATGGGTCATCATGCGCCTCATCAGGGACCGAGCGAGGGACCCACGAGGGAGGCGCGGATGGCACGGCACGACTGGTTCGTCCACGACCGGTTCGGACTCTTCCTGCACTGGGGCGCCTACTCCGCCGCCGCCCGACACGAGTGGGTCAAGAGCCGCGAGCAGCTGACCGACGCCGAGTACCAGCCCTACGTCGACCACTTCGACCCGGACCGGTACGACCCCGTGGCGTGGGCAAGGCTGGCCCGCCGGGCCGGGATGCGGTACGCGGTGCTCACCACCAAGCACCACGACGGGTTCTGCCTGTTCGACTCGGCACTCACCGACTACAAGGCGCGCCGCGACCTGGTGGCCCCGTGGGTGGAGGCGTTCCGCGCGGAGGGCCTGCGGGTGGGCTTCTACTACTCGCTGATCGACTGGCACCACCCGGAGTTCCCGCTGGACGGCCTGCACCCGCAGCGCGACGACGAGGAGCTGCGGTCCCGGCCGCGCGATGGAGCGCTCTACCGGGAGTACCTGCACGGCCAGGTCAGGGAGCTGCTGACCGGATACGGCCGGATCGACGTGCTGTGGCTGGACTTCTCCTACCCGCACCGGGACTGGGGCTGGGCGCGCGGCAAGGGCCTGGAGGACTGGGACGCGACCACGCTGCTGGCGACGATTCGCGCGCTTCAACCGGACATTCTGGTCAACGACCGGCTCGGCGTCCCCGGCGACTTCCGCACCCCGGAGCAGTACCAGCCGGCGAGCTGGCCGACCGTGGACGGCGCGCGCGTGGTGTGGGAGGCGTGCCAGACGCTCAACGGCAGCTGGGGCTACGACCGGGACAACCTCGACTGGAAGCCCCCGGAGCTGCTGGTCCGGATGCTGGTGGACGGCGTGTCCAAGGGCGGCAACCTGCTGCTGAACGTCGGGCCGACCGCCCGCGGCACCATCGATCCGCGCGCCACCGCGACCCTGGAGGCGATCGGCGAGTGGATGGACCTGCACGAGCGGTCCGTCCGCGGTGCCACCGCCAGCGACCTCACCCCGCCGACCGGCTGCCGCTACACCCAGCGCGGCGACCGCCTCTACCTGCACCTGTTCGACTGGCCGCCGAAGCACGTGTTCCTGCCCGACCTGGCCGGCCGGGTGGCGTACGCCCAGTTCCTGCACGACGGCTCCGAGGTACGGCAGGTGCGCCGCGACCCGGCCTCGCACCACACCGCGGCCACCATCCCCGAGGGCGCGCTCGGCCTGATCCTGCCGATCCAGCGCCCACCCGTGGCCGTACCGGTGGTCGAGCTGTTCCTGAACCCGGCCTGAGCCGGCGGTCAGGTCCGGCGGCCGACGGGATACCGAGATGATCACGCCGTGCACGGCACCGGGCAGAAGAGTTTGTCGAGGCCCTACCTGGCACTGACGGTGTGAAGCCGCTCGCCAGCGGCCGGTCAGGCCCGGGTAAGCCGGCCCGAATGGCGGGGCGCTCCGCCGACCGGCCCGGACGGCAGCTGGATGGTGAACCGGCAGCCGCCGTGCACGTTGACCACGCTGATCCGGCCGTGGTGGGCCTCGACCAGGCCGCGGGCGATCGCCAGCCCCAGCCCGCCGCGAGCCTCGCCACCCGACGGCGTCCTGGCGCTGTTGCCGCGGAACGCCACGTCGAACACGCGCGGCAGTTCCTCCAGCGGGATCCCGCCACAGGTGTCGGTGACGGCGACCCACGCCGTGCCCTCGTAGTGCCCGCCGTCGACCACCACGGTGCCGTCCGGCGGGGTGTGCCGGATCGCGTTGGCGAGCAGGTTGCGCAGTACCCGGCCCAGTTCCGGCTCGGAACCGGCCACCATCGGGTACGCGACCGGCTCGGCGACCACGCGCACCCGGCGGGCCCGCGCCACCGGCACCGCCGAGGCGACCGCGTCGGACACCACATCGCCGAGGCTGACCGCGTCCAGGCTGATCTGGAGCGCGCCAGCGTTGATCCGGGACAGCTCGAACAGGTCGTCGACCAGCGCGGCCATCCGGTCCGACTCGGCCCGGATGCGCCGGTGGTAGGCCCGCACCGTGGTCTGGTCGGTGACCACGCTGTCCTCCAGCGCCTCCGCCATCGCGCGGAGGCCGGCGAGCGGGGTACGCAGGTCGTGGCTGACCCAGGCGATCACCTCGCGGCGGCTGGCCTCGAGCTGGCGTTCCCTGGCCCTGGCCTGGGCGGTCCACAGCGTCCGCTGGGCGTGCTGGTGGCCGAGCAGCACGCCGGCGAGCATGCTGACCGCGCCCGCGCCCGCCACCACGATCAGCGACACCTTCACGTCGTGCGGGGACAGGTACATCGCCCAGCCCACGGTGATCACGCTGGCCCCGATCGCGGTCGCCGCGATCAGCACGATGAGGACGACGTGCCAGGTGATCGAGGCGTGCTGCAGGACCTGGAGGAGCAGGCCGCCGAGCACCGCCACCGGCAGCGAGCACGCCAGCGCCAGCAGCGCCACGTGCACCATCTCGGGTATCACGCCGGCTCCCCCGGTTCGTACCGGTAGCCGACACCCCACACGGTCACGATCCGGCTCGGCGCCGACGGATCGTCCTCGATCTTCTCCCGGAGGCGTCGCATGTGGACCGTCACGGTGGACTGGTCGCCGAAGGTCCAGCCCCACACCTTGGTGAGCAGCTCCGACCGGCCGAACGCGCGCCTCGGGTGGCGCAGCAGGAAGGCCAGCAGGTCGAACTCGCGGATGGTGAGCGAGAGCGGGGTACCGCGCCGGGTCGCTATCCTGGCCGGCACGTCCAGCACCAGGTCGCCGTCCTTGAGCACCTCGGACGGGGCGGGCTGCGGGGCGGCCCGGCGCAGCACCGAGGCCACCCGCAGGGTCAGCTCGCGGGGCGAGAACGGCTTGGCGACGTAGTCGTCGGCGCCCATCTCCAGGCCGGCGACCCTGTCCTCGGCCGCACCCCGGGCGGTCAGCATGATCACCGGGGTGGCGAGCCGCTCGCGGAGCCGCCGGCACATTTCCAGGCCGGTCATTCCGGGCAGCATAAGGTCGAGGACGACCAGGTCCGGCGGGTCGTCCAGGGCCGTGTCCAGCGCGATGCGGCCGTCGGCGAACACCTCGACGGCGTACCCGGCCCTTTCCAGGTAGCGCCGCACGACATCGCTGACGGTCGGATCGTCGTCCACCACCATCACCCGCTGCACATCTCGGAGCGTACGGCGGCGGTGGGGTGGCCTCCCAGGGGGTGGGGTGGCCGTTCGTGTTCGGTAAGGCCTTCGACCGCTGGTCACCGATACCGTCGGAGTCCATGACAGGCTGGCCGTTGGCGGCGTACGACGCGGCCCTCGCCGGGGACGGGCACGTGCTGCGGGACGCGGCCGGCCGCCTGGTGGAGGTGGGTCGCTGGTGTGGCGATCTCGTTCCTGGCGACCGCGGGTTGGTAGAGCGCTCCAACCACGCGACCCTCGATGTCGGCTGCGGGCCGGGACGGCTCGCGGCCGCGGTGGCCTGGCGGGAACTCCCGGTGCTGGGCATCGACGTGTCGTTGCGGGCCGTCATGCTGACCAGGGCGCGCGGCGTGAGCGCGCTCTGCCGGTCGGTCTTCGACCCGCTGCCCGGCGTCGGCCGGTGGGGCACGGTGCTGCTCGCCGACGGCAACCTCGGCATCGGCGGCGACCCGGCCCGGCTGCTCGAACGGGTACGGGCGCTGCTCGCCGCGGACGGTCAGGCGCTGGTGGAGGTCGAACCGCCCGGCACCGAGAGCGGCAGCACGCAGGTGCGGTTCGAGTCCGGGAACGGCGAGCAGAGCCCCTGGGTGCCGTGGGCCTGGGTGGCCGCCGACGACCTCGAGGCGGTCGCCGCGGAGGCCGGCCTGGTGATCGGCGAGACCTGGCAGGAGGCCGGCCGCTGGTTCGCGACCTGCCTGCCGTCGGCGGCCGTCAGGGCGTGACCGGAGCGGGAAACCGCAGGTGGGAGGGTCGAGAGATGATGTCGCTCGCCACCTCGACGGCGGTGCCGAGAGCCCTGGACCAGTCGCCGGTGGCGGCGAGGCCGTGCAGCAGGCCGGCGTTGAAGGCGTCGCCGGCGCCGGTGGTGTCGACCACCTCGACCGCGGGCGCCGGCCGCACGTGCCACTCGCCGCCGGGGCCGGCCGCGCAGCAGCCGTCCGCGCCGAGCTTGGTGACCACCCAGCCGCCGTACCGGCGCTGCAACTCGCGGGTGGCCTGGTAAGGATCGGCGGCACCGGTGAGGCCGACGGCCTCAGCCTCGTTCGGCAGGAAGACGTCGGCGGCGGCCAGCACCGGCTCCAGCTCCGCCCGCGTTGGAGCGCTCCAACCGTCCAGATCCCAGCCGCAGTCGAAGAACGTCGTGCCGTTGGAGCGCTCCAACAGCCCGACGGTGGGCGCGCCACGGGTGGCCGGCAGCGTGAAGTACCCGC
Source organism: Mycobacteriales bacterium (assembly GCA_045806985.1). Lineage (GTDB taxonomy): Bacteria > Actinomycetota > Actinomycetes > Mycobacteriales > JBJMIH01 > JBJMIH01. The sequence goes on along the minus strand of JBJMIH010000171.1, from coordinate 12,028 downwards.
AGTAGATCGCCAGGTCGGCCGCGAACGCCCAGGCCGGCACCTGATCGGCCCGCAGGTCGACCAGGCAGCCCCAGTAGGTCCAGAACGACCGGTCCCGGCCCGGCGCCTCCAGGCAGACGCTCACTCCGGTCCGGGTGGCCGGCTCCACCAGCAGGTCGGTGGCCAGGCCGTGCTCGGCCAGCTCTGCCATGACCAGCTGGCCGAACCGGTCGTCGCCGAGGTTGCCGAACAGCCGGGCCGGCGAGCCCAGTCCGCGCAACGCGAGCGCGGTGTTGCCCGCCGAGCCGGCCGCGCGGACAGCGATGTCCTCCACGAGCACGTCGGTGCCTGGCGCCGGCAGGTCGATGACCGGCCGGACCAGGACGTCGGCCTGCACGTTGCCGACGACAGCGATCGACGTCACCGGCCGGACCCCGGCAGCGGCGACCCAGCCGACGACCCAGCCGATGGCGCGGCGGACGACCCAGCCGACCCGGCCCGTGACACCGCCGGCGAGCCAGCTGACGGACCAGCCGGCAACCCGGACGACGACCCAGCCGACGACGCGGCGGACAACCCGACCGACCCGGCCGGTGACACGGCCGACGAGCCAGCTGACGGACCAGCCGGCAACCCGGATGACGATCCAGCCGACGGCGCGGCGGACGACCCGACGGACGATCCGGCCGACGACCCAGACGACCCAGACGACTCGGCCGACCCGGCCGGTGACACGGCCGGTGACACGGCCAGCGAGCCAGCTGACGGACCAGCCGGCAACCCGGACGACGATCCAGCCGACGGCGCGGTGGACGACCCGGACGACGATCCAGCCGATGGCGTGGCGGACGACCCGGCCGACCCGGCCGGTGACACGGCCGACGCGGCGGACAAGCCGATCCGCACTCCGTCTGATCCACCCGGCGACCCGGCGGACGGCGCGGTGGATGAGCCCACCGGCGGGGCGAGCGGCGGCTCGCCGGACGCCGACTCCGGCAGCTTGGTGTCGGAGGGCATGTGGTGCAGTTCGATCCGGACGCCCCGGCGCTCGGCCAGCTCGGCGACGGCGAGCTGCACCGGCAGGATGTCCAGCACGCAGCCGGCGATCGCCGGCAGCTTCGGCAACCTCACCACCAGCAGGTTGTCGCGCTCCAATCCGTCCGGCAGCTGCTCGGCGTCGGTGACCAGCACGGTGGGTGCGCCCCAGCCGGCCAGGTCGGCGGCCAGCGCGATCTCCCGGCCGGAGCCGAACACCAGCGCGCCCCGGCCCGGCGCCGCCACCTCAAGCGGGCCGTGCAGGTACTCGTATGTCTCGTACGCCGCCGTCGGCGTGTGGGCGGCCTCCCTGATCAGCAGCGACGCCGCGCCCGCCGAGCCGTACCGGTGCCCGCTCCCGACCACGTCGATGCTGGACACCTCCCCGAGCGCGGTCGCGATCGCGTCGGCCGGCGCGGTCTTCAGCACCTGCGCCGCCTGCTCCGGCAGCGCGCTCCACTCGACCGTGGCCGAGGCGGTGGAGCGCTCCACCAGCAGGCCGAGCGCCTGCAGGGTCGCGGTGTAGGAGAGCGTGGAGACGCGGGTGTCCTCGCCGCAGCCGAGCGGCACCACGTGGTCGACGGCCCCGCCGAACGCGCGCTCCGGGTAGTTGGTGAGGCCGAGTCGGGCCGAGCCGGTCAGCCGTTGGAGCGCTTCAACCGTCTCCCGGCTGCGTCCGGAGAAGCTGATCCCGACGTAGGCGTCGGCCAGGTCGACCCGGTCGCCGAGCAGCTCGGAGGCTGACAGCGGGTACGCCGGCCGGTGCCGGGACCGCAGCTCGGCGGCGAACACCGTGGCCGCGTGGGTACTGGCGCCCATCCCGACGGCGGCGACGGTTCCGTACCGCAGCACGCCGGGGTCGGTTTCCAGTAGAGCGCTCCAAACGACTTCGCGGGAGCGGTCCAGGTTCTCGGGTTGCGCGTGGACCCCGTCGAGGAACTCCATGTCTCACCCCTTCACGGCGCCGGAGGACAGCCCTCCGATGAGGTAGCGCTGGAACACGACACCGACGATGACCGGCGGCAGTGACGCGAGCACGCCGCCGGCGGCGATCAGCCCGAAGTCGACGGAGTTGCGGCCGGTGAATTCGGCGATGGCGACCGGGATCGTCTTGGAGTTCCCGGTCGACGTGAAGATCAGCGAATACAGGAACTCGTCCCAGCAGAGCAGGAACGCGAACAGCCCGGTGGCGATCACGCCCGGCTTGGCCAGCGGCAGGATCACCCGGAACAGCGCGCCGAGCCGGGTACAGCCGTCGACCCTGGCCGCGTCCTCCAGCTCCCGCGGCAGCGAGCCGAAGAAGTTGCTCATCGTCCACAGGGCGAACGGCGTGACCAGCGAGCAGTACACGATGACGAGCCCGGTCTTGGAGTCCAGCAGCTGCACCCTGGCCAGCAGCAGGTACAGCGGGATCACCAGGGTGATCGGCGGCAGCATGTACGTGGCCAGGAACAACAGCAGCGTCGTTCGCCGGAGCGGGAACCGGAGCCGGGCGTAGGCGTACCCGCCCAGCGTGCCCACGCTCAGCGCGATCAGCACCGTGCAGCAGGCCACGATGAAGCTGTTCGTCATCGCGGTCCGGAACTGGGCCGCCACGCTGCTGCTGCCGTTGCCGGTGAACACCTCCCGGTACCGGCCGATCGTCCAGTGCTCCGGCCACCACTTGAACGGCCGGGTCAGCAGGTCCGCCGGCGACACCAGGCTTGAGAACAGCAGCCAGGCGAACGGCGCCAGCACGATGACCGCCACCAGCAGCGCCATCACGTGGATGAAGATGCGGTATCGCAGCGACGGCCTCATGACAGCGTCCTCATGACAGCGCCCCTCATGACAGCGGCCCTCATGACAGCGTCATCTCGCTCTGCCGCAGGAGTTTCAGGTACACCATCGCCAGTGCCAGGATCGCCACCACGATCAGGTACGCCATCGCCGAGCCGTAGCTGAACCGCTGGTCGGAGAACGCCTGGAGGTAGGTGTAGAAGGTGACGGTCTGGGTGCCGGACACCGGCCCGCCGCCGGTCATCACGTAGATGATGTCGAAGACCTTGAACGCCTCGATCGTGCGCAGCACCAGCACGATCGCGATCGTCGGCTTGAGCAGCGGCAACGTGATCCGCAGGAACGCGCGGACCGCGCCGCACCCGTCCACCCGCGCCGCCTCGTACACGTCGCGCGGGATCGTCTGCAGCCCGGCGAGCAGGAAGAACGCCACCAGCGAGGTGTTCTTCCAGACGTCGGCCATGATCACCATGTTCAGGGCCAGGAACGGGCTACCCAGCCAGGACCGGTAGTGTCCCTGGAGGTGGAGCTGGGTGAGGACGGCGTTGAGCACGCCGTACTGGGAGTTGAGGATCCACCGCCACATCGCGCCGTTGACGATCGTGGGCAGCGCCCACGGCAGGATGACGATGCCGCGCAGCAGCCAGCGGTACTTCACCGGCGCGTTGAGCAGCAACGCCAGCCCGATCCCCAGTACCAGCTCCAGCGCGGTGGACACCAGCGTGAAGTAGATCGTGTGCTCGGTGGCGATCCACACGCGATGGTCGTGCAGGATGTCGGAGTAGTTGCCGAACCCCTTGAACGGGTAGCTGCCCGGCAGCGAGCTGGTGACGTCCTGGAACGAGATGACGAACGCCCGGCCCGCCGGGTACAGCACCACGCCGAACACGACGATGATGGCGGGCAGCAGCAGGAAGAACGCCAGCCGGCCCTGCCCGGCCGCGCGGCGGTAGGTGCGCCGCCGGTGCCGGGCAGGGGCCGGGCTCGGCCTCTTGGTGAGAGTCGTGGCCATCGGCTCTGGTGGTGGTCGCCTTCGCGGGTGTCGTCGGGGTTACTTGAGCAGTTCCTTGGCCTGATCGGCCGCGCTGTTGAGCGCGTCCTGCGGGGACTTCCGCTTGGCCAGCGCGGCCTGGATCTCGGTCTGCAGGATCTGGCTCATCTCGTTGTAGCGCGGCACCTCGGGGCGGTTGATGAGGCTCTTGAGCTGCTGCACCGCGACCGGGACGACCGCCGGGTTGGCCTGCTTGACCTGCGAGTCGCTGTAGCTGGCGGTCCAGCACGGCAACGAGCTCTTGGCGTACTTGTTCTGGTTCTTCTCGCTGGTCATGTACTTGACGTACTCCCACGCCGCGTTCTGGTTCTTGGAACCGGAGGAGACGCACAGCGCCATCGAGCCGTTGACGCCGGGGTTCTGGCCGCCCGGGCCCTTCGGGGTGGTGGTGATGGCCACCTTGTCGGCGACCTGGCTGCTCTTCGGGTCGGTGGCGGCGCCGTACATGTAGGTCCAGTTCAGCGCGATCGACGCCTGGCCGCCGGAGAACGTCTTGACGACGTCGTCCTCGACCCACTCCAGCGAGCCCTTGTTGGTGACGCCGTCGTCGATGGTCTTCACCATGTACTTCAGCGCGTCGACGCCGCCGCCGTTCTGGAAGGCGGGCGACTTGCCGTCGTCACTGAGGAACTTGCCGCCGAACGCGCCGAGCAGCTGGGTGTAGTCGCAGATCAGCGCCTCGACCTGCTTCCAGCTCCAGGCGAGCGGGTTCTCCAGGATGCCCCTGGACTTGATCTGCTTGGCGGCCGCGGCCACGCCGTCCCAGGTGGCGAGCTGCGTCGGGTCGACGCCGGCCTTCTGCAGGTGATCCTTGTTGTAGTACAGGTACTTGGTGTCCAGGATCCAGGGCAGCCCGTAGTAGTGGTTCTGGTACTCGGCGGTGACCAGCGCACCGCCCAACATGCCGGTCTTGATGTTGGAGCCGGACACCTTGCTGGTGATGTCGGTGATCATCTTCTTGCTGCCGAACTCGGCCGGCCAGATCACGTCGATCAGCACGACGTCGAAGGTCGAGGCCGGTGCGGCGGCCGTGATCTTGTCGTGCAGCGCGTCGTAGGACACCAGGGTCGGGTGCACCGTGATCTTCGGGTTGGCCCTGTGGAAGTCCGCCGTCATTCCGTTGATGTCGTCCTCGGAGTATCCGGCCTGCTTCATGAACAGGGCCCGGATCTCTCCCTTCCCGCTCCCCGAGCTGCCCTTGCTGGACCCGCCGATGTCGCAGGCCGAGGCGAGCAGCACGGAGGCGCCGGCTGCCGCGGAGAATCCGAGAAATCCGCGACGGGTCAGTTCGGCGCCGCTGTGGTCGGACATGCCCACTCCCGGGAGTTTGTTAGTAAGGTTGCTTAACGAGCTTCGTACACTGTTGTGGACAAGGTGGTCAAGACGGAAGACGGGCCGAAACCCATCCGTTACCGTCTGCGGCACCGCTCCGAAGGAGGAATCATGCAGGTCCGGGTGGACACCAGTGATCGCCTGGTCCTGACCGCCCTCCTCGAGGGCGAGCCGCTCACCCGCCCCGAACTCGCTGACCGTACCGGACTGTCCAAGCCCACGGTGTCCGAGGCGGTACGCAGACTTGAACAAACCGCCCTGGTCAGCGAGGCCGGCGTACGGCGGGGGCGGCCCGGCCGGGTTCCCACCTACTACACCCTCGCGCCGGCCGCCGGCTTCGTCGTCGCCGTCGACATCGGCGGCGACAACCTACGGGTGACCGCCGCCGACCTCACCGGCGAGCAGCACGTCGAGCGGCGACAGGCCAGCCGGGGCAGCGGGGCCGGGCCGGTCATCGGGCAGGCCGTCGAGATGATCCAGGCCGCGCTGGACGAGACCGGAGACCAGTACGGGCCGCTGCGGCGGCTGGTGGTGTCCGCGCCCGGCGTCGTGCACGCCGACGGGCGGACCGTGTCGACGGCGTACAACATCGGCGAGGACGGACCGTTCGACCTGGTCGGGCCGATAGAGCGCTCCACCGGAGTCCCGGTCGTCGTCGACAACAACGTGAACATGGCGGCCGTCGGCGAGCGGTGGCGGGGGCTCGGGCGCGAGGTGCCGACCTTCGCCTTCGTCGCCGTCGGAGCCGGCATCGGCATGGGGCTGGTGTACGACGGGGAACTCGTGCGGGGCGCGCACGGCGCGGCCGGGGAGGTCGCGTACCTGCCGCTGCCCGGCGCGCCGCCGGCCGCCGAGCGGTACGGGCGGGGCCGGGAACAGCTGGTCGCGGAGGCCGGCGGGTACCGGATGCTCGACGGCGTGCGGCGGGCTCGGCAGTGGAGCGGGCCGCGGCCGGACACCGTCCAGCAGCTGTTCGCCCAGGCCGCCGGCGGCGTCGCGGAGGCCAGGGAGCTGGTCGAGGACGAGGGCCGGCAGATCGGGCTCACCGTCGCGTCCGCGTGCGCCGTCTTCGACCCCGAGCTGGTCGTCCTCGGCGGCGGGATCGGGTCCAACCCGCTGCTGCTGCCGCTGGTACGCAACACGGTGGAGTCGCTGGTGCCCTTCCCACCCCGCGTCGAGATCAGCTCGCTGGGTGAGGTCGCGTCACTCACCGGGGCGCTCGCCGTGGCACTGCGGCTGGCGCGGCGCGAACTCCTCGCCGGGCTGGTGGACGGCGCGTGAGAATCTGTACCCATGGGTACCGCTGAGCTGACAGCGCTGTCCGAGCGGTACAGCGCACACACCTACCACCCGTTGCCGGTGGTGATCGCCGAGGCGGAAGGGGTCTGGGTCACCGACGTCGAAGGGCGCCGGTACCTCGACATGCTGGCCGGATACTCCGCGCTCAACTTCGGGCACCGGCACCCCCGGCTGATCGCGGCGGCCGCCCGGCAACTCGACCGGCTGACCCTGACCAGCAGGGCCTTCGACCACGACCAGTTCGGGCCGTTCTGCCGCGAACTCGCGGAGCTGGCCGGCATGGACCTGGTGTTGCCGATGAACTCCGGGGCCGAGGCCGTCGAGACCGCGCTGAAGACCGCGCGGAAGTGGGGGTACGAGGTCAAGGGCGTGCCCGACGGGCAGGCCAACGTCATCGTGTGCAACGACAACTTCCACGGCCGGACGATCGGGGTCATCAGCTTCTCCACCGACCCCGTCGCGCACGACCACTACGGACCGTACCTGCCCGGGTTCAGGGTGGTGCCGTACGGCGACGCGGCGGCGATCGAGGCAGCGATCGACGCACACACGGTCGCGGTGCTGGTGGAACCCATCCAGGGCGAGGCCGGGGTGGTCGTGCCGCCGGCCGGGTACCTGGCGGCCGTGCGGCGGCTGTGCACCGAGAACGACGTGCTGATGATCGCCGACGAGATCCAGTCCGGGCTCGGGCGGACCGGGTACACGTTCGCGTGCGAGCACGAGGGCGTGGTGCCGGACGCGTACGTCCTCGGCAAGGCGCTCGGCGGCGGCATCCTGCCGGTGTCCGCGGTCGTCGCCAACCGGGAGGTGCTCGGCGTCTTCCGCCCGGGCCAGCACGGCTCCACCTTCGGCGGCAACCCCCTCGCCTGCGCGGTCGCCCGCGAGGTCATCGCCCTTCTCCGCACCGGGGAGTACCAGGCCCGTGCCCGCGAACTCGGCGACCGCCTGCACACCCGGCTCGCCAAACTCCCCGCCGAAGCCGTCTCCGCCGTACGCGGCCGCGGCCTCTGGGCCGGCGTCGAGTTCGCGTCCCTCCCCGGCCGCACGATCTGCGAACGCCTCCTCACCCGCGGCGTCCTCGCCAAGGAAACCCACGGCACCACGATCCGCCTGGCCCCACCCCTCACCATCACCGAACCCGACCTCGACTGGGCCCTGGACCGCCTCGAAGAAGCCACCACCCCCACCTGACCCCCCGACCCGGCGCTGTACCCTCATGTGACGCTGACGCGCTCACCAGGCAGGCGGCAAACACCCATGCTCGCCTCCCATGTCAGCCCTCGTAGCTCAGGGGATAGAGCAACGGTTTCCTAAACCGTGTGTCGCAGGTTCGAATCCTGCCGGGGGCACCAGGTCAGAGGGTATGGCACCTCGCCAGCTCCGCACTCGTGGCGCGGATCATGGTGCGAGAGCTACCGTCTGCGCCATGGCGTCCACCACCAAGCGCCGCCGACGAGCCCGCGGAACGATCGAGACACTCCCCAGCGGGTCACTCAGGGTGAGGGTGTACGCGGGGATCGACCCGATCTCCAAGCGGCGGCTCTACCTCGATGAGACGATCCCGCCCGGCCCGGCCGCCAGCAAGGAAGCCGAGCAGGCGCGCACCCGCCTGCTCGGCCAGGTCGACGAGCGCCGCAACCCGCGCACCCGGGCCACCGTGAACCAGCTGCTCGACCGGTACCTCGAACTGATCGACATCGAGGACACCACCCGCAGCACCTACGAAGGCTACGTCCGCAACCACATCCGCCCGCTGCTCGGCGAACTGTCGCTCGCCAAGCTCAACGGCGAAGTCCTGGACTCCTTCTACGCGCAGCTGCGCACCTGCCGGGCGCACTGCCGAGGCCGCAAGTTCCTCGAGCACCGCACCGACCGCCCACACGACTGTGACCAGCGCTGTGGCCAGCACCGCTGCCGCCCGCTCGCCAACTCCTCCATCCGCCAGATCCACGGCATCCTCAGCGGCGCCTGCCGCCGCGCCACCAAGTGAGGCTGGATCACCACCAACCCGATCCACCAGGCCGACCCGCCCGCGGCTCTCAGGTCCGACCCACACCCGCCCTCGGTCGCCCAGGCCTCCGCCATCATCAGCGCCGCTTGGCAGGACCCGGACTGGGGCTTGCTCGTCTGGCTGGCCACCACCACAGGGGTGCGCCGCGGCGAGCTGTGCGCGCTGCGCTGGAGCCACATGGACTGGGACAACGGCATCCTCACCGTCCGCCGAAGCATCGCCCAGAAGAACGCCAAGATCTGGGAGAAGGACACCAAGACCCACCAACGCCGGCGCATCTCCCTTGACCCACTGATCCTGGCTCTGCTCCGAGCCAATCACCAGCGGCGCGATCGTCCTGCGCGACAGCGACTGGATGCGCTGGCAGACCCACGACCAGCCCGACGACGTCTGGCACCTGATCCACGAACTGGCCGAGGTGCAGACACCCGAGGAGTTCACCGAAGTCGTCAACGCGCTGTTCGAGTACGCGCGGCTTGAAGAGACCGGCGCCGTGATCAAGATCCCTAGCGGCGACAACACCAGCCCGTAGGACACGACCAGGCGGCAGGAGCGGCGGCGCCGCAATGACGGCGAGGACGACCACGGCTACCCCGCCCACCTCATCGGGCCCGCCGGTTGACGTCCTCTTGACGTCCTCCAAATCTTTTTCGCGGTGGTTGTCGGATGGCGTCGAGGCCGTTCGTAGCCAGGGTGAGAGACCGGCAAGGGGCCGGTCAGCACCCACCGGAGACCCACGATGTCCGTCACCACCGCCTCCACCGTTCCCTTCACACCAGTGATCACCCGCGGCCTGGCCGCCGCGGCCGTCGCCGCGGCGGCCACCGCGACCGTCGCGACGGCGGGTAGGACGGCCGGGGTCAGCCTCACCGTCAGCGACAAGCCGATCCCGGCGTCCGGGTTCGCCCTGCTGACCGCCGCCTTCTCCGTGGTGGGCCTGGTGCTCGCCCTGGTACTGGCCCGCACGGCCGGCCACCCGCGCACCGCCTTCGTCCGCACCACGATCGCGCTCACCGCGCTGTCACTGGTACCGGACCTGCTCGCCGACGCCTCGGCGGCCACCAAGATCGTGCTGATGTCAACCCACCTGGTCGCCGCCTCAATCGTGATCCCGACCATCGCCCGCCGCCTGTCCGCCTGACCCAGAGGAGAGCGTCATGACCGCCACCTACACCTTCGATGTCTTCTGCAGCCTCGACGGCTACGGCTCCCACCACGGCGACTGGGGCGGCTACTGGGGCAAGCAAGGCCCCGAGCTGCTCGCCCACCGCCTCGCCCAGTACGAGGAAAAGCAGCGGATGGTCTTCGGGGCCAACACCTACCGGCTGTTCGCGCGGATTCTGGGCTCGAGCACCGACGGGTCCGAGGCCGGTGACCCGTGGGTCACCCGGATGCGGAACCTGCCGGCGACGGTGGTGTCGACCACGCTGCAAGGCCCCCTCGACTGGCCCGACGCGACCGTCATCAGCGGCGACGCAGTCGACGTCGTCGCCAGGCTCAAGGAGGAGTCCGACGTGCCGTTGCGCTCGCACGCCAGCCTGTCGATGAACCGGGCGCTGCTGGCCGCCGGCCTCGTCGACCGCGTCCAGGTGACGGTCATCCCCGTGATCACCGGCCAGACCGGGACGGAACCGATCTTCCGGGGCGCGGCCGACTTCGACCTCGAGCTGCTCGAGACCCGGACCCTAGATGGCCGCCTCCAGGAGCTGATCTACCGGCCCACCCTGCACGCCTGAGTCGGTGGTCAGGGGCCCGGACGGAGTTGATTCACCGTCCGGGCACGTCGGTGGGGTCGGCGCCGAGCTCGCGGATGGGAACAATGACCGACCGACAGGTTGCAGTTGTCTTGTAGCAGGCCCGGGCTGGCGGCGTTGACCGTGATACCGCCGGCGGGCAGGGCCTTGGCGTAGATCGGCGTCAGGGCGTTGAGCGTTGCCTTAGGGGAGCCGTAGGCGAGGAAGTTCTGGGCCGGGAGGGGTTGTCGGGGTCGCTCAGCAGGGTGAGTGACTCGAGTCCGCTGGACATGTTGACGATCCGCGGGTTGGCGGAGCAGCGGCAGGCAGGCCGATGTCACCGTGAGGATGCCGAAGACGTTGACCTCATACATCTCGCGGAGGTGCGCGGCGGTGACCTCGGCGGTCCAGACACCCCATTCGACGGTGATGCCGGCGTTGTTGACCAGCATGTCCAGGCGTTCGGTCGCCGCCTCGGTCGTGGTGACGGCGGTCCGCACGGATGCCACGTCGGTGACGTCGAGCCGCACGAACCGGATGACCGATGCCGACCTGCTCATCAGCTCGTCGACGGCCGAGCGGCCGCGCTCCGGATCGCGGGGGCCGAGGTAGACGGTGAAGCCCCGCTCGGCCAGCTGGCGGACGATCTCCCGCCCGATGCCCTTGTTGCCGCCGGTGACGAGTACTACTTCGTTGGCGTTCATGCCACCGACTCCAGCCGACGCCGCGCCGGAAGGGAAAGATCGATCCGGTGCCGGCCCATACCGTGGCGGTATGCCGGCTGGCCGACTGACCAGTGGTTCGACGTCTTGGGTGCCAGGCTCGTTACGGTAATGGAGGTCCTCTTAGTAGCCGAGGGTAAACCGTCGTTGTATGTGGCTGGGGAGCTCGGCCTCGTCTAGGATTGCGACCGCGAGATCCTCGTAGGAGATGCTGCTTTGACCGTTGGCATCCACTACCGGCTGATCACCGCCAAGCCGGAACCGGCCGGTGCGCTCACCAGGGAAGACGTATTCTGCGGGGCTGATGTAGGTCCAGAGCCGGTTGGATAGGCGATAGGTGTTGAGCGCGTCGCGGTGCCCCTGAACGGCGACGACGTAGTCAGCCGGGAGCCCGATCTTTTCCAGGTCCGCCCGCATCAGGTCTGGTAGGTCTGCCTTCACCACCCCGGGTTCGATCTCGAGGCTTCCGGCCCCGCCAATAACGATCAACCTGGTCGAGGGATAGGTGTTGAGTCCTTTCAGCAATGCTTTGGCCGCTGTCACATAGCCCGATGGGTCCTTGACAGAACGCCGCAGCACGTCATCGAAGTCCTTCACCCCGTTGCCTGGCTGATAGGAGCTGACCAGGACGTCCAGGCCGCCGATCGCGGCAGTCACGCTGTCGGGGTCGAGTACGTCGATCGCCGCCCATTCTACGTCCGGCCTATGACTGTCGGTAGTGAGATCGCGGGTAAAAGCCCTCACCTGGTGGCCCCGACCGACGGCTTCTGCGACGACCCGCAGCCCGAGATTTCCGGTCGCACCGATAACTCCGATGCGCATGAGACACATTGCTCCTTTGGTGGGGTGAGCCCGCGCCTATCCGGCCGGCGTTGAGGCGCGCGTATAGGTCAGGATCACCACACCTGAACTGAGCGCCCTGGTATCCGCGAGCCGCAGCTTGGCGGCGTGCCCACCCTCGGTGAACAGGCGCGTCCCGTGGCCCATCACGAAGGGATGCACCCAGATCCGGTACTCATCGATCAGGTCGTGTTCCATCAGCGTTTGCATGAGCGTGGCGCTGCCGTACATCTCGATGTTCTTGCCC
>JBJMIH010000170.1:0-12693 GCA_045806985.1 Mycobacteriales bacterium | reverse complement strand
GCCGCGCTGGCCGAGGAGCGCGGCGAGCCGGTGCCGATGCCGCTGCCGTACCACCGCGAGACCCAGGAGAAGCGGGCCGCCAAGGCCGAGCGGGAGCTGACCCTGCTCGGCAAGGTCAACCCGCTCGCCCTGGAGGAGTTCGCGGCGCTGGAGGAGCGGTTCAAGTTCCTGTCCGAGCAGCTGGAGGACCTCAAGGCCACCCGCCGCGACCTGCTCACCGTGGTGAAGGAGGTGGACGAGCGCATCCACGACGTGTTCGCCAGCGCCTACGCCGACACCGCGCGGGAGTTCGAGGAGGTCTTCAAGACCCTCTTCCCCGGCGGCGAGGGCCGGCTGTCGCTCACCGACCCCAACGACATGCTCACCACCGGCGTCGAGGTGGAGGCCCGGCCGCCGGGCAAGAAGGTCAAGCGGCTGTCGCTGCTGTCCGGTGGCGAGCGGTCACTGACCGCGGTGGCCCTGCTGGTGGCGATCTTCCGCGCCCGCCCCTCGCCGTTCTACGTGATGGACGAGGTCGAGGCCGCCCTCGACGACGTCAACCTGGGCCGCCTCATCTCCCTGGTCGAGCAGCTCCGCGAGGCCAGCCAGCTGATCATCATCACCCACCAGAAGCGCACCATGGAGGTCGCCGACGCCCTCTACGGCGTCAGCATGCGCGGCGACGGCATCACCCAGGTGATCTCACAAAAAATCCGCGAATCGGCGTAATCGGGCAGACAGCAGGATGTAAGGGACGCTCCGTAGCGTCGGGATCTCCAACGTACCGACGGAGGGAGATCCACGTGCACAAGGGATTCCTGTACGGCGCCGCCACCGCGGCGGCGCTGATGACCGCGTCGCTGAGCGTCGCCGGCACCGCCGAGGCGGGCACCGTCCATCCGAACGCGGCCAGCACCGTCTGGCTCTGTACCGGCACCAACGGGAACGGCACCTGCGAGAACGTCTCGGTCCTGCCGAGCTTCTGCAACAAGGTCCCGGGTGCGCCGTTCCCGGCGCACTCGTACCGGGGGCTGAACGGCGGCACCGCGGCCAGGCTGTACGACCACACCGGGTGCGGCGGGGGGTACCTGGACCTGAACCTGGACGGCAGCTGGCACAAGCTGACGGGCCACTCGGTGGACGGCAGCGCGGGCTCGATCTGGGGCCACTGACCAGCACGTCTTCGTGACGGTGGTGCAGGCTCCACCATGAAGAGTGGGGCCTGCGTCATCGTCTGCTCTGTCCGATCTTCCTAGCGTCGAGGCATGTTCACTCGACTCGGGCGTGCCGTTGTCCGCCACCCCGTCCGCGTGCTGCTCGCATGGCTGGTCGTCATCGCCGGGCTGATCGTCGGCGGCGGGGCGATCCTCGGGCCGGACGGCACCGGCGCCGTCACCGACACCAAGCAGACCGACTTCCTGCCCAGCAGGTACGAGTCCGTGCAGGCGGCGAAGATCGCCGACCGGGCCTTCGGCGGCCAGGACGCCGGCAGCGCCCTGCTGGTCTTCCACCGCGCCGACGGCGGGCCGCTGACCGGCGACGACGTCCGTACCGCCGGTACGGTCGTGGACCGGCTGGCCGCGGCCGAGGTACGCGGGGTGAAGTCGATCGCCACCTCGCCCAACTCCGTGTCGCCCAACCGGAAGATCCAGATCGCCCAGGTGGCGCTGGACAAGGACAGCGGCGACCCCCGCTCCACGCAGGCGGTCACCGACCTGCGCGACAGGACCAGGACACTGGTGCGGGGCACCGGCCTGCGGGCCGGCTACACCGGCGACGCGGCGGCCGCCAAGGACAGCGAGGGCGTCGACCAGCTCATCCAGTACGGCATGGTCGCCGTGATCTTCGTGCTGATGCTGCTGCTGTTCCGCAGCCCGCTGCTGGCGCTCATCAACGTGGCCCTGATCGCCGTCGTCGGCCAGGGCGCGGTGATGGCGCTCGCGGTCGCGGCCAAGTGGGGGCACTTCGGCCTGGACTCGGACGTCACCGGCCTGCTGCCGGTGGTGCTGTTCGGCGTCGGCACCGACTACGTGGTGTTCCTGCTGTTCCGGTACCGGGAACGGCTGCGCGCCGGCGACGACAAGCGGACCGCGATGGCGTCCGCGCTGGGCCGGGTCGGCGAGGCGGTGTCGGCCTCGGCGCTGGCGGTGGTGGTGTCGTTCGGCGCGATGCTGCTGTCGGCGTTCGGCTCGTTCCGGGTGCTCGGCCCGTCGCTGGCCTTCGCCGTGGTGGCGATGCTGGCCGCCGGCCTGACGCTGGTGCCCGCGGTGTTCGTGCTGCTCGGCAGGGCGCTGTTCTTCCCGTCCCGGTCCTGGCGGCGGGAGCCGCGCCGGGTCGGCGTGTCGGGCTGGCTCGGCAACCGGGTGGCCCGGTCGCCGCGCGCGGTGCTCGCCACCGGCCTGGTCGTGCTCGGCGTGCTGGGGCTGGCCGCGCTCGGGTACAAGCCGAGCTACGCGGTCAGCTCGGTGCCGCCGAACACCGAGTCCTCGCGCACCCTGGATGTGCTCAAGACCGGCTTCCCCGAGGGCGCGCTCAACCCGACCAACGTGTACCTGACCGGCCCCGGCATCACCGAGCAGGTCGCGACCCGGTACGCGGACACGCTCAAGCAGGCCCCGATTGTCGGCAGCATCGGGCAGGTCACCGTGAAGAACGGCACCGCCGAGATCGACGTGCTGCTCAACGCCGACCCGCAGGGTAAGAAGGCCATCGACGGGGTGCGGCAGGAGCTGCGGCCGGTGGCGCACCGCAACGCGCCGCCCGGCACCCGGGTCGCGGTCGGCGGCCCCACCTCGACGATGGTGGACGTGAGCAGGGCGGTCGGCGGCGACATGGCAAGGATCTTCCCGGCCGCCGGGCTGCTGATCGGGCTGATCCTGCTGGTCATGCTGCGCGGGCTGCTGGCGCCGGTGTACCTGATGGGCGCCGTGGTGCTGGGCTTCTGCGCCACCCTGGGCGCGTCGGTGGCGGCGTTCCAGTGGGCCGGCGGCAAGGCCGGGCTGGAGTTCCAGCTGCCGCTGGTGGTGTACCTGTTCGTGGCCTCGCTGGGCACCGACTACAACATCCTGATGGTGTCCCGGATCCGGGAGGAACTGCGTGAGGGGCAGCCGCCGCGGCAGGCGGTGGCGCACGCGCTGCGCCGCACCGGGCCGACGATCGCGGCGGCCGGGGTGATCCTGGCCGGCAGCTTCGGCGCGCTGACCGTCTCGCCGGACCTGTCCCAGATCGGCTTCGCGGTGGCGATCGGGGTGCTGATCTCGGCGTTCGTGCTGTCCTGGCTGCTGGTGCCGGCGCTGTCCGCGCTGGCCGGCAGGTCGGCGTTCTGGCCGTCGCGGGTGGCGCCACGGCCGCGGGCCGCGGACCGGTCGCCGGCCCCTTCGTACACCGGCCAGTACTCGAGCCGGTAGGCAGGGGAGAATCCACGTGATGAGGCTGTTGCGGAGCTGGTGGCGGGGCGAACCAGGGCGACTGCTGTTCCTGGTGGTGGGGCTGGGACTCGGGTTCGTGTCGCTGCTGCTGCTTCCGTTCGTCCTGTTCGGGCTGGCCCTGGTGCTGGTCGCCGGGCTGGGGCTGCCGCTGGTACCGACCGTGCTGGCCCCGGTCCGGGACCTGGCCAACGCCGAGCGGCGGCGGGTCGGCAAGCGGACCGGGACGCCGATCGACGCGCCGTACCGGCCCACCCCCGGCCCGGCGTGGCGGCGCGGGCTGGCCCAGCTCCGCGACCCCGCGACCTGGCGGGACCTGTGCTGGCTGCTGCTGGCGGGCTATCCGCGAGTGGTGGCCGGGTTCATCCCGATCGGCCTGTACATGAGCGGCCCGCTCAACCTGGCCACCCCGGTGATCAGGGCGATGGGCGGCCACTTCAGCAACACCGTCGAGATCACGAACATGACCAGGGCCTACCTGGTCGCCTGCCTCGGCGTGGTGTACCTGGCGGCCGCGCCGTGGGTGAGCAGGGCGCTGACCTGGCTGGAGATCGCGGCCGCCCGGTGGTTGCTGGCGCCGACCACCCGGGCCCGGCTGCGGGCCAGGGTGGAGGAGCTGGCCAGCACCCGGGCCGAGACGGTGGACGCGCAGGCCGCCGAGCTGCGCCGGATCGAGCGGGACCTGCACGACGGCGCGCAGGCCCGGCTGGTGGCCCTCGCGATGAGCCTGGGCATGGCCGAGGAGGCGGTGGACCTGGACCCGGAGCAGGCCAAGCAGCTGGTGGCCGAGGCGCGGGCGGCGGCCCGTACCGCCCTCACCGAGCTGCGCGACCTGGTCAGGGGCATCCACCCGCCGGTGCTGGCCGACCGTGGGCTGGTCGGCGCGCTCCAGGCGCTGGCCCTCCAGGCGCCGATCCCGGCCGAGATCTCGGTGGGGGAGATCGGCCGGCTCGCCCCGCCGCTGGAGTCCGCGCTGTACTTCGTGGCCGCCGAGGCGCTGGTCAACGTCGTCAAGCACAGCGGGGCGAGCCGGCTGGAGATCACCCTGGAACGGTCGGGCGACATGGTCACGCTCACCGTCGACGACGACGGCCGGGGCGGCGCCGAGCCCCGGGGCGGTACCGGCCTGCGCGGCATCCAGCGGCGGATCGCCGCGTTCGACGGCAGGATGACACTGCGCAGCCCGGTCGGCGGGCCGACGGTACTCACCGTGGAGGTGCCATGCGGGTCGTGATCGCCGAGGACCTGGCGTTGCTGCGGGATGGCCTGATCCGGCTGCTGGAGGCGCACGGCTTCGAGGTCGTGGCGTCCGTTGACGAGGGGCCGGACCTGGTGGACGCCCTGGTCACGCACCGGCCCGACGTGGCCGTAGTGGACGTGCGGCTGCCGCCCACGTTCACCGACGAGGGCCTGCGGGCGGCGCTGGAGGCGCGCCGCCGGCTGCCCGGCCTGCCGGTGCTGGTGCTCAGCCAGTACGTGGAGCAGCTGTACGCCCGCGAGCTGCTGTCCGACACCGCCGGCGGGGTCGGGTACCTGCTCAAGGACCGGGTCTCCGACGTGCGGCAGTTCGTGGACGCGGTACGCCGGGTCGCCGACGGCGGCACCGCGATGGATCCGGAGGTGATCGCCGCGCTGCTGGCCAGGCCGTTGCGGGCCACCCCGCTGTCCACGCTGACCCCGCGCGAGCGGGAGGTACTGGCCGAGATGGCCGAGGGCCGGTCCAACGGCGCGATCGCCACCCGGCTGGTGATCACCGAGAAGGCGGTCAGCAAGCACATCAACAGCATCTTCACCAAGCTCGGGCTCTCCGAGGCCGAGGACGCACACCGACGTGTACGCGCCGTGCTGACCTACCTCAACGGTTGACCACTGTTTCTGACAGGATCGACGTCATGCTCTACGTCATCCTCGCCGCCGCCATCGCCGTCATCGCGGCGACGGCCCTGGTCACGCTGGTGGTCGTCAAGCGCCCGCGCAAGGCCAAGCTGCCCCCGCTGGAAGGCCCCAGCCAGGAGCTGCCGCGGCTTCCCGAGGAGGAGCCGTCGATCAAGGTGCTCCGGCCGCCCGGCCAGCCGGAGGTCGAGGCCCCGCCCGAGGCGGCGCCGGAGGCGCCGGTCGAGCTGGAGACCCCGGAGCCGGCGGCAGGCCGGATGGTGCGGCTGCGGTCCCGGCTGTCCCGCTCGCAGTCGCTGCTCGGCCGCGGCCTGCTCGGCCTGCTGGCCCGCGACCGGCTGGACGACGACGCGTGGGAGGAGCTGGAGGACACGCTGCTGCGCGCCGACGTCGGGGTGGGCGCGACCGCCGAGCTGGTGGAGCGGCTCCGGGAGAAGGTCAAGGTGCTCGGCACCCGGGACACCGGCGAGCTGCGCGGCCTGCTGGCCAGCGAGCTGCTCAACGCGGTCGGCCCGGACCTGGACCGGTCGCTGGCCACCGACCGCCACGGCGACCGGCCGGCGGTGCTGCTGGTGGTCGGCGTGAACGGCACCGGCAAGACCACCACCTGCGGCAAGCTGGCCAGGGTGCTGGTCGCGGACGGCCGTACGGTGCTGCTCGGCGCGGCCGACACGTTCCGGGCCGCCGCCGCCGACCAGCTGGAGACCTGGGGCCGCCGGGTGGGCGCCCACACCGTGCGCGGCCCGGAGGGCGGCGACCCGGCGTCGGTGGCGTTCGACGCGGTACGCAACGGCACCGACGAGAAGGTCGACGCGGTGCTCATCGACACCGCCGGCCGGCTGCACACCAAGACCGGGCTGATGGACGAGCTGGGCAAGGTGAAGCGGGTGGTCTCCCGGCAGGGGCCGGTGGACGAGACGCTGCTGGTGCTGGACGCCACCACCGGGCAGAACGGGCTGGCCCAGGCCAAGGTGTTCACCGAGGTGGTGGACGTGACCGGGATCGTGCTCACCAAGCTGGACGGCACCGCCAAGGGCGGCATCGTCATCGCGGTCCAGCGCGAGCTGGGCATCCCGGTCAAGCTGGTCGGGCTGGGCGAGGGGCCGGACGACCTGGCCCCGTTCGAGCCGAAGGCGTTCGTGGACGCCCTGATCGGCGAGTGAGCGAGCTCGAAACACCGCTCGCCGGGGGCAACGTCAACACGGTCGTCCGGGTCGGCGACACCGTCCGCCGGGAGGCCGGCCCGCACACGCCGGCCGTGCACGCGCTGCTGCGGCACCTGCGGGCGGCCGGGTTCGACGGGGTGCCGGAGCCGCTCGGGTACGACGACCTGGGCCGCGAGGTGCTGTCATACGTCGAGGGTGAGGTGGGCGGGTACCCGCTGCCGCCGTCGTGGCGGACGGACGCGGCGCTGGCCGGGTTCGCCCGGTTCCTGCGCGCGTTCCACGACGCGCAGGCCGGCTTCGTCCCGCCGCCGGACGCGGCCTGGACGTGGTACGGCGAGGGGGTGCCAGCCGGGGCGGTGGTCTGCCACCAGGACGCGGCGCCGTACAACACGGTGCGCCGCCCGGACGGCGGGTACGCGCTCATCGACTTCGACCTGGCGTCGCCGGCCGACCCGCTGATGGACGTCGCGTTCGCGGCGTGGAAGTGGGTGCCGCTGGAGTCGCACGCGGCCGCGCTGGGCTTCCCGCCGCCGGTGGACCGGGGCCGGCGGCTGCGGATCCTCGCCGACGCGTACGGCCTGGACGCGGGCCAGCGGACGCGCCTGCTCGACCAGATCGAGTACCGGATGACCAGCATGATCACCGGCATCGAGCGGCTCGCCGCCGAGGGCCACCCGGCGTTCGTCAGGCTGCTGGCCGAGGGCCACACCGAGTACCCGCGCCGCGACCTGGAGCTGCTGGCCACGCACCGGGCCGAGTGGCAGGAAACGGTTACTCGCCCTCTGGTGCGTTAAATACCTTTATGCCAATCTTGTGCGGCTGGTAGTAATTTCCGCCGCAGGAGGGTGGTATGCGCCGAACGGTGCTGCTTGTCACGACACTGATGGGAGCGGCGGTGACAAGCGGGGCGCTCGGCCTGAGCAGCCCCGCCCTCGCCGCCTGTACCCCGACCGATACGTTCTCCGCCCGAGGACTCTTCCCGACCACCGCCACCGGCGGAGTCCTGTCGGCCGGCGCCGGGTTCGGCGCGGCCTTCGCCGCCGGCGACTTCAACGGCGACGGCAGGCCCGACCTCGCGGTCGGCGCGCCCAGCGACCTGGTCAGCGGGGTCGCGGCGGGCGCCGTCTACGTCTTCCCGGGCTCCGCCAGTGGTCTCGGCGCCGGGACCATCCTCACCGAGACCAACATCAACGCCGGCAACGAGGCCGGCGACAAGTTCGGCGCCGCGCTCGCGGCCGGCGACGTCAACCACGACGGGTACGCCGACCTGGTGGCCGGCATCCCCGGCGAGGCGGACGGCTCGGTCACGGCCGCCGGCGCGATCGCGCTGTTCCTCGGCGGGCCGAACGGCCTCACCACCGGCAGCTGGATCGACCAGAAGCTCGGCGGCGGCGGCAACGAGGCCAGCGACCAGTTCGGGTACTCGGTGGCCGTCGGCGACCTGGACGGCGACGGCTACGCCGACGTCGCGATCGGCGACCCCGGCGAGCAGTCCAGCGGCAGCACCAACCACGCCGGCGCCGTCTACGTCTACAAGGGATCCGCGACCGGCCTGGTCAAGGGCTGGTTCGAGGACCAGGTGACGGCCGGCGTCGGCAGCAACGAGGCCGGCGACCAGTTCGGGTACGCGGTCGCGATCGGCAACGTCACCGGCGACAGCCACCCCGACCTGGCCGTCGGCGCTCCCGGCGAGGGGCCGAGCGGCGACCCGGCCAACAGCGGCGCCCTGTACGTGCTGCCGTCCGGCAAGGAGACCGGCGCGTTCGCCCGCAGCCAGACCAACATCGGCGCCAACGAGGCCGGCGACCGGCTGGGCAGCGCGCTCGCCATCGGCGACTTCGACAAGGACGGCTACGGCGACGTCGCGGTCGGCGTGCCCGGCGAGGCGCCGGGGGCCGCCCCGGCCGGCGGCTCGGTCGTCGTCTTCCCCGGCGCGTCCTCGGCGGTCGCGACCGGTTACTGGCTGAACTCCAACAGGGCCGGCGACCCGCTCGCCGCCGGCGACAAGTTCGGCGGCGCCCTCGCCGCGTCCGACGTGGACGGCGACGGGTACGCCGACCTGCTGGTCGGCGCGCCCAGCGGCCACGCCACCGCCGGGGTCGCGTACCTCTACGGCGGCCGGCCGCGGGTGTCCGGCGGCACCCGCAGCCTGGACCTCGGGTACCGGGTCAGCCAGAGCGACCTGGCCTGGGGTGGCGACGAGAGCGGCGACCACTACGGGTCCGCGGCCGCGTTCGCCGACTTCGACGGCGACGGCCGCACCGACCTGGTGATCGGCGACTCCGGCGAGGCCCCGGCCGGCACCACCGTCCACTCCGGAGCAGCGGTGGCCGTGACCGGCCTGACCACCGGCCTGACGCTCGGCCCGATCGCCGGCGGCGCCGGCACCGACCAGACCAGCGTGTGGGTGCGCGGCAACCACGCCGGCACCTTCCAGGTCCAGTACCGCCCGACCGGCACCGCCGACTGGACCGACGCGCCGGAGACGGCGTTCGGCGGCGCCGACGTCGACTACACCGCCACCGTGCCGATCACCGGGCTCACCCCCGGCACCGCCTACGACATGCGGGTGGCCGTCGGATGCCGGGTCGACCACCTGCAACTG
The DNA here is from genome assembly GCA_045806985.1 of Mycobacteriales bacterium. Taxonomy (GTDB): domain Bacteria; phylum Actinomycetota; class Actinomycetes; order Mycobacteriales; family JBJMIH01; genus JBJMIH01. Next base: position 3,625 of record JBJMIH010000170.1, on the reverse strand, counting down.
GGCAACTTCCAGACCATGCCGGACACCAGCGGAAGCACGCTGAGCTGGGTGTACGGCGCCGACACCATGCAATTCGACGGCCTCAACGGCAGCACGGAGTGGCAGCAGCCGCTGAAGAACTTCGCTGCGGCGGACGCGGTGAACCCGCAGTTCATGATCCAGGACGGCGACCAGATGTACTCGGACGCCTACAGCACGAAGCCGACGGTCACGTCCGACTACTTCCACCCGTACCAGGAGGTCTTCGGCGAGCAGAACGAGCGGGCGTTCATGCGCCACCACGACAACTACATGATGTGGGACGACCACGAGATCATCAACAACTGGGACTCCGGCCAGACCGGCCTGTACCTCCAGGCCAGGCCGGCGTACCAGATCTACCAGGGCAGCCACAACCCGGCCCCGTACCGCCCCGGCGTGCTGTACTACTCCTTCCGCGCCGGTCCGGCCGACTTCTTCATGATGGACGGGCGCAGCTACCGGAGTGACTCGGCCGCCGCCGACAACGGCAGCAAGACCATGCTCGGCGCGCAGCAGCTCGCCGACCTGGAGAGCTGGCTGAAGAACTCCACCGCGCCGTGGAAGTTCCTGATCACCGCCGACCCGTTCGCCAACATGACCTGCGACCTGTCCACCCCGAACCACGACTCGTGGTGCGGGTACCGGACCGAGCGGCAGAAGATCTGGGACTTCATCACCGCCAACAACATCACCGGCGTGGTCGCGGTGTCCGGTGACCACCACTGGTCGGGCGTGTTCAAGGAGGACAACACCGCCGCCAAGATCTACGAGTTCATGCCGAACCCGATGGGCCGGCCGCCGGCCAGCCCGGCCACCTCGGCCTCGGACATGATCTGGCACTACGACTCGGCGCAGCTGGTCTACGGGCTGTTCCAGATCAACGGCAACACGCTCACCATGACCATGCGCCGTCCCGACAACTCGATCCTGCGTACCTTCACCCTCGACACGGCCGGCAACATCACGCAGAGCTGACCAGCTCCACCTTGATGCCGTCCGGGTCGAGGACGAAGGCGGCGTAGTGGTCGGGGCCGCCGGCGAAGGGGTGGCGGTCCTCGTACAGCAACCGGGTGCCGGCGGCAGTGAGCTCCGTGACCAGCGCGTCCACGGTCTCCCTGCCGCCGGCCCGCAACGCCACGTGGTTCATGCCGACGCGGCGGCGGTGGTACGGCGTGAGGTCCGGCGACTGCACCAGCACCAGGTAGCTGCCGTCGGCGGCCCGCCACGACCGGCCGCCGTCCCAGTCCTGGAACGGTTCCCAGCCCAGCGCCTTCGCGATCCGCCCCCACCAGGCCACCGAGTCCGGCAGCGACGACACGTACAGCTCCAGGTGATGCAGCATCACCTCAGAATGCCAGCGGCTCCGGCACCGGCTTCGCCCGGTGCGTACCGCGGTCCGCCAGCCGGGCGAGTACCGGCCCGGCCACGACGGTGATCAGCACGTACGCGGTGGCCAGCGCCGCCAGCTCGTGCCGCAGCCCGGCCGTCACCGCCAGCCCGGCGATCACCACCGAGAACTCCCCGCGCGGGGTGAGCGCCGCCCCGGCCCGCCACCGGCCCCGCCGCCCCACCCCGGCCCGCCCCGCCGCGACGTACCCGACCAGCACCTTCGTACCCATCGTGACCGCCGCCAGGCCGAGCGCCGGCAGCAGCACCGGCGGGATCGAGCCCGGATCGGTGTGCAGCCCGAAGAACACGAAGAACACCGCGGCGAACAGGTCCCGCAGCGGGGTCAGCACGGTCGCCGCGCTGTGCGCCACCTCGCCGGAGATCGCGATGCCGACCAGGAACGCGCCCACCGCCGCCGACACCTGGAGCCGCTGCGCGACACCCGCCACCAGCAGCGTCAGGCCGAGCACGCCCAGCAGCAACGTCTCCGGGTCCGGCCCGGCCACCACCGCGCTGCCCGCGCGGTGGTGCCGCAGCGCGATGAACAGGATCACCGCGATCGTCCCCATCGCCACGGCCAGCGCCAGCGCGCTGCCGGCCAGCCCCTCGTCGGCCAGCACCGCGGTGAGCAGCGGCAGGTAGAGGGCCATCGCCAGGTCCTCCATGACCAGCACGCCGAGGATCGTCGGGGTCTCCCGGTTGCCGAGCCGGCCCAGGTCGGACAGCACCTTGGCGATCACGCCGGACGAGGACACCCAGGTCACGCCCGCCAGCGTGACCGCGGCCACCGGCCCCCAGCCGAGCAGCAGCCCGAGCGCCGCGCCGGGCAGCGCGTTGACGACCGCGTCCAGCACCGCCATCGGCACCCCGCCGCGCAGGGTGCCGACCAGTTCGGCGGGTGAGTACTCCAGCCCGAGCAGCAACAGCAGCAGCACCACGCCGATCTCCGCGCCGGCCCGGACGAAGTCCTCGCTGGCCGACAGTGGCAGCAGGCCCCCCTTGCCGAAACAGAGCCCGGCCAGCAGGTACAGCGGGATCGGCGACAGCCCGACCCGGTTGGCGAGCCGGCCCAGGACGGCCAGGCCGAGCAGGACCGCGCCCAGCTCAGTGAGCAGGACAGCCGGATCCACTAGCCCCGCCCGGTGAGGATCGCGGCGACGCCGTCCACGCCCTCCCGGGTACCGACCGCGACGACCAGGTCGCCGGCGGCGAACGGGAACTCCGGACCCGGCGACGGGTGCACCACGCCCTCGCGCAGCACGGCCACGATCGAGGCCCCGGTACGGGTGCGCGCCCGCGTGTCGCCGAGGGTGGCGGTGGCGTAGGGCGAGCCCTCCTCCACCGGCAGCTCCTCGATCACCAGCCCGGCCTGGTCCTTGAGGGTCTCCAGCCGGCGGACCACCGAGTTCCAGTGCGGCGCGCCGAGGATCGTGGCCAGCGCGTCGGCCTCCTCGTCGGTCAGCCGCACGCTCTCGCTGCACGCGTCCGGATCGTCACGGTCGTACACGAGCAGCACCCGCCGACCGTCGCGCAGTTCGACCACCCCGAGCCGCCGGCCGGCCGCGGTCGCCAGCTCCTGGCGCACCCCCACCCCCGGCAGCACGGTCTGCTCCACCTGCACGTTCCCGGTCATGTCTTTACCGTAACCGGCCCAGCGGTTGGGATCGTGTCACCAAAATGAAACAGTCCGCCACGGTCCTGAAACACACAGAAACCGCGTGTGAAACACCCTGCCCCGACTCTCGCAGTTCAGCGGAAGGGAGGGCTCCTTGCACATCAACCCCGGTGACACCGCCTGGGTCCTCGCCAGCAGCGCGCTCGTGCTGCTCATGACCCCGGGCCTCGCGCTCTTCTACGGCGGCATGGTCCGCACCAAGAGCGTCCTCAACATGATGATGATGAGCTTCGGCACGATCGCCCTGGTGAGCGTCCTCTGGGTGCTCTACGGGTTCAGCCTGTCGTTCTCGACCGACGCGAAGTGGGGGCTCATCGGCAACCTCAAGCACCTCGGCATGGGTAAGACCATCGACCAGGTGAGCGGCGCGTCCGGTGACCAGATTCCGGTACTCGCCTTCGCCGCGTTCCAGCTCATGTTCGCCATCATCACGCCCGCCCTGATCAGCGGCGCGGCCGCCGACCGGATGCGGTTCGGGGCGTGGATGGTGTTCATGGGCATCTGGACCACGGTCGTGTACTTCCCGGTCGCCCACTGGGT
>JBJMIH010000169.1:0-19372 GCA_045806985.1 Mycobacteriales bacterium | reverse complement strand
GGTGGGGTCGCGGAGGGTGACGATGCTGCCGCCGGGGATGCGTTGGCTGCCGCTGTCCAGGTAGCGCCAGCCGGGCCGGGTGAACTGGGTGGTCTGCGCGGTCGCCCACACACTCGGGCCGATCAGGTAGTGACCGGACCAGGGCTCGTTGGCCAGCAGCAGCCCATCCCCCGGGAACGGCAGGCCGGCGTAGGCCGACCATTCCAGCGACCAGTTGATGGTGCCGGTCATCCGCCCGTCCACATACTGCCGGTTGTACGCCCTCGCGAGGGGGGCGGCGCCGGTGTCATACGGTTGGGAACCCTGCTCACTGGCCCACAGCGGCTTACCCAACGCCCGCGCGGTGTCCGGGCTGGGGCAGTCGGTGTAGGCCGACAGGTACCCGCACACGTAATGCTGCCCAACCACATCCACCGCGTCACGGAACGCGCTGTTGCTGCCCAGGGTGTCCACGACGGTCCAGTTGAAACTGTCATCGGCGACGACCTTGATGGAGCCGTACCCGTGCGCGGCCAGGGCCGCCTTCAGCTTCACATACCAGGCCGCGTCCGCGCCCTTCTCATTCCACCCACCCAGGTAGTCGATGCGCAGCCCATGCCGGTCCGCGCACCCCAGCCAGGACAGCAGGTAGCTGAGGAACTGATCGGTCCACACCGTCTGCTTGCCGGCCCCCACCCAGCCGGGCGCACCCCAGGCCAACGCGTTGAGCACAATGTTCGGGTTGCGTTGCTTGGCCTGCTCCATCAGCCACCACTCATACCCGCGGCCGCAGTCCAGGTCGGTGCCGGTACGGGCATGGCTGGGCTCGGTACCGTCGGTGGAGTTGGTGTCCCCACCGATCTCCACCTTCAGAATCTGAAGCGCCGCCCCGTACCCCGGCTTGAACAGGTAATCCAACACCTGGCTACGCGCCGGCTCCGGATAATCGACCAACAACCGCGACGACGCACCAGCCGACAACGCACCAATCCCGTCAAACACCCGGCCCGGCGAAGCGCCATCCACGGTGACGGTGGTACCGGCTGCCCGTGCCGGCACCACCGTCAGCAATCCACCGGCCACCACGGCGGCGACCAGGACGACCCAACGCCTCATTCCGCGCAGTCCAGACATGCGGCGACGCTACGCCCGCCGGTCCCGCATGCATCCCGCACCGATCCCCATCGTCGACGCCTCCCGCGCTCAGACCTCAGGTCCGAGCGGTTTGCCGGTCTCCAGCAGGGTCTTGAGTCCGCTGAGTACGCGCATCCAGCCGGCGCCGGCGACGCGTTCGGCCGTCCTGGGGGCGTGTTCGAGGTGGTCGTGGACGACGGTGAGCAGGCTGACGCCGTCCTGGTCCGGGTCGACCTGCCAGGTCACCCGGCTCGCCGGTTCGGCGGCGAGATCGGGGTTGTAGAGACCGCGGTAGCTGACGACGAGCCGGTACGGCGGGTCGGCGTCCAGAACGATGTCGTCGCCCCACAGGGTGGTGCGGTCCGGCGAGTGGTAGAGGAACGGTGCGCCGATCTCGGCGGTGGTTTCGACCAGGGCGCCGAAGAGGTAGCCGGCGCTGAGCTCGGGTCGGGTGATGGCGTCCCAGATCTGCCGCGGGGTGGCGCGGACGAACAGGTGGTAGGTCTGCGTGGCGGTCACGGTTGCTCCCTCTCGATCTACTCGGCCGGCACCGGGACGGCACGGGCGGCGGTGTCGGGTGTGGGCTGGGGCCTGGTTTGTGCCGCCTGGCCGCGGGTGTTCGTCGCGCGCAGGGCGATGACGGCGGCGACGACCAGGGCGATGGTGCTGGCCAACAGCGCGCGTGCGAAGCCGGAGGTGAGGGCCGGTGTCCGGGCGGCGTGGTGGGCGAGGAGGTGGTTGGTGCGCGCGGTGGCGATGGCGGAGAAGACGGCCAGCCCGAGTGCGGAGCCGAGCTGTAGCGAGGTGTTGAGGAGACCGGCGGCCAGGCCGGCCTGGTTGGCGGGCACACCGGCGTTGGCGGCGGTGGTGACGGTGACGACCACGGCGCCGAGCCCGATCGACATGACCAGGAGGCCGGGCAGCAGGTCGCTGAGGTACGAACCGCGGACCGGGATCCGGGACAGGTAGTACATCCCGGCGGCGGCGATCAGCGTGCCGGCGACGATGATGGGCCGGGTCCCGATCCGCGGGATGAGCTGCGAGGACACGCCGGCCGCGAGCACGATGCCGGCGGTGACGGGCAGGTAGCCGGAGCCGCTCTGGACCGGGCTGTAGCCGAGGACGTTCTGCATGTAGAGGGTGAGGAAGAAGAACATCGACAGGAACCCGGCGAACGCGATCAACTGGGTTGCGTCGGCGGCCGCCAGTCCCCTGATCCGGAAGATGGCGAACGGGAACAGCGGCTGCCGGGTGCGCCGCTCGACGAGGACGAACGCGGCGAACAGCACGGCGGCGGTGCCGAGTTCACCGATCGTGTGCCGGTTGCCCCAGCCGGCGTCCGGTGCCTTCACCAGCGCGTAGACCAGCAGCAGCATCGCGGCGGTGATCAGGACGGCGCCCGGGATGTCGAAGGTGGCCAACCGGGCGCGGCGGCGCTCGCCGGCGACCAGGCGGAACGCGGCGGCGACGATGATCACGCAGACCGGGATGTTGACGAACAGCACCCACCGCCAGCCGGGGCCTTCGGACAGTACGCCGCCGAGGAAGACCCCCGCCGCGGCGGCGAGCCCGCTGATCGCTCCCCACACGCCGAGCGCCTTCGTACGGTCCCTGCCCTCGGTGAAGCTGGTGGTCAGGATCGACAGCCCCGCGGGCGCCATCAGTGCCGCGCCGATGCCCTGCGCGACGCGGGCGCCGATCAACATGCCGGCGTTCGCGGCGAGCCCGCCGGCCAGCGAGCACATGGCGAACAGGGTCGTGCCGGCCACCAGCAGCCGCCGGCGTCCGATCAGGTCGGCCGCGCGCCCGCCGAGGAGGAGGAAGCCGCCGTAGGTGACGAGGTAGCCGCTGAGCACCCACTGGAGGCGCTGCTGGGAGAGGTGCAGGTCGGCCCGGATCGACGGCAGCGCGACGTTCATGATCGACGAGTCGATGATGTCCATGAACTGGACCGTGCACAGCAGCAGCAGCGTCAACACACCGCGGCGGGTGGACAGGAACGAGCGTTGCCGGGTGATCGCGTCCATGGGCAGGCCTCCGCCGAACTAAGTGAGTTGACTGACTAACTCGGACGTTAGCAGGCCGGTCCGCCGGTGGCTATGCTCTGAGTGAGATGACTGACTCAACTGCTCGTGAACGCGGCGGCAAGCGCGAGCGGCTCGTCGCCAGCGCCGGCGACCTCCTGCACCGCCAGGGCGTGCAGGCCACGACGCTGGCGCAGGTCGCGGAGGCGGCGGATGTGCCGCCCGGCAACGTGTACTACTACTTCAAGACCAAGGACGACCTGGTCCGGGCGGTGATCGACGCACGGGCCGAGCAGGTGGGCGCGTTGCTCGGCTCGTTGCGGGCACGGCGCGGCCCCGCCGCCCGCCTCAAGGCGCTCGCGCACCAGTGGGTGGAGATGCGCGACCTCGTCGCCCGCCACGGCTGCCCGTTCGGCACCCTCGCCGCCGAGCTCGACAGGCGGGAGGACGGCCTGGACCGCGAGGCGGCCAAGCCGATGGGCCTGATCCTCGACTGGGCGGAGGAGCAGTTCCGCGAGCTGGGCCGGCGCGACGCGCGGGAACTCGCGGTCAGCCTCCTCGCCGGCGTCCAGGGCGCCGCCCTGCTGGCCAACGCCTTCCGGGACCCCGCCATCATGACCGGCCAGGTACGCCAGCTCGACGTCTGGATCGACTCCCTCTCCTGACCCGGTACGCCAGCCGAGCGCGGCCTGGCCGCGCTCGGCCGGCGGGTCCTTCCGGTTCGTCAGCTGACCTGTTCCGCCGGCTCCCTGTCGGCGGCGGGTACGGCGGCCCCGGCCGGCGGCTCGGGCCGACGGGCCGGCGGGCGCAGGACCGTGAAGGCGACCACAGCGGCGGCCAGGCCACCGACCACGCCGACCAGTGCGGTGGTGGACATGGCGTCGACGAACGCGACCTTGGCGGTGTGCGCCAGGCCGGCGTCGCCGCGGGCGGCCGCGAGTTGGAGCGCTTCACCGATCGAGTGCCGTGCCGGACCGGTGACCCGGTGCGGCAGCGCGTGCGAGTACGCCGCCGTCAGCACGCTGCCGAGTACCGCGACGCTGAGCGCCGCCCCGACCTGCTGCACCGTGTCGTTCACGGCCGAGCCGACGCCGGCCCGCTCGGGCGGCAGCGCGGCGAGCAGGGTGCCGTACGCCGCCGGTCCGGCTGTCCCGCTGCCGGCGCCCATCGCCACGAGCGCGATTGCCAGCCGCAGGTACCCGTCTCCCGCGGAGGTGGTGGCGACCAGCCCGAACCCGACCGCCAGCAGCACCAGCCCGCCGGCCAGCGCCACCCTGGCGCCGAGCCGCTTGTCGACCATCACGCCGATGCCGTTGAAGGCCATCACCGCGACCAGCAGCGGAATCATCGCCGCGCCCGCCCGCATCGGCCCGTACCCGAGCACGAACTGGAGGTACTGGGTGAGCGCGAGCAGCAGCCCGCCGGCCGAGAAGGACAGCAGCACGATGGAGAAGCTGGCGCCGCTGAAGTTGCGGTCGCGGAACAGCGACACCGGCAGCATCGGATGGTCGGAGTGCCGCTCCCACAGCGCGAAGGCGGTCAGCGCCAGCACCGCCACCACCGCGCCGACCGCGGTCTGCGGCGCGGTCCAGCCGTACTTCGCGGTGCAGATGACCGACCACACCAGCGCGGTCATCCCGACCGTGGACAGCACGGCCCCGATCGGGTCGGTACGGGTGGCCGGCCCGCGCGACTCGGGGATGATCAGCACCGCGGCGAGCACGCCGAGGGCGGCGATGGGGACGTTCATCAGGAACACCGAGCCCCACCAGAAGTGCTGGAGCAGCAGGCCGCCGGCGAGCGGCCCGCCGAGGGCGCCGAGCATGAGCACCGAGCTCCAGATGGCGATGGCCTTCTTGCGCTCGCTGTCGTCGAAGACCGTGGTGAGGATCGACAGCGTGCCCGGCATGAGGAACGCGCCACCCACGCCCATCAGCGCGCGGGCCGCGATGAGCTGGCCGGGGCTGGACGCCAGCGTGGCCAGCAGCGAGGCGCCGCCGAACACCACCAGCCCGACGATCAGCCCGCGGCGGCGGCCGTACCGGTCCGACAGCGCGCCCGCGGTGAGCAGCAGGCCGGCGAACACCAGCATGTAGGCGTCGAGGACCCACTGGATGTCCGAGCTGCTGGCGTGCAGGTCGCGGATCAGCGACGGGATGGCGACGTTGAGAACCATGTTGTCGATCATCAGCACGAGCAGGCTCAGGCACAGGACGGCGAGGATCAGCCACCGGCGGGGATCCGGTGCGGGCGCCGGAACCGGCGCGTCGGCGGCGGGGGTCGGTGCGGCCATGCGGGCCTCCTTCAGCAACGGACTCTCGAACACTGTACTAGTAACTCGAACACTGTGCGAGAGGCAGTACACTGTGCTGGTGCCGGAGGACTCGGATCAGTTCGTCTCGTCGGTCTGGCTGCGGCCGCCACGGGCGCGGCGGGGCCAGCCGACGCTGAGCCGCGACCAGATCGTCGCCGCGGCCGTCGAGCTGCTCGACGCCGGCGGCCTCGACGGCCTGAGCATGCGCCGGCTCGGCACCAGGCTGGACGCCGGCGCCACCTCGCTCTACTGGCACGTGGCGAACAAGGACGACCTGCTCGAGCTCGCCGCCGACCACGTCATGGGCGAGATCGAGATCCCCGACCCGGCCGAGGCCGGCTGGCGGTCCGCCGCCGGAAGCTTCGTCCGCGGGTACCGGTCGATGATCCTCCGCCATCCCTGGATCACCAGGCTGTTCGGCGTCCGGCCGATGATGGGCCCGCACGCCATGCGGATGGGCGACCGGATGGTTGCCATGCTGGCGGCGGCCGGGTTCACCGGCACCGACCTCGCGTACGCCAGTTCGGTGCTGATGTCGCACGCCATCGGCTCGGCCACCCTCGACACCGCCGTCCGCACCGCCACCAGCCGGACCGGCAAGAGCGTCGAGGAACTCACCAAGGAACTGGAGCCGTACATCGCCGACGCCGCCGCCGACTACCCGAACTACGCGGAGTGGTGGGAGAAGAACCGGGACATGGACCTGAACAGGTACTACGACGACGGCTTCGAGTTCGGCCTGGAGCGCATCCTCGACGGCCTCGAGGCCTGGCTGACCCGCTAGGGAGCGGCGCCGGCGGCACCGACAGCACCCGCAGCTTCGGTCGGTGAAAGCGGATGAAATCAGAATGAAAGCACCGATCGAAAAGCTACCCGCATGATGACGAAAGCCAAGAAGCGGCTCTGGGCGTCCGCCGTGTCGTTGGCGGTCGCCGGGGTGGCGATGGGGGCGCTCGGGCTCCCGAACGCCAACTCCGCCGCCGCGCCGTCCGGTTTCACCATGACCGGCATCGACGTGTCCAACAACCAGGGCACGATCAACTGGTCGGGTGTTGCCGGCCAGGCCCACTTCTCCTATGCCAAGGCCACCGAGGGCACCGGCTACGTCGACCCGTACTTCGCCGGCAACAACCGCGGCGCGAAGACCAACGGCATCTACGCCGGCGCGTACGCGTTCGGCCGGCCCGACGAGGGCAACCCGAAGGGCCAGGCGGACTTCCTGGTCGACCACGCCGATTTCCAGAACGACGGGCTGACGCTGCCGCCGATGCTGGACATCGAGTGGCCGTACTTCGGCGGGGACTCCTGCTACGGGCTGTCCGCGGCCTCGATGGTGTCGTGGATCCGGACGTTCGTGGACGAGGTCAAGGCCCGTACCGGCCGCACGGCCGCGATCTACACCAACACCAACTGGTGGAACCCGTGCACGGGCAGCAACGGCGGCTTCGGCGCCAACCCGCTGTCGATCGCCAACTACAGCGGCTCGCCGACCCCGCTGCCGGCCGGCTGGAGCCACTACACGTTCTGGCAGTACTCCGACGGCGGCAGCCTGCCCGGCGACCAGGACGTCTTCAACGGCACCCCGGCCGACCTGACAGCGCTCGCCCACGGCGCGGACGACGCCACGCTGACCGACGTGAACGGCGACGGCCGGCCCGACATCATCGCCCGCAACCCGGACGGCACCCTCGTCGTGTACCCGCACAACGCCACCACCACGATCGGCACCGGCTCGTGGGCGGGGTCGACACCGGTCGGCACCGGCTGGCAGGGGATGACCGCGCTGCTGGCCGCCGACGTGAACGGCGACGGCCGGCCGGACCTGATCGCCCGCACGCCGGCCGGCAACCTGGTGGTGTACCCGCACAACGCCACGAACACGATCGGCACCGGCATGTGGCACGCGCCCGCGACCACCGTCGGCGCCGGCTGGAACGGCAAGACCGCCATCCTGGTCGGCGACGTGAACGGCGACGGCCGGCCCGACATCATCGCCCGCAACCCGGACGGCACCCTCGTCGTGTACCCGCACAACGCCACGAACACGATCGGCACCGGCATGTGGGCGGGGTCGACATCGGTCGGCACCGGCTGGCAGGGCAAGGAGGCGCTGCTGGTCGGCGACGTGGACGGCGACGGCCGGCCGGAGATCATCGCCCGCGACGCGGACGGCACGCTGGTCGTGTACCCGCACAACGCCACGACGGCCATCGGCACCGGCACCTGGCACGCCCCCGCCACCAGCGCCGGCGGCGGCTGGCAGGCCAAGGACGCGCTGCTGCTCGGCGACGTCGACGGGGACGGGACGCTGGACATCATCGCCCGCACCGCCGGCACCGGCACCCTGGTGGTCTACCCGCACAACGCCACCACCGCGATCGGCACCAGCAGCTGGCACGCGCCGGCGACCACCGTCGGCACCGGCTGGGGCGGCAAGACGGCCATACTCTGACCGCCGCCGAGGCGGAATCGCGGGGCCCGGAACGGCGGCGACGCCGGGCCGGGCCCCGCACCAACCTCCCGTACCGACGCGCGCCGGATCGCCGTACGCGCGCAGCTCCTGGGCATCGCGCGCGCCCGCGGCGCGGAGATGCCCGGCGAGGCCGCTGTGGCGGAGGGCGTGAAGGGAAGCTGGCGGGTCGCGCGCCCTGGAACTCTTCGACTTCGACTACCAGCTGGAGATGCACAAGCCGGCCGCCAGGCGCTGCGCCGTCAGTGGTCGCTCAGCCAGTCGACGACCGTGGACGCCAGCCAGCCGCCGTGCGACAGGTGGAGGTCGTGCCCGCCTTCCGGGGCCTCCAGGTACTTCCCGCGCGGGATGGCCCCGGCCATCTCCCTGACCAGTGCCGGCGGGCAGAACGGGTCGTGGGTCCCGGCGATCAGCAGCGCGGGACAGTTGATACGGGCCGCCCTGGATCGGCTGACGTCACCGCCCGCGTCGATGACCGCGGTCAACGCCCGCGCCCAGCTACCGGCCATGATCCGAGCCCCGTCCGCGCCGTAGCGCTCGGCCAGGTACGCGGCCAGCGTCTTCAGCTCGTCGGGCGGATGGTCCAGCAGGTTGGCGAGCCCGCGGAGCAGTTCCGGTTCGGCCACGACGTGACCGGCGGCGCCCCAGGTCAGTACCGACAGCGCCCGCGCCGGCCGGAGCGCCGCCATGAGGAGCGCCTCCTCGCCGCCGTCGCTGAAGCCGACCAGGTGGGCCACCTCGACCTGGAGTTCGTCGAGCAGGCCGAGCAGGAGCCTCGCGTCGTCGAGGTAGTAGGTCGGTGGGTAGTGCCGTGGCTGGGGCTGGGATCGACCCGACCCCGGCAGGTCGACGGCGATGACCCGAAATCCAGAGACGAGTCGTCGCCGGAGCCGGTCGAGGTCGGTGACGCTGCCACCCCAGCCGGGCATGAGCAGGACCGTGTCACCCCGCCCGTCGTCCTCGTAGTAGATCCGCTGCCCGTACGGCCCGTACCAGCTCATGGCGTTCGGGTCGGGGCCAGCACCGACGTGGGCGAGGTGGGCCGGATGGCGCTCATCGCAAGATCGTCCCACCGCTGGCCACCGCCGCAAGGACGCGGGGGCCCGCTGGGTTCGGCGCGGCTCGCCGCCGGCCGATCCGCTTCCGATACCACTGCCGCGACGTGCCGCCCAGCGCCGGGAACCCGTCCGGGTCGGCCGGGCCGGCCGGCTCGACCGCTACCTCGGGCCGCGTCACCGCCTGACGGGGAGGGCGAGGTGAGCGGGGTGCAGGGTGGCGGTGCTGGCGGTGAGGGTGAGGTGGCCGGGGCGCTTGGCGGGACGCAGGATGGCGAGGGCCCTGCCGTGCCAGGTGTAGCGGTGCGGGCGGCGGAAGCTGTCGACGTTATGCGGGTTGCCGTTGCCGACGGCGGCCAGCTCGCCCGCGCCGGCGACCTCGAACGTCACCGGTACGACGGCGTCGGGGACGAGTCTGCCGTGGCCGTCCACCACCTCCACCAGCACGTGCGCGAGTGCGTCGCGGCCGGTGGTGAGGTGGCGGACGTCGGGGGTGAGGCGCAGGGCGACCGGGGCGCCCACCGTCCGCAGCGTCCGGCGGCCGATCTCGCGTCTGTTCCGGCTGGCCACCGCGGTCAGCTCGCCGGGGGCGTACGGCACGGTGGCGGCGGGTTGTGGGCGGTGCGGATCGAGTTGAAGCCGGCCGCCTTGAGGATCTCCACCTTCGGCTCCTCCGAGCGGTCGAGCGCGACGGCGCCCAGCGGGCCGTTGTCGTGGTGGACGCAGCCGCCGTCGATCTTGACCTGCCGGCTGTTGAGCAGGAGGCCGTCGGCGCCGTTCCACTCCAGCGAGCGGATGCCGAAGGTCGTGCCGGCGGTGTCGACCACCCGGCCGTCGACCAGCACCTCGACACGGGAGGTGTAGAGGTCGGGCGAGTCCGGCGACCACAGCGCCGGGTGCGGGACCGGCAGGTCGAGCACGGTGACCTGTACGGAGGCGGAGGCCGCGCCGGTACCGAGGTTGGCGACGGACGTCTCGACGCGCGCGATCGACCGCCCCACGCTCACCACGGGTGTCGTGACGGCGACGCCCCACGCGGCACCCGGACCGGTCCGGTCACCGTCAGCCACGTGTGCCGGTAGATGCCCGAGCCCGAGTACCAACGGCTGGTGCGGCCGCTGTTGTCGACCCGGACGGCGAGCACGTTCGGCCCGCCGCGCACCAGGTACGGGGTGAGGTCGTAGCCGAACGCCGTGTAGCCGTACGGGTGGAAGCCCAGGTGACTGCCGTTGAGCCAGACGTCGGCGTTCTGGTACACGCCGTCGAACCGCAGCTCGACGTGCTGCCCGTCGCCGCCCGGCAGTGTGAAGTGCTTCCGGTACCAGCCGATCCCCCCGATCGTGTACCCGACCGAGCCGTCGCCCACGCTGCTGGTGTCGAACGGGCCGATCACCGGCGGCGGGACCGGTTCGGTGGGCGGCACCTTCGGTACCAGCAGCGACGGGTCGCTGGTCACGCCGCCGTCGGTGGAGGTGGCGTACGGGAGGTCCTCGATGCTCCAGTCGTGCGGCAGGTCCAGCTCCCGCCACCCGCTGTCGTCGTACCCGGGCGCCTCCGCGCCGGTCGCGTCGCCGCGGAGGAACCGCCAGCCCTCGTCGAACGACCGGTCGCGGACCGGCCCGGTCGCGGGCCGCGGGCCGGTGCCGGCCGTGGCGACCGTGGCGACCGCCGGGTCGAGCGCCAGCGCCCCGGCGGCGGCGCCGAGCTGCAGGGCCCGGCGCCGCGTCACGCCGCCTGCCATCGCCTTGCCTCTTTCCGGGCAATTCGAAATTCGAACATGAAAACGAAATTTCGGTACGATCGCGCCGAAAGTACGAGGGTCGTCGGCAAGGCTGTCAAGACAGCGCGGAGGCCGTTTCCCGCTCCGGGGTCGGGTCCGCCGTGACGCCGGGCCGCCGCCGGCCCGGGACGGCGACCGCGGCGAGCATTCCGAGCAGGGACATCACCGCGGCGGCAGCCATCGCCGCGCTGAACCCGTCGGCGAACCCGCGCGGCGAGCCGACACCGCCGGAATGGGCGAACGCCGCCACCGCGATCGCGATCCCGAACACCGCACCCATCTGGCGCAGCATGTTGAAGATCCCGGACGCCTGGCCGATCTCGGCGGGCGCGACCGTGCCGAGCGCCCCCCGCTGCATGGCCGGCATCGCCATCGAGATCCCGCAACCGCCGATCACCAGCGGCGCCAGCATCCGGACGTACGCCAGGTCCGGCGCGGCGATCAGCGCCAGCCAGCCCATCCCGACGGTCTGCAGCGACAGCCCGACCACCATCAGCCACCGCTCGCCGACCCGATCGGACAGTGCCCCGGCCAGCGGCGCGCACACCATCAGCGTCCCGGTCCACGGCATGATCCGCACGCCGGCCGCGAACGGGCCGTAGCCCAGCGACGTCTGGAGGTACTGCGCGAGGAAGAACAGCGTCCCGTACATCGAACCGACCATGCAGAAGTTGGCCAGGTTGACCGCGCTGAACGCGCGCACCCGGAAGAACCGCAGCGGCACCATCGGCGCCGCCGTCCGGGTCTCCCAGCCGACGAAGGCCACCACCAGCACCACCCCGACCAGCAGCGACCCGGTGATCTCCAGGCTCCCCCAGCCGGCCCTGTTGCCCCGCACCAGGCCCCAGACCAGCCCGAACGAACCCGCCGTGGCCAGCAGCACGCCACCGACGTCCAACGGCCTGCGCGGCCCGTGGCTCTCCTCCAGCCGCGACCGCGACAGCGCCACCGCGACCGCGCCGATCGGCACGTTCACCAGGAAGATCCACTGCCAGGCCAGTCCCTGCGCGACCGCGCCGCCGACGAACGGCCCGCTGAAGGTCGCCAGCCCGATCAGGCCGCTGAAGATCCCCAGCGCCCTGCCCCGCTCGCGGGGCGGGAAAGCCATACTCAGCTGCGTCAGCGCCAGCGGCATCACCAGCGCGGCACCGGCGCCCTGGACCGCGCGGGCCGCGATCAGCCAGCCGATGCCCGGTGCGGCGGCGCAGGCCGCCGACGCGAGCGTGAACAGGCCGATGCCGGCCACGAACATCCGCCGCCGGCCGAGCCGGTCACCCAGCGCAGCCCCGGTCAGCAGCAGTACCGCGAAGCTGAGGATGTAGGCGTTCATCGCCCACTCCAGCGCCTCGATCGAGGCGCCGAGATCGTGCCGGATCGCGCTCAGCGCGGTCGCCACGACCGTGCCGTCCAGCGCGATCATGAACGTTGACGCCGAGGTCAGGGCCAGTACCCAGGCCTGTCTCGCCGTCATCGGGGTACGCGTGCCACCCATCGTGGTCTCCTTTGCAGGTGTCATACACCGGTGCAGACCCGGGCGGCGGCCCGAACTCAGCGGCCGGTCCGCGATGAGTTCGGGACCCGGCGCGGATCGGTACCGCTGAGGGCAGACGTGCGAGGGGGCGAGGAGAGAGTGAACCCAGGTAGCGAGGAGTTCTCGCGATTGGCCGACCCGTACCGCCGGGAGCTGCTGGCGTACTGCTACCGGATGCTCGGATCGCTCCACGACGCCGAGGACCAGGTGCAGGAGACGTTCCTGCGCGCGTGGAAGTCCTACGACCGGTTCGAGGGGCGGTCGTCGCTGCGGACCTGGCTGTACCGGATCGCGACCAACGCCTGCCTGCGCGCGCTGGAGAACCGGGGCCGGCGACCGCTGCCGTCCGGGCTCGGCCCGCCGGCCGAGGACGCCACCGTCCCGTTCGACCGGGCGCCCACCGACGTGCCCTGGCTGGAACCGATCCCGGACGCGCTGTTCGCCGATGAGCCGTCGCCGCCGGAGGACGCGGACCCGGCCGCGATCGTGGTGTCCCGGGAGAGCATGCGGCTCGCGCTGATCGCCGCCCTCCAGTACCTGCCGGCCCGGCAGCGGGCGGTGCTGATCCTGCGGGAGGTCCTGGCCTGGTCCGCCACCGAGACCGCGCAGCTGCTCGACCTCACGGTGCCCGCGGTGAACAGCCTGCTGCAGCGGGCCAGGGAACGGCTGCAACGGGTCGGCCCGGTCGAGGGCGGGCTCGCCGAGCCGACCGAGCCGGAACGGCGGGAACTACTGGACCGGTACGCCGCCGCGTTCGCCGCCGCCGACGTGGACGCGCTGACCGCGCTGCTCGCCGACGACGCGGTGTACGAGATGCCGCCGCAGCCGGTGTGGTTCGCCGGCCGCTCGATGATCGGCACGTTCTTCGCGACCCATGTGTTCCTGGGACCGGACACTGCCATCACGCTGGTGCCCACCGCCGCCAACGGCCAGCCGGCCGCCGCCAGCTACCGTCGCGACACCCCCGGCGGCCCGCCTCGGGCCCACTCCATCCAGGTACTGACCATCGAGAACGGCCTGATCACCCACGGCGTCTCGTTCCGCGACCCAGCCCTGTTCCGCTGGTTCGACCTACCGGACCACCTCACCCCCTGAACCACCCCACCCGACCAGCGCTAGTGCCGACTCGCTGGTCTCCACGCCTGCTCTCGCGGATGCCATGCTCCGGCAGCAGTTCCGTCGAGCACCGGATCGAGGTAGGGACGGACGGCGAGGAGGGCTTCGTCGAGGGATGGCGGCACGGGAACCACGGCACGTCGCGCCTCCGCCTGGTAGTGAGGCTTCCACAGGTCGTAGTCAGGAACGTCGAACCGGGTTGGGAGCGTGAGGCCGCGGTGCTCAGCTTCGGAAAAGATCGCGGCGCGCTGATCCTCCGCCTGGACCCGCGCGTATCCGGTGAGGGCGGGAAGGTCCACGAGGTCCTTGAAGCGAGTCGACGGTCGTTGATCCGGCCCGTGACGTTCGAGGATGGCGCACGCCTTGTCGGCGATGTGGTCAACGATCGGGTAGGCGAGGTAGTCGACCCTCACCAGGCCCGGGATCTCCAGTTCGGTCAGTGGTGGAACGGTGTCAGGCGTGCCGGTCATGTGGATGCCGTCTGCCACGACATCGACGTGGAAGCTCGCCCATCTCGTTGAGCCGAGATAGGCAGCCACGGGTACGCGGACGGCCTTGCCGCCATCGGCGACCGCGCCACCCCGGGCGGCGCGGAAGGTGAACCAGTCGCCGATGTCCAGCGTGAGGGCGACGCGCAAGTCACGTTCGGCGTCAGCTTGGCGAGTCGTGCGGAAGACGTCGATGTCCAGCGTGTGGCGTACGGCGATGTGGCGGGCGAGCAGCGCCGTCGCGCCCTTCACGATCCATCCGTCGTCGACCGCGTACAGCCTGGCCAGTAGCCGGTCGTACGCGAACTGCCGTTGCAGGTCAGTCAGTGGCCACGGGCCGTGCGGGGCGGCGAGCGCGCGCAGCCGGTCGGTGAGGGCGCGCCGGAATGCGGCCGGCGAGCTGTACGGGACACCATGTCCGCCTGTCATGGTGCCGCCTCGTCCAAACCGCCTCCCGGCGCTGCGGCCTCATCGAGCCAGCGGGACCGTTCCGGATCCTTGGTGAGTTCGAGGAGCCAACGAAGCAGGGCGAGTCCGTCTCCGTGGCCGAGGTCGAAACGGGCGGCGTAGGGCGCGATGGCCGCCTTCACGATGGTGGGGTAGTCGGAGACCGTCCGCAGCGCATCGGCGATCATGTGCGCGACCGCTTGCGGATCCTCGCGAGCGGCGAGCAGATCCGCGGCGATTCGGGCCGGCCGGGTGACCGGAAGGCCACGCAGGACGCTCCACTCGTCACCTTTCAGCGTTCCGCGATGTATCTGGACATCTGGTCGTCGGGACTGGCGCCGTCCTGGCAGCGTGAACTCGTGGATGTCTGCCGGCAGGTGGCCCAGGCCATACTCGGCGGCGGCCGAACGATGTGAGACCACACCGCGTTCCGGACCACGTTCCCACGCTGGCAGGTCGGGGGCGAGCTGCAACCAGGCCGCCCGCAGTTCGATCCCGTCGGATGGCGGCACGCCGCCCATCCGGTAGACGCCGTGTGCCACCCTGTCCACCGCGCCGTCCCTGGCAAGCCGTGCGAGCGTGCTCCATGCCATCCCGGTGGCCTCGGCCTGGCGACGAGTGAACAGCCCCCACTGCTCCTCGGCGACCTCCGTGAGCGCTCGCCACGATCTCCCCTGCGGCATGGCTGCATGCTATAGCGAATTCACTACATTTTGCAGCACCAGCGATGTCGGCCGGGGGTGGGTCAGGGGCGGGTGGCTTGGGTTTTGAGCTGGTCGAGTACGGGGGGCGGGGGCCAGCCTTGGACGTGGTAGCGCGGGGGGTAGAGGCCGTCGGCCGGCTCCAGGGCGGCGGTGCGGGCGGCCACTTCCCAGGGAACGTAGAAGGACTCCACGCCGTCGGCGTTGAGGGCGACGAAGTCGGCGGCGGGGAGCAGCGCCTCCACCCCGTCCGCCCAGCTGGCGACCGTGAACACCGAGCCGTCGTCCCGGCCGGCGGCCATCAGGCTGGCGACGAAGACGTCGCGCCCCTCCGCCTGGTGCCGCTCGTTCAGGTAGTCGCCCTGCGCCTGGTACTCGGTGGCCGCCAGCACCACCTCGGCCCGGTGTACCACCGCCTCGACCGGGTGCCCGGGCGGCGGGGCGTACGGCACCACCCGGCCGGAATTGTCCACTGTGTACCCGACCGGCGAGACGGACCGGGGCGCGTCCCGGTACTCCGACTCCACCAGCTCGTACAGCTGCGCCATCGCGTCCGGCTGGTCGCCGGTGACGAGCAGCGAGTTCTGGTCGGGCGCGAACGCCACCGGCCGGCCGCCGACCCGGCCGGCCAGCCCGGCCAGCCAGCCGTCGAGCAGCAGCCGGGAGACGAAGTACCCGTCGCCGTCGTCGACGAACCGCAGCAGTGCCGGCCCGTCGGCCGGCGGCTCGTCCGGCATCGCCGCGATCCGGGCCAGGTTCTCCCGCGCGGTGGCGAACACCTGCTCCGCCGGCACCCCCCACGCGGCGAGCTTGTCGGCCTTGACGTAGGCCATCGTGGACGGCTGGTCGATGACCACCGCCTCCCGCAGGTACGGCAGGGCCGGCCGGAAGAGCATGTCCGTGGACTGGCCGAAGGTGGCCGCCCGCAGCACCGGGCGGAGCAACGGGGCGACCGCCTCCCAGGTCTCCGGCAGCGATGCCGGGGTGACGACGTCGGCGACGAACCGTGCGATCCGCTGGTCCCGCTCGGCCGCCGGCATCCCGGTGGCCTCCTGGTACAGCCGGCTCAGATTGATCGTGGCGACCGAGTCGGCGGGCACGCGCCGGAACCGGACCGCGAACGCGTCGCTGTCGTACCACGCCTCCGCCGCGCCGGCCCGGCGCACCTCGGCCAGCACCCGGTTGGCGTAGTCGTGCCGGGACAGGTCCCCGGACCGCTTGAAGATCCCCATGTCGGCGCACCCTAGCGGACGGTCAGGGCGCCCCGGGGTCCGCCGTGACCGGCGCCACCCGCCCGGACCGGCAGCTCTCCAGCTGTGCCGCGAACGCGAGGCCGAACAGCAGCGCGACCCCGCTCAGGTTGGCCCACAGCAGCAGCGCCATCACCGCGGTGAGCGGGCCGTAGGTGTTCCCGAAGGTCGCGCTGTGTACGGCGTACAGCGTGAGTAGCCCGGTGAACAGCGACCACAGCACCAGCGCCAGCCCGGCCCCGACCGCGAGCCAGGAGTAGCCGGGCTGCCGGCGGCGCGGCGACCAGCGGAACAGCACGCTCGCCGACAGCAGGGCCAGCAGGATGCCGGCCGGCCAGCGCAGCACGTTCCACACCCTGACCCGGCCGTCCGACCAGCCGTACACGTCGTGCAGGGCGACGCCGATCGCGTGGCCGGCCACCAGCAACAGCAGGCCCAGCCCGACGGTCAGCCCGGCGGACAGGGTCATCAGCAGGGCCGTGCCGTACTTGCGGGCGAACGGCCGGTCGCGCTCCACCCCGTAGATCCGGTTGGCGCCCCGCTCGACCTGTGCCATCGCCGTGGTCATCGCGATCAGGGCGACCACCAGGCCGAGCCACAGCGCGATCGTGCCGCCCTCGTTGGCGTGCCGCTGGCTGTCGGCGAGCGCCCGCTGGACGACGTCCTGGCTGGCGTCGGGGCTGAGCCGGTCCAGCACGATGATCGCCAGCCGCCCGAACCGGCCCTGGTGCAGGGTCTCGCTGAGCCCCACCAGCGCGATCAGGCCGGGCAGCGCGGCCAGGCAGATCTGCAGGCCGAGGGCGCGGGCGTGGCTGAAGCCGTCGCCGTACCGGAACCGCAGGAAGGCGTCGCGGGCCAGCCGCCGCACGCCGTACCGGCGCAGCGTGCGCCAGGCGTCGTCGGCGGACAGTTCCTCGCCGCCCATCAGCCGGGTCTGCGGCACCCGGGTCGCGGTGCCCATCAGGGCACCCTGACCAGGAGCGCGGCCGGCCGTACCGAGACCTCCCAGACGGTGCCGGCCCCGGCCGGGTCGCCGTCGCACTCGCGCTCCTGCCGGCGGTCGGTCTCCAGCCGGACGGTGCGGGCCCGGTACCGCCGGGTGCGCCGGTCCTGCCGGTGCCGCCGGGCCACCGTGCGGGCGAACACCCACAGCCAGCCGAGCAACCCGCCGGGCGCGAGCACCAGCACGTCGAGCTGGCCGTCGTCGGGCTCGGCGTCGGGGAGCAGGCAGATCCCGCCGCGCGTCTCGCCGACGTTGCCGACGATCACCATCCGCGCGAGGACGTGCCGCGGCGGCCCGTCGTCGAGGGTGAGCGTGCCGTGCACCGGCCGGTCGGCGAGGTGGCGGGCGATGCCGACCAGGTACGCCGGCCAGCCGGCCCGCGCCTTGAGCCGCTCCGGCGTGCCGGCGACCATGCCGGCGTCCAGCCCGACACCGGCCATCACCACGAACGGGTACCCGCCGGCGTCGCCGAGGTCGATGACGCGATCCCGGCCGGACATGCCGACCTTGAGCGCGTCGACCGGCGCGGCCGGGATGCCGAGGTTACGGCTGAGCAGGTTGCCGGTGCCGGCGCCCAGCACGGCCAGCGGCACCCCGGTGCCGGCCAGGCCGGCCGCGCAGGCGGCGACCGTGCCGTCGCCGCCGTAGGCGAACACCACGTCGACACGCGCCGCGGCGGCCTCCGCCGCCATCGACCGGCCCGGGTCCTCGGCTCTGGTCAGCGACCACAGCGGCGGTTCCCAGCCGGCCGCCTCCATCTCCGTCTCGATCCACTCGCGACACTCGTCCAGGTCCTGGACCTTGGTGGGGTTGACCACCACGGCCGCCCGCGGCCTCACGGCCGGTCCTTGGCCAGGAACGTCCGGCCGCTGGCCAGCAGCCAGCCGCCGCCGTTCACCACCGAGGCCGTCACGTCGGTCGGGTGGTGCATCCCGCGGTACAGCCGCGACACCGCCACCACCACCGGCAGCGCGAACAGCGGCACCACCCACAGCCGCGCCCACCGCGCGTGCAGCAGCAGGATCACCGCGAGGCCGCCGTACAGCGCCAGCGCCGCGCCGGTGTGGCCGGACGGGAAGCTCGAGGTCGGCGGCGAGTGGTCGAGCCGGTGCACGTGCGGCCGCTGCCGCTCGATGACGAGCTGGGTACAGAAGAAGGCGATGGCCTGGCCGGCCACCGCCGCGATCAGGAACAGCGACTCGCGCCAGCGGTGCAGCACCAGCCGCAGCACCAGCGCGGCCACGCCGGTGCCCAGGATGACCGTCAGCGTCTCGCCGAGCCACGACCCGTAGTGGCTGAGGGTGTCGAGGGTGCCGGTCCGGTGCGCGGCGAGCCACCGGTTGACCCGGTCCTCGGAGTTCACCGGCCAGCGGCCGTTCAGGGTGTGGGTGAGCAGCAGGCCGATCCCGATCAGCAGGGCGGTCATGACGGCGGCGGCCACCAGCAGCCGCGACGCCACCCGGCCGGATCGTCGCAGGGTAGGGGGCGTGGTTCGGGGCTTCGTTCGGGGCTTCGTTCGGGGCTTCGTTCGGGGCATGGTCGTCAATGCGCACCTCCTCGGTGCGGGCCGGGCGACTCGAGGTCCGCCGCAGCCTCGGGTTCCACTCCGGTACGCCCGGGTCGGGTCGGCGTCCTGCCGACGTCGCGCCGCCAGGCCTCGAAGCCGGTGGCGGTGGCGAGGACGACGGCGATCCCGAGCAGCCAGCCGCCGATCACGTCGCTGACCCAGTGCACGCCGAGCGCGATCCGGGTCATGCCGGTGAACAGCGGGATGACGGCGGCGAGCGTCCAGGCGACCGCGCGCCACCGGCCGTGCAGCGCCGGCAGCAGCGCGAGCAGCACGATCCCGCAGCCGAGCGTCGCGGTGAGCGCGTGCCCGGACGGGAACGAGGCGCCCGGCGCGTGCGCCACCGGCTTCGGCAGGTGCGGGCGCGCACGGCCCACCAGCGCCATCGCCAGTACGCCCAGCACCCCGCCGGTGACGATGGTGACCAGCGCCCACGCGGCCAGCCGGGGCGCGCCCCGGTACACCAGCCAACCGGCCAGGGCGACGACCACCAGCCGGAACGGCCACGGCGAG
>JBJMIH010000168.1:0-2760 GCA_045806985.1 Mycobacteriales bacterium | reverse complement strand
TCGCTGTACGGTCGGGGATGCGGCATGCGGTCCAGACTACGACTCTTTCGCAAGCCCTTGTACCGCCCAGTCCCGCGTGTTGGCCTTGACAAGGGCACCGGTTTGATACACCGAGTGCATCAGAGGTACCCCCGGACGGTAGGCAACGTGCAGGTAGGAGGGGGTTTCGAGGACCTGGAAGTCGGCCGCCGCACCTTGCGAGAGGCGACCAATTTCGTCCCGATGAAGTGCTCGCGCCGCACCGGCTGTGGCCGACCACACCGCCTCGGCGGGCGTCATCCCCATCTCCCGCACCGCCAGCGCCACGCAGAACGGCATCGAGGTGGTGTAGCTGGACCCCGGATTGCAGTCGGTGGCGAGCGCGACCGTGACGCCGGCGTCGAGCAGCCGGCGGGCGTCGGGGTACGGCGAGCGGGTGCAGAACTCGGCCCCGGGCAGGAGCGTAGCCACTGTATTACTGTGCGCGAGCGCGTCGACGTCCTCGCCGGTCAGGTGCGTGCAGTGGTCCGCCGACGCCGCCCCCAGCTCGACAGCCAGCCGCACCCCAGGGCCGGGCCGCAACTGGTTGGCGTGCACCCGCAGGCCGAGCCCGCGCGCCCGGGCCGCGGTCAGCACGTGCCTGGCCTCGTCCGGGCCGAACGCGCCCTCCTCCACGAACACGTCCGCCCACCGGGCGTACGGCGCGCAGGCCTCCAGCATCTCCCCCGCCACCAGCGCGGTGTAGTCATCGACCCGCCCCGCGTACTCGGCCGGCACCACGTGCGCGCCCAGGTACGTGGTCTCCGCGGTGAACCGGCGCGCGACCTGGAGGCTGCGCCGCTCGTCGGGCACGGTGAGGCCGTACCCGGACTTGATCTCCACGGTGGTGGTGCCGGACCGCAGCGCCTCGGCCACCAGCCGGCCGGTCGCGGCCGCGAGCTCGTCGTCGCCGGCGGCCCTGGTGGCGGCCACGGTGGTACGGATGCCGCCGGCCGCGTACGGCTCGCCGGCGCACCGCGCCGCGAACTCGGCCGCCCGGTCCCCGGCGAACACCAGGTGGGTGTGCGGGTCGACCCAGCCGGGCAGCACGCACCGGCCCTCGACGTCCACCCTGGTATCCGCCGCCGGCGCCCGCCCGGCCGGGCCGACCCAGGCCACCCGCCCGCCGTCCACCACCAACGCGGCGCCGGTCAGCTCGCCGAGCGGCCCCGCGCCCACCGCCGGATCGTTACTGACAAGCAGCCCGATGCCGGTGACGAGCAGGCTGGCACGGCCGTCTCCGGGCACGGTTCAGTCCCGCATCGGGACGCGGACGCCGCGCTCGGCGGCCACCTCCCCGGCCCGGTCGTAGCCGGCGTCCACGTGCCGGATCACGCCCATCGCCGGGTCGTTGGTGAGCACCCGCTCGATCTTGGCGGCGGCCAGGTCGGTGCCGTCGGCCACGGTGACCTGACCGGCGTGGATGGCCCGGCCCATGCCGACCCCGCCGCCGTGGTGAATCGACACCCATGTCGCCCCGGAAGCGGTGTTGACCAGCGCGTTCAGCAGCGGCCAGTCGGCGATCGCGTCGGAGCCGTCCCGCATCGCCTCGGTCTCCCGGTACGGCGAGGCCACCGAGCCGCAGTCCAGGTGGTCGCGGCCCATCACGATCGGCGCGGACACCTCGCCGCGCCGCACCAGGTCGTTGAAGCGCGCCCCGGCCCTGTCCCGCTCGCCGTACCCGAGCCAGCAGATCCGTGCCGGCAGGCCCTGGAAGCGCACCTTCTCCCCGGCCAGGCGGATCCAGCGGGCCAGCGGCTCGTTGTCGGGGAACAGGTCGAGGACGGCCCGGTCGGTGGTGGCGATGTCGGCAGGGTCGCCGGACAGGGCCGCCCACCGGAACGGGCCGCGGCCCTCGCAGAACAGCGGCCGGATGTACGCCGGCACGAACCCCGGGTAGTCGAAGGCTCGCTCACAGCCACCGAGCTTGGCCTCGGCACGCAGCGAGTTGCCGTAGTCGAACACCTCCGCGCCGCCGTCCAGGAAACCGACCATCGCCGCCACATGCCGGGCCATCGACTCGCGAGCTCGGCGTACCAGGTCGTCCGGCTTGTCGCGGCGCCAGTCCGGCCACTCGTCGAAGGCGAGGCCGGCCGGGAGGTACTGGAGCGGGTCGTGCGCGGAGGTCTGGTCGGTGACGATGTCGATCGGGGCGCCGGCGGCCAGCAGCTCCGGCACCACGTCGGCGGCGTTGCCGAGCAGCCCGATGGACAGCGGCCGGCGGGCGGCCCGCGCCTCCTCGGCCAGCCGCAGCGCGTCGGCCAGCGAGCCGGCCTCGACGTCCAGGTAACCGTGGTCGAGGCGGCGGCGGATGCGGGACGGGTCGCACTCCACGCACAGCGCCACGCCGCCGTTCATGGTGATGGCGAGCGGCTGCGCTCCGCCCATCCCGCCCAGGCCGGCGGTGAGCGTCACGGTGCCGGCCAGGCTGCCGCCGTACCGCTTGGCCGCGATGGCGGCGAACGTCTCGTACGTGCCCTGCAGGATGCCCTGGGTGCCGATGTAGATCCACGAGCCGGCCGTCATCTGGCCGAACATGGTCAGCCCCAGCGCCTCCAGCCGCCGGAACTCGTCCCAGTTGGCCCAGTCCGGGACCAGGTTGGAGTTGGCGATGAGGACGCGCGGCGCCCACTCGTGGGTACGGACGATCCCGACCGGCTTGCCGGACTGCACCAGCAGCGTCTCGTCGGGGTGCAGGTCGCGCAGGGAGGCGACGATCGCGTCGTACGCCGGCCAGCTGCG
>JBJMIH010000167.1:0-9551 GCA_045806985.1 Mycobacteriales bacterium | reverse complement strand
GCGCTGGCCGGCACCGGCGGCGACGAGAAGCTGTTCACCGCCAACCCGGCGCTGCTGCGGCTGTTCCGGGTGGCCCGTACCCGCGACTTCGCCACCCCGGAGTACGTGGACCTGTTTCGCCAGGCCGTCGAGCACCAGGGCGCGATCGCCCGCGACGACACCGCCGCCGACGCCGGCGACATGCTCGCCCGCAACCCGGGCGTGCGGAACCTGCGCAACGGCCGGCTGGTCGACTACCTGGCCACCCTCGCGGTGGCGGAGGCGCGCAAGCGGACCGGCAAGGACCGCGGCTTCGTGGTGCGGCCGGAGGACCTGCCCGCCACCGTGCTGCCCGGCGCGACCGGTGTCGGCGGCTCGTCGGCGGTGATCCCGGCCGACCCGCAGACCGAGCTGGCCGGCCTGATCGGGCTGGCGGGGCTGAAGCGCGAGGTGGAGCTGCTGGTCGCCGAGGCCAAGGCGGAGAAGCTGCGCCGCGAAGCCGGGCTGCCGGTCAGCGGCCCGGCCAGGCACATGGTGTTCCTCGGCAACCCCGGCACCGCCAAGACCACGGTGGCCCGGCTGCTGGCCGCGATCTACCGCCAGCTCGGCCTGCTGTCCTCCGGCCACCTGGTGGAGGTGAGCAGGGCGGACCTGATCGCGGAGTACATCGGCCAGACCGCGCCAAAGGTGGTGGCCACCGTGGAGCGGGCGCTCGGCGGGGTGCTGTTCGTGGACGAGGCGTACGCGCTGGCGCAGAGCGACTCGTCCCGGGACTTCGGCCACGAGGCGATCGCCACGCTGCTCAAGCTGATGGAGGACCACCGCGACGACCTGGTGGTGATCGCGGCGGGGTACGAGCGGGAGATGAAGGGGTTCCTGGCCGCCAACTCGGGCCTGGCCTCCCGCTTCCCGCGCCAGCTGCACTTCCCCGACTACTCCGACGAGGAGCTGGTCGAGATCTTCGCCAAGATGGCCACCGACGCCGGCTTCACGCTGGCCGGCGGGGTGACCGACCGGGTCCGTGCGCTGGTCGCCGGCGTGGGGCGGGACAACCGGTTCGGCAACGGCCGGCTGGTCCGCAACCTGCTGGAGCGCGCCGTCGCATTGCAGGCCCGGCGGATCACCAGCGGCGAGACCACCCCGGACCAGCTCGCCCAGATCCGGCCCGAGGACCTACCCGACGACCTCGACGCGGCGGATCGGACGGCGGACACCGGCACCGGCATGTATCTGTAGGAGTCATGACGCTGAAGGGCAGGGCACTGCGGCTGTCGATCTTCGTCGGCGAGGACGACGTCTGGCACCACAAGCCGCTCTACCACGAGATCGTGCTGCGGGCGAAGCACGCCGGCCTGGCCGGCGCGACCGTGCTGCGCGGCATCGAGGGCTTCGGGGCCAGCTCGCGGATCCACACCACCCGGCTGCTCAGCCTGTCCGAGGACCTGCCGCTGCTGGTGCTGATCGTCGACACGCCGGAGAAGGTCGAGGCGTTCCTGCCGGAGCTGGAGGAGCTGGTCACCGAGGGCATGGTGCTGATGGACGAGGTGGAGGTCGTCCGGTACGTCGGCCGCGCCCGCTGAACAGGAATCGTCTCGGGACGGATTCGGGACACATCGTGCGAATCTGGCGCACATGTCAACCGATCTGGACGGTCCGCGCCGGAGTGCCGGCGCGAAGCTCGCGCTGGTGGTCGGCATCGCCGCCGCCATGGTGGCCGGCCTCGGCACGGTGGCGACCGGCACCGCCCGCGCCACCCAGCCGCTGCCGGCCGGCAAGGCCAACTGGGTGGTCAGCGTCGGCGGCCTGAACACCGCCGCGGTCAACAACTACCGCAACTGGGTCCGGCTCGGGTACTACAGCTTCGACCCGGCCGGCACGGTCACCACCAGCTACTGGAACTGGTCGCAGCGCGATGAGCCGGTACGGGTGGACACGGTCACCGCGGACTGCGGCTCCCCGATCCCGGTCTGCAAGGTCAAGACCGTCGAGGGCTTCACCGGCGGCCCCACCGGCGGCTTCCGCGGCACGTACTCCTACACCTCCGACGGCAGGCTGCGGGTCGACTGGACCGCCGACACCGCCGGAAAGGCGCTGTCCAGCACGCTCACCGAGTACTGGACGCTGGCGACCGGCATCGACGACGGGAAGCTGGCCAGGATGACCAGCCCCACCTTCCAGGCCGGCACGGTGCCGGCGGCCGGCCAGTTCTCCAACTACTCCGCCACCTTCGGCGTCGGCTGGGGCTCCAACGCCTCGCTCGGCAGCGCCAGCAGGGCGAGCATGAGCCAGCTGCTGTCCGACCCGGCGTACAACTCGATGCCGCTCAAGGGCCGCTACGACGTCGCCAACGGCGGCACGGTCAGCCAGCAGCACGCCGGCTTCGGCCCGCTCGGGTACGGCGACACCAACCCGAGTTCGCTCGACTACGACAACCCGTGGAAGCTGTGCTCCAACGGCCTGTGCCTGGGCTGGCTCCAGCACCAGACCAGCAACTGCACCGCCGCCGGGTACACCGACCACGACCGGGCCCGCTACCTGGCCGAGATCGGCGACGGCCGCCGCGACACCCAGTGGTACTGGTGCGTCTTCCACGCCCAGTCCCACCACGAGACCTGCTATCAGTCCAACTCCCACCCCCAACCCATGCTCCAGATCGTCGACGACGCCGGCGCCTTCCGCGGCTGGGTAGGCGTCGAGGTCTTCACCCACGTCAACGCCTCCACCCTGGTACCCGACCAGGACTGGGCGAGCGGCTACTTCGCCGTCTTCGAACTCACCGGCTTCACCCAGTTCTCCTGAGCCGCTATCGGCGCTTTGGTGGAAAAGAGCCGCGGGCTGCGATTTTGCTCAGGTCTTGCTTGATGAGCCTTTGACGCGCAGATAACGTGCTCTGTTTGGCTTTCCGAAGCCAGGAGAGATCTCTTTCCAGGACCAGCCGAGCGGCCTGGACATTTCCTGCCGCTGCGTAGTTGCGCGCAAGATCCCACGCGAGAGATGTGGACTGCGGATGCCGAGCCCCAAGTACCTGGCGAGACCGGGCGGCCGCCTGTACCAACAGTCTTCGCGCGCCGGCGAGGTCACCTTGATCGGCAACGGTAGCGGCGAGGTTGTCCATCGCGCTTAGGGTGTCGGGGTGGTCTTCGCCGAGGAGTGCTGTTCTGCGGGCGAGGACGTGTTCGTCGTGGGCTCGGGCGGTGGTGAGGTCGCCTTGGTCGCGGAGGGTGGCGGCGAGGTTGGCCATCGCCCTGAGGGTGTCGGGGTGGTCTTCGCCGAGGAGTGCTGTTCTGCGGGCGAGGACGTGTTCGTCGTGGGCTCGGGCGGTCGTGAGGTCACCTTGTTCGTGAAGGGTGGCGGCGAGGCTGGCTAGTGCGTCGAGGGTGTTGGGGTGGTCTTCGCCGAGGAGTGCTGTTGCGCGGGCAAGTACGTGTTCGTGGTGGGCTCGGGCGGTCGTGAGGTCGCCTTGTTCGTGGAGGGTGGCGGCGAGGTTGGCCATCGCTCTGAGGGTGTCGGGGTGGTCTTGGCCGAGGAGTGCTGTTCTGCGGGTGAGGACGTGTTCGTCGTGGGCTCGGGCGGTGGTGAGGTCGCCTTGTTCGTGGAGGGTGTTGGCGAGGTTGGCCATCGCGGTCAGGGTGTCGGGGTGGTCTTCGCCCAAGACTCTGCGACGGGCCTCCAACACCTGCTGTTCGATTTGGAGGGCGGCGCCGGGCCGACCGGCGCTGGAGATAAGCACAGCATGGTTGTGCATCGCCGTGAGCGTGTCTGGATGCTCTGGCCCGAGCGCTTGTTCATGGGCTTGAACAAGGTCCTCATCGAGAGCCTGGGCGCTGATCCACTCGCCTTGGTCGAAGCGGGTCCACATCAGCTCGCGGCCGGTGGCCAGCGTGGTGATATGCCGGGCTCCCAGGACGCGCCGCCTTCTCTCGTACACGTCTTCGAGTAACTCGCGTGCGGCTCCGAGCTTGCCTTGTTGGTGTAGGACCGTCGCATGTGCATGTTGGGCGGCGAGGGCGCAAGTATCGTCTGCGGTGAAGTGGCTGGCCAACGCGCAGGCTCGCCGAGCGTAGTCGGCCGCTTGATCGAGCAGCCCGCGGGCGACCAGGTAGCGGGCCGCGCGCTCGAGCATCCCCGCGGCTTCGCGCTGTGCGACCCCATGGCTCTTGGCGTGATCGGCGGCGATCAGTGCGTGCGGTACCAGTTGTTCCGCGGTCGGCCAGCCGGATGGATCGTCTGGAGAGGTGGGGAAGGCGGAGGCCACCGCCCGCACGGCCGTCGCCGCCCAGGTTCCCGCATCGTCACCGAGTTGAGTTCGGACGACGAGCTGCACCAGTCGATGCATGGACAGCTGTCCATTTGCGACTTCGGCCAGGCTGTACTTGCGGAGTGCGCCTGTCGCGCGTGAGCGGGCGAGAGGGTCGGTGAGCGCGCCGACGACGTCCGCGGGCATGTCGCGGCTCGGTTGAAGAACATCGAGTGGAACGGCGTCCGCGGCCAGGAAGGCACACAGTCGTATGAGCGCCACCGCTGCGGGAGCGCTGGACAGGCGGTCGAATGACACTTGCCAGGTGGTGGTGACGCTCGCCCGGTAGTCAGGTGGGTGACCTTCGGCGAACAGTTCCGGTGCGCGGGTGTGCAGGAGGTCCAGGTACTCGCCGGCCGTCATGCCGTCGGCGATCACGGCTGCCGCCTGGGACAGTGCGAGCGGCAGGTTTCCCAAGGCTTCGGCCAGGCTCGTGGCCGTGGGCCGGTCATCGACACCGGTACGGCATCGCAGGTAGTCGACCGCGGCGTCGGTGGACAGCGCGTCGACACGAACCGTTTCGGCGGACGGCCATGCCTGGCGCCGGGTCGTGATGAGCACGTGCCCACGGGGAAGGTCGGGCAACAGCCGGTCGACCGCCTCGGTGTCGTCGGCGTTGTCGAAGATCAACAGCCAGTCTGTCCGGCGGCCCAGTTCCTGACGGACCGCGGCCACCGCCAGGTCCTGCTGGTCGGGCGAGGGTAGGCCGAGCGTTCCTGCCAACTCGGCATAGTCGCTGACCAAGGTCTCCTGTTGTTCGGCGCGCACCCACCACACCAGCCGGTACTCGTCCCGGTGGCGGTAGGCGTACTCGATGGCGAGCCGGGTCTTGCCAAGGCCACCCAGTCCGCTCACCGCCTGGACCAGCGCGGCCGACCGGCCGCTGAGAGCGCTGTCCCGGATCCTGTCCAGCAGTACCTCACGGCCGACGAAGTGGGGATCGGGTCGGTGGCCTCGAAGATGGAAGACAGGCGAATCGGTGGAGGCCGCGACCGCGGCGCCTGGCCTGTCCACCGGATTGACATAGACGGTCACGGTCTGGGCCGAGCCTTGTATTTCCCTGGCGGCGATCCCGCCACTGGTCGCGGCCTGGCCGCTCACCTCGCCCGCCGCTACCGCCGAGTCACCGGAGGCCGTGGTGCCGGTGGGATCACTGGGTCGGTCGGTCACCGGTGCGCACATCCCCGCCGAGAATCATGCCGGTCGCCACGCCGCCGCTGGTCGCGACCTGTCCGCTGATGGCGTCCGCCGCGACCGCACCGTCACCGGATGCGGTGATGCCTCTGACCAACGCGTTGGCCTCGTCGGCGGTCAGCGACGTTCCGGTCGCGGGTCGGCCCGCTTCGCCGGCGAAGGTGACGCGTTGCCGGTACAGGGCCTCCAGCAACCCGCGCGCCCGGCCCGCCAGCTCGCGTAGCGCTGGGTCGTCGACGTTCACGGCGGCGATTCCGTCGGCGAAGTCCGCCAGCGCAAGGCGCACACTGCGCAGTTCGGACTCGAGGCGGTCCAGGTCCGTACCGTTCACCTGGACCGCGGGGAGCGGCCTGTCCAGTACGCCGGGCGGCGATTCCGGAGCCGTGATGGGAACTGGCCGTTCGCTCGATCCGTCCCGCCGTTCCCTTCGGCGTCGCAACAGCTCACTGGCCTGGGCGTACAAGAACCGCACACCCTCGGTCAACGCCGTGGACTCAGCCAGCACCACCGGATCGGCCATGGCCACCATCATGCCCCTGCCATGCCTGACAGATGTCACGATTGTGGGCTCCGGGGGAAATTGGGGGCGTGGTTTTCGGGGCGTTGTGGCTAGCATTCGCGCCATGTCAGCGACGATCGCAGCGCGTGACCTCCGGAAGCGGTACGGCGAGGTGCGCGCGGTGGACGGGGTCTCGTTCGAGGTCGAGGAAGGCGAGTTCTTCGGCATCCTCGGGCCGAACGGGGCCGGCAAGACCACCACGCTGGAGATCATCGAGGGCCTGCGGGAGGCGGACTCCGGCGAGGTCACCGTGCTCGGGATGGCGCCGTGGCCGCGCAACCCGAAGCTGCTGCCGCGGATCGGCGTGCAGCTCCAGGCGACGTCGTTCTTCGAGCGGCTGACCGCCCGGGAGCAGATCCGCACGTTCGCGTCGCTGTACGGGGTCGGCCCGGCCAGGGCCGACGAGATGCTCGACGTGGTGGGGCTGGCCGACAAGGCCGACACCCGTACCGAGCAGCTGTCCGGTGGCCAGATGCAGCGGTTGTCGATCGCGTCGGCCCTGGTACACGGCCCTGACCTGGTGTTCATGGACGAGCCGACGGCCGCCCTGGACCCGCAGGCCCGCCGCAACCTGTGGGACCTGCTGCGCGAAATCAACACCGCTGGCCGGACGATCGTGCTGACCACGCACTACATGGACGAGGCCGAGACGCTCTGTGACCGCGTCGCGATCATGGACCGCGGGAAGATCCTCGAGTGCGGCCCGCCGGCGACGCTGGCCCGCGGCCTGAACAGCCTGATCAGGATCAGCGTCGAGCACGGCCTGCTGAGCGAGGCCGACGCCCGCACGCTGCCGGGCGCCGAGGACGTGACCGACGACGGGGTCAGCCTGACGATCGGCACCCACGACGCCGCCCCGGTACTGGCCGGGCTGGCCCAGCGGAACGCGCTGCGCGGCCTGTCCGTGCGGGGCGCCACCCTCGAAGACGTGTTCCTCAAGCTGACCGGCCGGGAGTACCGCGCATGACCAGTAAGTTCATCAGCCTCGCGCGGGCGATGCTGCTCGCGTTCCTGCGCGACAGGGCCGCGCTGTTCTTCACGATCCTGTTCCCGCTGTTCTTCCTGGTGCTGTTCGGCGGCCTGTTCAAGAACCAGGGCGCGCCCAAGGTCAGCGTGCTGGAGATCGGCAAGGTGTCCATCCTGGACAGCGCGCGGAGCAACGGCGGCGCCGAGCTGGACAAGGTACTCAAGGTCAAGCGGGCCGACGGCCGGTCCGACGCGCTGGACAAGGTGCGCAAGGGCAAGGACGACGCGGCCGTGGAGCAGCGCGGCGACGCGCTCGTCCTGCACTACTCCGCCACCGACCAGGTGAAGTCCGGCGCGGTGCGGGAGATCTTCGACTCGATCGTGCAGCACGCCAACATCGGCGACCGGCCGGAGACCTACAGCCTCCAGACCCAACAGGTCGAGGACAAGTCGCTCAAGACCATCCAGTACCTGACCCCCGGCCTGCTCGGCTGGGCGCTCGGGGTGGGCGCGGTGTTCGGGGCGGCGCTCACGCTGGTCACCTGGCGGCAGAAGCGGATCCTGCGGCGGCTGCGGCTGGCCCCGATCGGCACCGGCACGATCGTCGGCGCGCGGGTCGGCGTGGCGCTCACCGTGGGCCTGCTCCAGATGGCGATCTTCATCGCGGTGGCCTCGCTGCCGTACTTCGGGCTGAAGCTGTCGAAGTACTGGTGGATGTCGATCCCGCTGTTGATCGCCGGCACGCTGGCGTTCCTGTCGATCGGCCTGCTGGTGGGGGCGTACGCGCGGACGCAGGAGGCGGCGAGCGGGCTGGCCAACGTGATCATCCTGCCGATGGCGTTCCTGTCCGGCTCGTTCTTCCCGCTGGACAACGCGCCGGGCTGGATCCAGACGGTCGCCAAGGTGCTGCCGCTGCACTACCTGGTCAACGGCATGCAGAACGTGATGGTGCGCGGCCAGGGGCCGGCCAGCGTGCTGCCGTCGCTGCTGGTGCTGCTGGGCTTCGCCGCGGTGGTGTCGTTCCTGGCCACCCGGCTGTTCAAGTGGGACGAGATCTGAGCGTTCGACAATTTCCGCTGTGACGTCCGTCACGTGAGCGGTCCTCCCCTCCCGTCCGGTATGAGGCCGGATGCCGGTACGGTGCGTTACTGATCGCTGGCCCTCGGCCGAAGTCGTTCACGGCCCGGCCGGCGCGGGTTTCCCGAGAGGGATGAGGATTCCGGCGGAACGTCGTACTGTCCTGCGCCGGGAGTACTTGTGACTCTCCGTGAGCGCCGACCAGGACGCGCCGAGTCCCGCCCCGTCCACCGGCCGGCCCCGACCAGCAGGACCCCAACCACAAACGAAGACCGACCCCGGGGCGGGAGCGGGGGACCCAACCTCTGGACATCCCAGTGGACGTCCTCGGGGCGAAGCCGCGTGCGCGCGGCCGGGTAATTCCCTCGCCCGAGCCCGACAGCTCACCTCGCAGGCGTGCCGGGGAAGGACAAGGGAGCCCCATGCCCGCGCGACTCGCGCGTCTCCGTCATTTCGCCAAGGCGCACCTCCACCACCTGATCGCGGTCGTCGCCGCCGTCGGCGTGGCCATCGCCGTACCCGGGATCGCCGCCGCCGAGGCGGTGCCCGCGCCCACCTACAGCCTCATCTCGCCCGGCGCCACGCTGACCGGCGGCGGGCAGCAGACGGTCTACGGCCGGCTGATGTCCGAGGGCCACGCCGTCGCCGGCGTCCCGGTCACCGCCGCGCAGCAGGACGGGGCCGGCTGGAAGCCGCTGGCCCAGCTCACCACCGACAGCCAGGGCGTCGTCCGAATCGGCGTGACCGTGCAGAACTCGCTCACCGTCAAGCTGGTGTACGCCGGCGGCCGCGACCTCCGGGCCAGCGAGTCGGCGCCGAGCACCTTCCGGTACACCAGCCTCAACCTGACGGCGATCCCGTCGCTGGCCAGGAAGATGGTGCCGGTGATCGAGAACGCCACCGCCACCGAGTGCCCCGCCCTGCCGCCGGCCTGGGTCGTCGCCGAGGTCGACTCCGAGTCCGGCTGGGACCCGCACAACTGGACCGACGACAGCAACGGCGGCACCGCCGGGCTATACCAGATCAACGCCAGCGAGTGGAAGAGTCTCGGCGGCCAGCCCTGGAACGTCGGCCCGCACACGCCGCCGCCGGCCGGCAACGACGTCTGGGACCCGGCCACCCACCTCACCAAGGGCATCAAGCTGATCTGCGGACACCTGATGCAGATGACCAGCTACCTCAAGCAGAGCGGCAAGAAGATCAACCCGCTCGACGCGATGCTGGTCTGCCACATCGCCGGCTGCGCCAGGGTGACCGGCTCCTCCAGCGGCATCCCGTCCGACGGCGAGGCGGGCTGCGGCAGCACCTGCGTACACCTGATCAACCAGTACCTCGGCAACGTGCATGACGACGTCGCGAGGTACTCGGCGCGCTGACCGGCCCAGCTTCGTAGTACCGGTCAGTAGGCTGGGCGGATGCGCGCAGCCCTGCTGGAAGCGGTCGGTCAGCCGTTCACCGTGGTCGAGGACGTCGACCTCG
>JBJMIH010000166.1:0-73429 GCA_045806985.1 Mycobacteriales bacterium | reverse complement strand
GTCCGCTGGCCGCCGGTGGCCGCGTGCCGGAAGGCCGGCGCCTGGCTGGTCGCGGCCAGGGCGAGTACCGCGGCCGCTGCCGCGGCCACCCACGGCCACCGCCTCCGGGCCGGGGCCGCCGCGGCCTCGGCCGGTGCCGGCGCCTCCGGTTCGGCCAGCTCGCCGCGCTGGCGGTCGAGGTCGAGGAACAGCTGCCCGAGCCGGCCGGCCGCCGCCGCGGCGGCGCACTCCAGCCGCAGCCGCAGCTCGACGGCCAGGTCGGCGGGGTAGGACAGCCCCGCGATCCGCCCGCCCGGCACGTGCAGGAAGGTGGCCGGCCGGGACACGTGGTGCTCGATCCCGGTGAGCTCGTCGAGTGCCCACTCGCGCCGGCCCTCGCCGCCGACGAACACCACCCGCCGGGTGGTGATCGTGACCGTGCCCTGGTCGCGGAGGGTGCCGCCGGACGGCGCCGGCGCGGGCCGGACCGCGGCGGCGTGCCGGTAGGAGTAGCCGCCGTGCGCCTCCGGGGTGTACGCGCCGGCCGGCCGGTCCACCTCGATGAGGCCGATCCCGCCGTAGGCGGCGGCCACGCTCTCGTCCGGGTCCAGCTCCGCGCCGGCGGCGGCGATCCCGCCGGGGAGCGGAAACGTCCTGGCCTGCGCCCGCAGCCTGTCGAGGGCGGCGAGGTCCGCCCGCCAGCCCAGCAGCTGGCGGCGGTACTCGACCTGGCGCCGCTCGTTCTCCCGCGCCACCCAGCGCAGCCGTCTCTCCCCCACGGGACGTGAATCGGCCGGACCGGCCGATCCATTACGAAACGTGACGCTGTGGCGTCGGCCTGCGCGGCCCGCGGCTACCCCCGCACACTGGACGGCATGAAGATCGCGCTGCTCGGAGCGTCCGGGATGCTCGGGAGCCGCATCAGGGCCGAGGCGGAGTCGCGCGGGCACCGCGTCACCCCGCTCGGCCGGCACACCGACCCTGCGGTCGACGTCACCGACCCCGCCGGGATCGCCACCGCCGTCGCCGGCCACGACCTGGTGATCAGCGCGGTCGGGCCGGTCGGGGAGGACCCGCGGCTGGTGGTGAACGCGGCGCACGCGCTGGCCGACGGGCTGCCGGCGGCCGGGGTGGACCGACTGCTGGTGGTGGGCGGGGCCGGCGGGCTGGAGGTCGCGCCCGGTGTCCAGCTTCTCGAAACCCCCGACTTTCCCGCCGGATGGCGGCCGGTCGCGGAGGCGCACCGCGCGGCGCTGGCGGTGTACCAGCGGATCGAGGACGTGAACTGGACCTACGTCGCGCCCGCCGCCCTCATCGCCCCCGGCCAGCGCACCGGCACCTACCGAATCGGTGAGGACCGGCTGCTCGTCGGGCCGGATGGGCAGAGCCGGATCTCGGCGGAGGACTTCGCGGTCGCCATGGTGGACGAGGTGGAGTCCAGTGCGCACCCGCGCCAGCGAATCACGGTGGCGTACTGACCAGGGGGTGGGATACGGTGCCGGCGCACGATGTCCGGACGAGCGGAAGGAGGAGCGATGACCAGCCAGTTCACGATGCGCTCCCGGCCCGCTCGGCCCGCCTCCGTGGCGTGACGGGCACGCGGCCGGGAGCCGCACCGAGTCACGGAGTGAGTGACAGATGACTGACCTGACGATCCGCGCCCTCAGCGCGGGCGACCTCGAACAATTCCTGTCCTACCGCGGCCGCGAGGTGCACGGCGTGGGCGTCGCCCACCGGCGGAGCTTCCTCGACACCGCCGCGCAGCGCCATTACCGTCCCGAGTGGACATGGGTGGCCGAGCGCGGCGGCGAGGTGGTCGCCAGGGCCGCCTACTGGGGCTTCCCCGACTCCACCCACCCGCTCGCCCTCGACTGGTTCGACCCCGGCGACGGGCCGGACCGGATCGAGGTGGGCTCCCGCCTGCTCTCCACCGCCGACACGGTCATGCGCACGGCCGGCGGCGAGCGGCCCGAGTACCACCTGTTCCTGCCGCCGCACTGGCGCGACGACCCGGCGGTGCGGGCGGCCGGCGAGGACCGGCTGGCGGCCGCCGGCGCGGCAGGGTGGACGCCGTTGGTGGAACGGTGGAACTACCGGTGGACGGCGGGCCAGGACCCCGCGCCGGCCCGCACCGGCCGGCTGGAGCTGCGGCCGGCCGGCGGCGACGAGGAGGTGCTGGACGCGCTGCGCCGGATCAGCGCCGGCACGCTGGACGCCCACACCCGCAGGGAGATCGCCCGCAACGGCGTGGAAGCCGCCGCCAGGGACCTCCTCGACGGCATGCGCGAACTGCCCGGCCCGCCGGACTGGTGGCGGCTCGGGTACACCCCGGACGGCTCGCTCGCCGGCCTGGTCATGCCGAGCCGCAACTACACCACGCCGGTCATCGGCTTCGTCGGCGTGGTGCCCGAGCAGCGCGGCCACGGGTACGCCGGCGACCTGCTCGCCGAGGGCACCGCGCTGCTGATCGCCGAGGGCGCTGAACGGATCATGGCCGACACCGACCAGGGCAACGCCCCGATGGCCGCCGCGTTCGCCAGGGCCGGGTACCGCATCCGGCAGATCCGGGTCGTGCTGGCGTAGTCAGAGCACGCCGTCAGAGCACGCCGTCGGGGTACGCGCCCGGATCGTCGATCGGCGCGGGTGCGGGCGGGTCGTCGGCGTGGTGGCCGTCCAGGCACGCCGCCGGCAGCCACCCGCCGATCCGCTCGAGCGCGGCAGGCAGGCGCTCCTGCCAGTCCAGCACCGCGCCGCCGGCCGCGTCCAGGGCGGCCAGCCATCCGGCCCGCAGCGCGACCTGTTCCTGCACCACCGCCGGGTGCCGCCACCAGCACGGGGGAACCTGGCGGCCGAGCGGGTACCGCTCGTGCAACCAGGCCACCCACCCGCCGAGGGCCGTCCACGTCGTCGCCGCGAGCCCGGTGCCGACGGGCTCCGCCGGCCGCGGTCCGGCCCGCAGCGCGGCGAGTTCCGCCCCGAGCCGGCCGAACGCCTGGTCGACCCGGCCGAGCAGGGCGTGCACGTCGGCACGCAGCTCGTCCAGCTCCCGGCGCTGCGCGGCCACCAGCCGGGCCAGGGCTGCCACGTCGGCCTCGCCGGCCGGCGTCCCGCCTTCCGGGGGCACTCGGGAGCCACCTCCGTCCGGACCTGGTACCCGGCCGAACGCCGGCTCCCCGAAGCCTGGCGGGAGCCGGCGCGTGCGGACAGTCGGTCCGTTGTCCGCCAAAAGCACCACAGGCTCGACACGGCGTGTCACTGTTTGGAACTATCTGGGCGTGATCCGGCTCGCGATCGTCGACGACCACCCGCTCGCCCGCCGTGGCGTCGAATCCGTGCTGGCCGGAATCGAGGACCTGACGGTGACCGCCTCGGTCGCCACGGTCGCCGAGCTGCCCGACCCGCGCGCGCTCGACCTGGTGATCCTCGACCTGTACCTGGCCGACGGGGTGCCGTGCACGGACGCGGTACGCGCCCTGCGCCCGCACACCAGGGTGCTGGTGCTGTCGGCGTCCCGCGTCCCCGCCGACGTGGTCGCGGTGATCCGGGCCGGCGCCAACGGGTACCTGACCAAGAGCGCCGAGCCGGAGATGCTGGTGTCGTCGGTGCAGACGGTCGCGACCGGCGGTTTCGCCCTGTCCGCCGAGCTCGCCGACATCCTGCAGGCCGAGCTGGCCGCGCCGGCCCCGAGCGGTACGGCACCGGCGAAGAAGCCCGGGAAGGCCGCCGAGCTGTCCCCGCGCGAGCGGGAAGCTTTGAGCTACATCGCCCGCGGGTACACCCATGCGCAGACGGCGACCCGCATGGCCGTGACGAAGGCGACCGTGGACACGTACGTGGAGCGCATCCGCGCCAAGCTGCAACTGGGGAACAAGGCCGAACTCACCAGGGCCGCGATCGACCTGCTCGGCGGCGCGGACCGGTGACGGCGGTGGAACTGCTGGGTCGGTTCCGGTTCCGGCCGGCCGACTCGGCGGTCGCCAACACCCAGCGCCTGAAGGTGGTGGCGCTCGCGCTCACCCGGCTGGGCGGCATCCTCAACGTGACCGCCGCCATCGCGGTCGGCTGGAACAAGGGCGGCATGACGGCGGGACCGCTGGAGGCGCTGGCCGCCATCGTCGCGCTGGAAAGCGCCGTCCTGGTCGCCGCGTGCTGGCGGGCCGGCCGGCTGGTGCCGGCGTACATCACCGCCGACGTGGTGTTCGCCGGCGCCGGCCTGATCGCGAACCGGCTGATCGAGCGGGACTCGAACCTGCACACGTGGGCCGGCTTCTTCATGTACCCGTACACGATCGTCACGGCACTGGTCATCGGCATCGCGTACCGGCACTTCCTGTCGGTGTTCGCGGCGACGTGGGTGGTGGCCGGCAGCTACGCGTACACCGCCGTCGCCATCGCGCACGACCCGGTGTGGAACACCGTGCCGAACGCCGCCAGCTACCTGCTCACCACCCCGGTGGCGTGGGCGGTGACCAGGGCGTTCGACAGGTCCGCCGAGGAACTGGACGCGAGCAGGGCGGTGGCGGAGCTGCGGTCGGCCGAACTGGCGCGGGAGAAGGAGCGGGCCCGGCACGCCCGGCTGCTGCACGACCGGGTGCTCCAGACGCTGGAGATGCTGGCGCAGGGCCAGTGGGTCAGCGACGACGAGGTACACCGGCACATCCGCGGCGAGGCGGCGTGGCTGCGGGCGCTCGTCGAGGGCGGCGAGGCGGCCGTACCCGACGACCTGGTCAGCGCGCTGCACGACGTGGTGGTGCAGAAGACCCGCGACGGCCTGCGGATCAACTTCACCAGCGCCGGCCTCGGCGAGCCCGGCAGCCGGTACCGCCAGCTACCCGCCGCGCTGATCGAGGCCCTCGCCGGCGCCGCCTACGAGGCCCTCACCAACGTGCACAAGCACGCCGGCGTACGCTCCGCCACCGTCTGGGCCGGCGTCGAGAACGACGGCATCGCGGTATCCATAGTGGACGCCGGCCAGGGCTTCGACCCCAGCCAGCCCACCACCGGCTTCGGCTTGGCCCGCTCCATCCGCGCCCGCGTCGAAGACGTCGGCGGCCACCTCACCCTGCACTCCGCCCCCCACCAGGGCACCCAGCTCCAAGCCTGGGTCCCGCTCCCCCCACCGTGAATCGGCACCCGTCGCTGTGGGGGAAAGCGGGGGTTGGGGGGTGGGCGTACGGGCGGCGCCGGTGGCGTGGGGCATGTGGGGCGGTGACGCGGGTGCCGTCCCTCCGCGGACGGCACCCGCGTTCGGCGCGGTCAACCGCGGGGAGGCGCCGTGGGGTGGGAGCGCTCCCACCGCTAGAGCACCCCTCGGGCGGGCCAAGGTAGCGGTGAGAGCGCTCTCACTCATTTCCCCCTATTTGGGGAGGATTGTCAACCCACCGGACGTCCCAGATCCTTGTGGTAGACGACGAAATCGCACGGTGTCGCGAGCAGCGGCGCCAGCGCCGGGTAACTGTCGTCGATGCGTCCGGTACGGACGGGCCGGTACCCGAGCCGGGTGTACCAGGCGCGCAGGAACTCCTTGACCGGGTGCGACCAGCCACGCGGGACGAGCAGTTCCAGTTGCAGGGTGGTCAGGTCCCGGTCGAGGCACCACTCCTCGGCGAAGGCCACCAGCGCCCGGCCGACGCCGGCACCCCGGTACTCCGGCGCGGCGACCAGCATCCCGAACTCCCCCTCGCCGCTGGCCAGCCGCTGAACCCGGACGGCGCCGGCGATCCCGCCGCCCTCCGCCCGGGCCACCGCGATCTCGCCGGCCGCGACCAGCCCGGCCATCTCCGCCTCGGTGGTACGGGCGGCGCCGTCGGCCCACAGCCCGTCCTCCGCCACCGCGTACACCCGGTTGACCAGCGCGGTGAGCTCGGCGACGAGCGCGCCGTCCACCGCCGCGCCGGCCGGCAGCAGCCCGACCTCGACCTCCGCCGTCACGGGCCGGCCACCGGCGCGACAACCTCGCTGGGCTGGTCGTGGCGGGTCAGGGTGACGCGGACGACGAGGCCGCCGCCGTCGCGCGGCCAGGCGGCCACGTCGCCACCGTGGGCGCGGGCGACGGACCGGACGATCGACAGCCCCAGCCCGGTGCCGCGCCCGGACACCACCCGGTCCTGGAGCCGGCGGAACGGCTCGAACAGGCCGGGGATCTCGTACCCCGGCACCACCGGCCCGGTGTTGGTGACGGTGAGCTCGACCGTGTCGCCGCGGGTCGCGGTGGTGACCGACACCCAGCCGTCCTCGACGTTGTAGGTGATCCCGTTCTGCACCAGGTTCTGCACGATCCGTTCCAGCAGGATCGGCTCGCCGGCGGTCGGCGCCGGGTCGAGCTCGCTGACCAGCCGTACCGCGCCCGCGTCGCTCTGGTCGAGCACGAACCGGGTGATCTCGGCGAGGTCGACCGGGTCGCGCTCGGTGACGCCCTGCTCGGACCTGGCGAGGGTGAGCAGCCCGTCGATCAGCCGCTCGTGCCTGGTGTTCACCGCCAGCAACGTCTCCCCGAGCTGGATGAGCTGCGGCGGCGCGTCCGGGCGACCCATCGCCACCTCGAGCAGCGTGTGGTTGATCGCCAGCGGCGTGCGCAACTCGTGCGAGGCGTTGGACACGAAGCGTCGCTGGCTGTCGAAGGACCGGTCGAGCCGCTCCAGCATCGAGTCGAACGTGTCGGCGAGTTCCTTGATCTCGTCCCGCGGCCCGGCCAGCGCGATGCGCTCGCGCAGGTTGCCGCCGGCGACCCGGCGCGCGGTGTCGGTGATCTTGTGCAGCGGTCGCAGCACCCGGTCGGTCATCAGCCAGCCGAACCCGACCGCCGCCACCCCCACCCCGCCCAGCGCAATCCCGCCCTGCGTGAGCAGGGAGTTCAGCGTGTCGTCGCGGAACTGGTGGTTCTGCGCGTCGATGACGCCGGACAGCTGGTTGGTGGTCACCGGCTTCCCGTTGACCAGCACCGTCCCCTGGATGTCGCCCGGCCTGCCGGACGGGGAGTCCGGCCCCTGAGTGACCTGCATCTGGCCGCCCGCCGCCCGGCTGTCCAGGCTGCGCTGCACGAGCACGTACGTGAGGCCGAGGACGGCGGCGGTGCCGAGCAGGAAGAGACCGCAGTAGATCACGGTCAGTCGAGTCCGAATTGTCCAGTTTCTCATCGTATCCGGTACCCCGCTCCCGCCACCGTCTCCACCACCTGCGGCTCACCCAGCTTGCGGCGCAGCGTCATCACCGTCATCCGCACCACATTCGTGAACGGATCGATGTGCTCGTCCCACGCCCGTTCCAGCAGCTGCTCCGCGGACACCACCCCGCCGCCGGCCCGCAGCAGCTCCTCCAGCACGGCGAACTCCTTGCGGGACAGCCCGACGTAGTGCCCGTCCCGGTACACCTCGCGCCGGTTCGGGTCCAGGCGGATGCCGGCCCGCTCGTACACCGGCGGCGCCGGCGGCCGGGACCGTCGGCCGAGCGCCCGCACCCTGGCCACCAGCTCGGCGAAGGCGAACGGCTTGCCGAGGTAGTCGTCCGCGCCCAGGGCCAGGCCCTCCACCCGCCGGCCCACCGCGGTGGCGGCGGTCAGCATCAGCACCCTGGTGAGGGCGCCGGAGTCGACCAGCGCCCGGCACACCTCGTCGCCGGACACGACCGGCAGGTCACGGTCGAGCACGACCACGTCGTACTCGTTCACCCCCAGCCGTTCCAGCGCGGC
This sequence comes from Mycobacteriales bacterium, assembly GCA_045806985.1. Classification (GTDB taxonomy): domain Bacteria; phylum Actinomycetota; class Actinomycetes; order Mycobacteriales; family JBJMIH01; genus JBJMIH01. The sequence goes on along the minus strand of JBJMIH010000166.1, from coordinate 65,763 downwards.
GTCGCCGTCGTACACCACGTCCACGGCCAGCGACTCCCGCCGCAGGCCCTCCGCGATCGCGTCGGCCATCAGCCGCTCGTCCTCGACGACCAGGATCCGCACCCGCTCACCGCCTTCCGCCTCGCGGTTCATGGTGCCCCAGGCCGGTGTCAGCTCGGGATAAGGACCGGCATTGACGCCCGCCTGACCCCCCGCCGCCTCCAATGGACGCGGTACCGGCCAGGTCGGCCGGTGAAGGAGAGGATCATCATGCGAGCGAGAATCGGCCCTCCGGCCGCGGGCCTGGCAGTGCTGGGGCTGCTCCTGGCGCTCGGGTGGGGGCTGGCCGGCTGCGGCGGCAAGAGCAACGACAACGGGATCGCGTCCGCCGACGGCAAGGCGAAGGCCAAGGCGACGGCGAGCGCCATCTCGTCCACCGACCGGCACGAGGCGGAGCTCAAGTACGCCAAGTGCATGCGCGACCACGGCGTGGACATGCCCGACCCGGATCCCAACGGGCCGTTGACGGTCAAGGGCCACCCCGGTGACGAGCAGGCGCAGCAGCAGGCCCAGGAGGCGTGCAAGAGCTTCCTGCCCGGCGGCGGCGACCCGCCCAAGCTGAGCCCCGCGGACGTCGCGAAGCTCCAGAAGTACTCCAAGTGCATGCGCCAGCACGGCATTGACATGCCCGACCCGAACGCGCAGGGCCAGGTCCTCCAGTCGGCCGGCCCCGGCAGCGGCGACGACAAGGCCGGCACCATGGACATGGGTCCCGACAACCCGCAGTGGGCCAAGGCCGACAAGGCGTGCCACAAGCTGATGCCGAGCGGGATGGGCCCGCGATGAGCGAGGAACTGGGTACGGAGGCCCCGCGGCGGCGCCGGCGCCGGGCCCGGACCGTGGTCGTCGCCGGCACCACCGCGGTCGCCGTGGCCGGCATCTCCGCCGCGGCCTTCGGGTTCGGCGGGCGCGACGCCGGCGGCACCACGCACCGCACGCTGCCGCCGGCCACCGCCAAGGTGGTCAGGACCACGCTGACCGAGACCGAGGACGTCGACGGCACGCTCGGCTACGGCACCGCGACGAACGTCGCCGTGCGCGGCCAGGGCACCGTCACGTGGCTGCCGGCCGCCGGCGCCACCCTCACCCGCGGCAAGCCGATCTGCGCGCTGGACGGCCACTCGGTCGTGCTGCTGTACGGCAGCCTGCCGTTCTACCGCCCGCTCGGGCCCGGTGTGAAGGGCGACGACGTCCGGCAGTTCGAGCAGAACCTGGCCGCCCTCGGGTACACCGGCTTCACCGTGGACGACACCTACAACGCGGCCACGGCGGCGGCGGTCAAGGACTGGCAGGGCGACCTGGGGCTGGACAAGACCGGCACCGTGCAGCCGGGCGCCGTCGTGTACACGCCGGGTCCGATCCGGGTGAACGAGCTGAAGGCGCAGGTCGGCGACCAGGCCGGCGGCCCGCTGCTGACCTGGACCGGCACCACCCGGCAGGTCTCCGTCGCCCTCGCCGCGTCCAAGCAGAACCTGGTCAAGGTCGGCGCGGCGGTGACCGTCCGGCTGCCGGACGGGACGACCGCGGCCGGCAAGATCGCCAGCATCAGCAACGTCGCCCGCACCGAGGGCAGCGGCGACAACACGACCACCGTGATCGACGTGGTGGTCAGCCTGGACGACCAGAGCAAGCTCGGCGCGTACAACGAGGCGCCGGTCAAGGTCACGGTGGTGGTCAGCTCGCGGGAGAACGTGCTCGCCGTTCCGGTGGACGCGCTGCTGGCGCTGGCCGAGGGCGGGTACGGCGTGCAGGTCGTGCAGGGCGGCACCGCGAGGATCGTGGCCGTGAAGACCGGGCTGTTCGCCGGCGGCCGGGTCGAGGTCAGCGGCGACGGTATCACCGAGGGCACGCTGGTGGGGGTGCCGAAATGACCTGCGTCGTGGACCTGGAGGACGTGAGCCGGACGTACCAGGGCGGGGTGGCGGCGCTGCGCCGGGCCTCGCTGCGGATCCGGTACGGCGAGCTGGTGGCCGTGGTCGGGCCGTCGGGCTCGGGAAAGTCGACCATGCTGCACCTGATCGGCACGCTGGACCGGCCGTCCGGCGGGACGGTACGGGTCGACGGGCACGACATCGCCGGGCTGTCCGACCGCGAGCTGTCCGCACTGCGGGCGGCCCGGATCGGGTTCGTGTTCCAGCAGTTCCACCTGGCGGCCGGGGTCGCCGCGGTCGACAACGTCGCCGACGGCCTGCTGTACGCCGGGGTGCCGGTGGGCGAGCGGCGGCGGCGGGCGCGGGTCGCGCTGGAGCGCGTCGGCCTCGGCCACCGGCTCGACCACCGGCCGCACGAGCTGTCCGGCGGCGAGCGGCAGCGGGTCGCGATCGCCAGGGCGGTGGTCGGCGAGCCGGCGCTGCTGCTGGCCGACGAGCCGACCGGCAACCTGGACTCGGCCGCCGGCGCCGACCTGATGAACCTGCTGCGCCAGCTCAACCTGTCCGGCACCACCGTGGTGATCATCACCCACGACCGGGACATCGCGGCGAGCCTGCCCCGGCAGGTCGAGATGCGCGACGGGCGGGTCGTGGCCGACTCGGAGTGGGTGACCGCATGAACGGCGCGCTCATCGAGAACCCGGCCGGCGGCCGGCGGCGGGCGTTGCGGCCGAGCCGGCTGCGGCCCGGCGACGTGGTGCGGGTCGGCGGCGCCGGCCTGCGGGCGCGGCCGACCCGGGTGTTCCTGTCGGCGCTGGGGATCGCGATCGGGATCGCCGCCATGGTGTCCGTGGTGGGGATCTCCACGTCCAGCCGCGCCGACCTGAAACGCACGCTGGACCGGCTGGGTACCAACCTGCTCACCGTCGCGCCCGGACAGACGCTGTTCGGCAAGGACTCGCACCTGCCGACCTCGGCGGTACCGATGATCCACCGGATCGGGCCGGTCCGGTCGGTGGCCGCGACCGGGCAGGTCTCCGGCGCCAAGGTGTACCGCAACGACCACATCCCGACCGCCGAGACCGGCAGCATCTCGGTGCTGGCCGCCAACCTCAACCTGCCGTCGACGGTCGGGGCGACGATCGCGGACGGACGGTGGCTCAACGCGGCCTCCGCCCGGTACCCCGCGGTGGTGCTGGGCCGCCGGGCCGCCGACCAGCTCGGCATCGGCGCTGCCGGGCCGGACATCCTGGTCTGGCTGGGCGGGCGGTGGTTCTCGGTGGTCGGCGTCCTGGACCCGGTGCCGCTGGCGCCGGAACTGGACTGGTCGGCGCTGGTCGGCTGGCCGGTCGCCACCGCGCAGCTCGGCTTCGACGGGTACGCCACCACCGTGTACACCCGGACCCGGCAGGACGCGGTCGAGGATGTGGCGGCGGTGCTCGGCTCGACCGCGAACCCGGAGAACCCGAACGAGGTCAAGGTGTCCCGCCCGTCGGACGCGCTGGCCGCCAAGCAGGCCACGGACAAGGCCTTCACCGGGCTGCTGCTCGGCCTCGGCGCGGTCGCGCTGCTGGTCGGCGGTGTCGGGGTGGCCAACACGATGGTGATCTCGGTGCTGGAACGGCGTTCCGAGATCGGCCTGCGCCGCTCCCTGGGCGCGACCAAGGGGCAGATCCGGCTCCAGTTCCTCGCCGAGTCGCTGCTGCTGTGCGCGCTGGGCGGGTTCGGCGGCGTGCTGCTCGGCACCATCGTCACCGCCGTGTACTCCACCACCCAGAGCTGGCCCACGGTGGTACCGGTCTGGGTGATGGCGGGCGGCGTCGGCGTCACCCTGGTACTCGGCGCGGTCGCCGGCCTCTACCCCGCCATCCGCGCCTCCCGCCTGGCCCCCACCGAAGCCCTGGCCACCCCCTGACCCACCAACCGCGGCCGCTCCGGACCTTCCAAGGTCCGGAGCGGCCACCACGTCTACGTGAACGCCGGCACTCGGACCTCAGGTCAGCCTGTACTCACGGTCGCCGAAATCCGCCACGACACAGAGCTTTCCGCCCAGTGCACGCACGTACGCTCGCAGCGTCGCGAGCGTGACCGTATCCAGTTCGCCACGCTCGATCGCCGAGACACGGGGCTGCTTGACACCCATCGCCTGGGCGACGTCAGCCTGCGTCCGATCCTGCTCGGCGCGGACCTGCGCCAGGTGCCAGGCGTGGATGTGGTCGTCGGTCACCTCACGGGCGCGCGCCATGTCCTCGTCGGTGAGCTCAAGTTCCTTCAGCAGCTCGCCAACGTTCTCGTACGCGTGCCACCCCGCCGCCGTCTTCTTCGTCATCTCGATCCCCCCTCGTCGTCGTCAAGGGCTGGCAGGTGCTCCGCATAGCGAGCTTCAGCGAGCGGGACAGCCGTCGTACCAGCGGTTCCAGCTGCCGGACTTGTCGCCCGCGACCAGCAGCACCATCTGTCTCTCCCGGTCGAAGACAAACAGAATCCGGACCGCGCTCTCGCCCGTGCTGGCGGGCCGCAGTTCTTTGAGATTGAGTAGCTGGCTGCGAGCGATCCGGTCCACGAGCGGGCGACCTTCGTCGGGACCACGGCCGTTGATCACATGATGGATCGCCTGCCCGATCAGGGCCGCCGTCTCACGATCGGCCTTACGGATCCGATGCAGCCACTCTCGTACCTCGGGATGGATGACCAGCAGCCATGGCATGACCGAATATAACAAATACATTATGACCCCGGCAACGGCCATGGCGGCCAAGGGCCACCACGTTTACGTGGGGGTCCAGGGGGTTTGGTTGCGGAGGCGGGACTTGAGGATCTTGCCGTTGGGGTTGCGGGGCAGCGGGTCGGTCCGGACGTGCAGGTACTGGGGGACCTTGAAGTCGGCGAGGCGCTCGCGGGCGTAGCCGAGTACCGCGTCGGTGTCGAGGTCGTGGCCGGGTTCGGCGACGACGACCGCCCCGACCTTCTCGCCCATCATCTCGTCGGGCACGGCCAGCACCGCGACGTCGAAGACGCCGGGCGCGCCGGCGAGGACGTTCTCCACCTCCACCGAGTACACGTTCTCGCCGCCCCGGTTGATCATGTCCTTGACGCGGTCGACGATGTACACCCTGCCCTCGTCGTCGACGCGGGCCAGGTCGCCGCTGCGCAGCCAGCCGTCGCGGAACGCGGCCGCCGTCGCTGCCGGCTTGTCCCAGTAGCCGGGTACCACGTTGCCGCCGCGGATGAGCAGCTCGCCGGCGACGCCAGCGCCGATGTCCTCCAGGCGCAGGTCGACGGTGGGCGCGGCGAAGCCGACCGAGTCGGGATGGCTGGAGGACCAGGTGTCGGGCAGGTACGTCGCGATGGAGGACGTCTCGGTCAGCCCGAAACCGTTGCCGACCTCGGCGTTCGGGAAGCCGTCCTTGATGCGCCGCACCAGCGCCGGGGCCATCGGCGCGCCGCCGTACGTCGCCCAGTCCACACCGGACAGGTCGAACTCGGCGAACCGCGGGTGGTGCAGCGCGTACCAGTACACCGCCGGCACCGACGTGACCACCCGGATCCGCTCGGCCACGATGGCGCGCAGGAACGCGTCCACCTGGAAGACCGGCATGACCACGCACGTGCCACCCTCCCGCAGCGCCGGCAGCAGCTGGCTGTTGCAGCCGGTGACGTGGAACAGCGGCACCGAGACCAGGTTGCGCACGGTCGGGTCCTCGCGCGGGATGCCGCAGACCCGCAGCGCGTTCTCCGCGTTGGTGAGGAAGTTCTCGTGCGTGGTCATGGCGCCCTTGGGCCGCCCGGTGGTGCCCGAGGTGTAGAAGATCGCGGCCACCTCGCCCGGCGCCAGGTCCTCGACCGCGTACGGCGGCCCGTCCGGCAGCGGCGCGCCCGGCGCGAGCACGGCGCTGGCCGCGCAGTCGCCGACGACGTAGTCGACCTCGGGTTCGGCCAGCCGGGTGTTGACCGGCACGGCGACCCCGCCGGCCAGCAGCGTGCCGAAGAACGCCCGTACCCAGTCGGCGCCGTTGCCGTACCGGATCGCCACCCGGTCGCCGCGTCCGACACCGGCCGCGCGCAGCCCGCCGGCGACCCGGGCCGCGCCGTCCCAGAGCTGCCGGTAGGTCAGCCGCGGCCCGTCCAGCTCGACCACCGCCTCCTGCTCGGGGTCGTTCTCGACGCTGGCGCGCAGCGCCGCCACCACCGAGTCGGCGCCCAGGTCGGTGTACCGCTTCACCCCGTCGCTGTCGCGTTCGACGCCGGTGGAGTCGAACGGCTCCAGTACCGTCATGTCGGGTCTCCGCTGCTCTCGAAGTACCGGCGCGGGTTGTCGACCAGCATCTGGCGGATCTGGTCGTCGGTGACGCCCCGCTCGCGCAACGCCGGCAGGATGTTGCGGTGTATGTGCAGGTAGTTCCAGTCGGGCAAGGCGGCGAGCAGCGCCGGGTCGACCCAGTCGAGGTGGCAGGACGCGTCGTGGGAGAGCACGAGCTGGCCGGCGTACCCGCGCCGCACCATCTCCACCACGACGGCCAGCCGGTCGGCGGCCGGCAGCTCGGTGTCCAGGCCGAACCGGTCCATGCCCAGCAGGAACCCGGTGTCGGCCAGGTGGCAGAGGTGATCGGTGTCGGTGGTGTCGCCGCTGTGCGCGAGCAGCACCCGGCGCGGGTCGAGACCCTCCTCGTTGACCAGTACCCGAAGCACGTCCAGGCCGCGCCGGGTGCCGGGATGGGTGTGCACCATCACCGGCGCGCCGGTACGGCGGTGCGCCTCGGCCACCGCCCGCAGGATCCGGTCCACGTCGGGGGTGAGGCCGGGCTCGTCGATCGCGCACTTGAGGAACGCCGCCCGCACCCGGGTGCCGGCGATGCCCGCGGTCAGGTCGCGCACGAACATGTCGACCATCGGTTCGGGCAGGTCGGGATGGACGGCGGGACCGCGGAAGCGGAAGTAGTACGGGGCGTCGCGGTAGGTGTACACGCCGGTCGCCACGACGATGTTGAGGTCGGCCACCTCGGCGTTGATCCGCTGGATGAGCGGGATGTCGCGGCCCAGCCCGATCACGGTCGGATCGACGATGGTGTCCACGCCGGCCGCGCGCAGCTCGGTCAGCCGGGCCACCGCGTCGGCGATCCGGGCCGGCTCGTCCCAGCCCTCCGGGTAGTTGCGCTGAACGTCGGCGGTGAGCACGAAGACGTGCTCGTGCATCAGGGTGGTGCCGAGGCTGGCCGGGTCGACAGGGCCTCGCACCGTCGGCACCTCGACCATCGCGGCTCCCCGCACAAATATGCACAGTCAGTGCGGAAATGTTATGGCGACGGCCGCCGGATGGCTAGGTGCTGTCTCGTGGATCTTGGTTGTCGGGAGCGGCGCGGAGCCAGTCGAGGGTTTCGATGAGGTCGAGGGTGGCTTGGTAGTGGGCGGCGAGCTTGATGCCCCTATGGATGTCAAGGTGTGGTGGCCTGGGTGGCGGGCTTGGGTGGGGTCGTGATGGTGCGGTAGAGCTCACGGGCGATGTAGCGCTTGAGGCAGCGGATGGCTTCTCGTCGGGTCTTGCCTTCTGTGATGCGTCGTTGCAGGTAGGCGCGGGTGGTGAGGTCCCAGCGAAGTCGGGACAGGGTGATGGTGTGCAGGGCGGTGTTGGCTTGGCGGTTCCCGCCGCGGTTGAGGCGCAGTCGTTGGGTTTTGCCGGAGGATGCTTGGACCGGGCTGGTGCCGCACAGGGCGGCGAAGGATGCCTCGTGGTGGAGTCGGTCGGGGTTGTCGCCTGCGGCGATGAGCAGGGCCGCGGCGGTGTCGGGACCCACGCCGCGATGGTCGAGCAGCTTGGGGGCATGGGCGGTGATGGTGTCGTGCAGTCGGGCGTTGAGGTCGTTGATCTGGTCGGTGAGGTGGCAGATCCGGTCGGCCAGCAGCCGCAGGGTGTAGGCCGCGGCCGTGGTGGGATCGGTCGGGACGATGGCCTCGAGGCGGGTGCAGGCGCGGATGAGGTGGGGGTTGGACAGCCCGGCCAGGGCTTCGCGCAGTGTGGAGTCGCCGGCCACGAGTACGGCTTTGAGCTGGTTGATTGCCTGGGTGCGGGACTTGATGGCTGAGGTCTTGGCCAGCTTGAACATGCGGATCATCTCTACCGGGCCTTGGCCGGTCTTGGCCGCGCCGCTCGCCCGGCCCGACAGCACGGCTTGGGCGGCGGCCTCGGCGTCGAGGGTGTCTGTCTTGCCGCGCCGGCGGCGGGTGGCCTTGTCAGGCTGGTTGACCTCGACCACCTCGACTCCTGCTGCCAGCAGGTAACGTGCCAGCCCTGCCCCGTAGGAACCGGTGCACTCCACCCCGGCCCGTCGCAGTGTCCCGAACCTGCGCGCCCAGGCCAGCAGCTGACCGTAGCCGGTCGCGGTCGTCGGGAACGTCCTGCTGGCCAGCACCGCACCCACCATGGTGATCACCGCCGCGACGTGCAGGTCCTTGTGGGTGTCCACCCCCAACACCACCTGTTCGGCGTCCGGGTCCTGCTGGCTGGCGGGGGACTGCTGGGGCATGCTGGTCACGGTCGCTGGTCTCCTACTCGGCTCAGGGAACGGTGGCCGTCGCCGGGCCGGCAGGGGCGGTCAGGACTGTGATGGTGCCCTGTTAGCGGCAAGGCTCCTATCGGGACACGCCCCACCGGACCGGCCACAGCACGCACCGCCCCGAGCCAGCGGCCGACAGATCAAACTCAAGGCACCGCAGGCCAGTCATAGCGCGAGTCAGACCACGACCCGGGACGGCACCCCAAGATCCTCACAGTCGTAGCGGGTAGCCAGGCCACGCCAGTGTTTACGTCGGTTGAAGCCACGCTCGACCTGGTTGCGGCGCTTGTAGGCGGCCGGGTCGAAGGCCGGTGGGCGCCCGCCGCGGCTGCCGCGCCGCTTCCGGTTGGCGATCTGATCGTTGGGCTCGGGGATGACGGCGGTGATGTGCTTGTCCCGTAGTGCTTTGCGGTTGGCGGCCGAGGAGTAGGCCTTGTCCGCGGTGAGTGAGACCGGTCGGGTACGCGGGCGACCCACCCCGGCGGGGCGGGCGACCCGCACCTGGTTCAACAGCGGGATCAGCTGCCGGGTGTCGGCCGCCTGGCCAGGTGTGATGCGGGTGGCCAGCGAACGGCCACGCCCGTCAGCCAAGGTGTGGATCTTGGTGGTCAGGCCGCCACGGGAACGGCCGATACCCTCCCGTGCCTGCGCCTCGGTCTTGCTCAACCCCTTTTAGCCGCCCCGGCGGCATGCTGATGAGTCCGGATGACACTGCTGTCGGCCTGAGCACGCCAGTCCAGTTGGTCATCCAGCTCGGCCAAGGCGATGACGTGGGCTTTCAACGCCGCCCACGTCCCATCCGCCGCCCAACGACGAAACCGCTGATAGGCGGTCTTCCACGGCCCGTACCGCTCCGGCAGATCCCGCCACGGTGAACCGGTCCGCTTCACCCAACAGATCCCGTTGATGACCTGGCGATGATCCCGCCACCGGCCACCCCGCACCGGCTGCGCCGGCAACAACGGCGCCAACACAGCCCACTCCCGATTACTCAGATCACCTCGCGCCATACCCAAACAACGACCCAACACCAAGATCCGCAAGACACAACCTAGCCCACGCTGGCGGCGAACGCGGTCACCAGCAGCGACGTCACCGTCCGCACCATCAGCTCGCGTACCTCGTCGTCGCCGAGGCCCAGCTCGTCGTGGGCCATCTGCCACCAGTTGAACGTGGTGGCGACCAGTACCGCGTCGCGCAGCCGGTCGCGGCCGTCACCGGCGGTGTCGAGCTCGTGCCCGAACAGGTCGTCGATCTCCTCGCGCACCCAGGCGATCTGGATCGCGCGGTTGCGCCGCAGCTGCGGCGAGTACGGCTGCCACAGGTGGGCCACCCTGGCGGCCGGCGCCATGATCTCCAGCATCCGGCAGCGCTGCCGGCAGAACGCCTCCACCTTCGCGCGCAGCGGCAGGTCCGGCGGCACCGGCCGGTACTCGGCCCGCTGCAACTCCAGCATCCGCTGGCCGGCCGCCGCGTACAGCGTCTCCATGTCCCGGAAGTTCGTCCACAGCGCGCGGAGCGACACCCCGGCCCGCTCGGCGATGCGGCCGGCGCTGATCTTCATGTTGCCCTCGTCCAGCAGCGCGAGGAGCGCGTCGACGATCGCGCGCCGGGTCCGCTCGGCCCGCCGCGAGCGGCCGTCGACCCGCACCGATGCTTCCGTCATGCCGTCCAGTATGTGCACGCGGCGAAACCGCCGGGGCACGCTCCCCGCGCTCCCCGCCGGTGGGTCGAGATCACCAGAGCCGGACGGGGTGACCGCGGGTCAGGTGGCAAGGACGGCGTACGCGGTCAGGATGAGGCCGGCGGCGAGCGCGAGGCCGCCGGCGGTGGTGAGGGAGTTGCCGTGCGACCACCTGCCGGGACGGCCGATCGCCATGTGCACGAACATGCCGCCGGACTGGGCCAGCGCGCCGGCCGCGAGCAGGCAGCCGATCAGCCAGCGCAGCCCGTCGCCGCTGTCGGTACGGGCCAGCATGTCCAGCACGGCCAGCGACATCACCAGCAACACCCCGGCGTGGGCGTGGCCGGCCCGGAACCAGTTCGTCTGGAAGTCCGTCAGCTTGCCCCGGCCGAGCAGTCTGAGCAGCGAGAACCCGCCGAACATGACGGTCGGCAACGACAGCAGCACGATGACGGCGAAGACTTTGATCGGATCACTCATGGCGACAGGGTAGGAGCCCGCCGGCGCCGGTCGTGAGCCGTCATCCCGCCGGCCGCTGTCGTGAAACGGACAGGTCACCGTCCCGGATGCCGGCGAAGAACGCGCGGACGTCGTCGGCGTACGCGGCGGGCTGCTCCAGCGGCAGGAAGTTGCCGCCGCGGTCCAGTTCGGTCCAGCGGGTGACCGTACCGTCGCGCTCGGCGAACCGGCGGACGGTGATGTCGGTGCCCTTGGCCAGCGCGACCCCGATCGGGGCGGCGATCCGCTCCTTCGGCGCCCACGCGCCCGGGTCGTGGTTCATCTCGTAGTACAGGTTGGCCGACGAGCCGGCCGTGCGGGTGAACCAGTACAGGCTCACGTTGGTGAGCAGCAGGTCCCGGTCGACGGCGTCCTCCGGCAGGTCGGCGGCCGGGTCGGTCCACTCCTTGAACTTCTCCGCGATCCAGGCCAGCTGCCCGGCCGGCGAGTCGGTCAGCGCGTGCGCGAGCGTGTGCGGGCGGGTCGACTGGAGGACGTTGAAGCCCATCATGTCGTCCCGGAAGTGCTGCAACCTGCCCAGCCGCTCCTGCTCGGCCTCGGTGAGACCGGCGAAGTCGGCCGGGTCCTCCGACGGGAAGGTGAGCAGGCCGTTGGCGTGCACCCCGATGACGCGCTCCGGGTCCTGGCGGGCCATCTCCAGCGCGTACCAGGCGCCGCCGCCCTGGCCCTGCACGCCGTACCGGTCGTACCCCAGCCGGGCCATCAGCTCCACGAAACCGCTCGCGATCTTCCCGGTGTGCCAGCCGGCGCCGGTCAGCGGGCCGGAGAAGCCGATCCCGGGAAGCGTGGTGAGCACCAGGTGGAAGTCGGCCGACAGCGGCTCGACCGCCTCGAGGAACACCACGAACGAGCCGGGCCAGTCGTGGGTGAGCAGCAACGGGACCGCGTCGGGGTTGGCGGACCGCACGTGCGCGAAGTGGAAGGGCTGCCCGTCGATCTCGGTACGGAACTGGGGCAGCTCGTTCAGCCGCGCCTCCTGCGCGCGCCAGTCGTAGCCGTCGGCCCAGTACGCGACGAGCTGCCGCAGGTAGTCGACGGGAACGCCACGGCTCCAGCCCGCGCCGGGGATCTCCCCGGTGCCCCACCGGGTACGGCGGAGCCTGTCGCGGAGGTCGTCCACGTCGGCCTGCGGGATGTCGATACGGAACGGCTCGATGTCAGTACTGGTCACCCGGTCGATTCTGGACGCGGCAGGGCGGTCGGCGGAACGTGCGATCCCGCCAACCACCCTCGGTTTCCGGACACGGACGGCGGTCAGGCGGCGGGGAGCTGGAGGTGCCAGATGACCGTGGAGGGGCTTCCGGCGGTGGCGGCGCGGGCGGCGGCCGGCACGAGCGGGGTCAGGTTGAACGGCCAGCCGGTCCACGGCCCGATCGTGAGCTCGGCGGGCGTGGGCGGCCACGGCTCCTCCGTGACCTCCCGCGGGAACACCAGCGGCTCCTCGCAGCCGCGGATCTGGAAGCCCGCCGCCAGGGCGGCGCGCACGTAGTCGCCGGCCGTGTGGCGGTACGACGGCATGCGGCCGAGCCGGCCGTCGGGCAGCACGGCCTTGGCGCCGCCGGTACGCGCCATCGTCGTGTCGTGCATGTCGGAGATGGCCGCGTGGCCCCCGGGGCGCAGCACCCTGGCGAACTCGGCCAGCACCGGCTCCAGCTCCGGCACGTGGGTGAGCGCCAGCGCGCAAACGACCAGGTCGACGCTGCCGTCGTCCAACGGCAGGTGTTGCAGGTCGCCCTGCCGGAACTCGCCCGCCGGCACCCGGGCCCGCGCCCTGACGAGCATGTCGGGCGAGCTGTCCACGCCGATGACGCGGTGGCCCTGCGCCGCCAGGTACTCCGACCACCGGCCGGTGCCGCAGGCCGCGTCCAGGACGTCGCCGGCGGGCAACGGGTCGATGATCGCCTTGACCTGCGGCTCCTCGTACTCAGCGGCCCAGTCGATCCCGTCGTCGTACGTCCGCGACCACACCTCGTACCCGTCCACTGTGGTCAGCCGCTCGACCTCGAGCCCCTTGCCGGCGAGCGACTCGTCCGCCAGCAGCCGGCGGATCTCGGCGATCCGCTCCTCGGTGAACGCGCGGTCGTACTCCCCGGTGAACGCCCGCATCAACGCGACACCCTCGACACCGAGCAGGTACGCCAGCGGGTCCTCGTAGATCACGCCACCGACGGTAACGATGCGCCAACCGCCCAAGCGACCGATTTACGCCGGTCTTACGCCGGCTGCCCTCTACTCGCCGGGACCGGGCGGGCAGCGGACCGGCGCGACCATCGGCGGCCACCTCAGCAGCAAGGACTTCACCTTCAACGGCCTGCCGTACCGGGTCGAGCTGCTGCCTCTGGGGCTCGGTGGCTCCACCGACCCGCGGTACGAGGACGTGCCGGCGGACCCGACCGTCAAGTTCCAGCAGACACTCGGCGACGCCTTCGGCGCGTACTACGCCTTCCGGTACCAGGGCGGCTTCCGGGGCCGAGACGAGTTCAGCGTCCAGTCCTACAGCGTGTTCGTGCAGGAGCCGACGGACCAGGCGCCGGTGACCTCCTACGGAGCCGACCTGTACGTCGCCTACCACCCCGACCGGGACGATCCGGGCACCCATCACTCTCTCCAGTGGATCCAGGTGGTCAACTGGTCGGGGACGAGCGAGCTCGACAACGCGGGCCGCGCCAACCCCTTCTACATCCTCGGCGGCCTCACCTCGATCTACGGCGAGCAGATCGTCAACTTCGACGACATCCCCCAGATCGGCGTCGGCCTCGGCTCCGGCGGGCCGGGCGGCGGTTCCGTGCCGCTGTCGGACCGCTTCATGGCCGAGAGCTTCCTCGTCCGCGACACCGGTACCCGCGACGCGGCCGGCAAGGACGTGGTCGAGATCTTCGGCGGCTTCACGTGGGGCTGGCAGGTACGCCAGCTGCCGGCCTGAGGCTCGGGGACGGTCGGGCCCGAACGGTGCGAGCGCCTCGGCGGGTTCGGTACTCGCCTCCGCGACGGGATCGCCGACGCCTGCGACCGCACCTCAACGTCCTCCTCGACGTACCCATCGACCAGAGAGTGGCCATGGTCAGGATCAGGGCCCGCGACGTGCTCGACGCCGTACCACCGGAAGCCCGCAACGGCCGGCCGGTACGGGAGAACTGAAGGAAGCGCTCGGAGGGATGTGAGCGAAGGGGAGGGGGCGCCGGATGCCGCCCTTCCCCCGTTCCCGGAGTCAGCTCCGGCCTACGCGGTGGGGGTGTGCTCCTGCTCGGCGGCTGGGGCTGGGCGGGGTGGCCAGGACAGCGAGGAGATCACCGCGTACGCACGGCAGATGAGCACGGCGGCCACCGGCAGCTCGACGAACAGCGCCATCCCCGCCGACAGCCAGATGTCCCGGCTGCCGACGTCGAGGGACACGTCGAACCACGCGTCGCAGATCAGCAGCACGGCGGTGAGCAGCGAGGTGAGGAGGGCCGCCGGGTGCCGCCGCCGGCCGAGTACCGCGGTGGCGGCCAGGGCCGCAATCAGCAGGACGTCGAAGCCGGCCCAGGTCAGCCGCCACTGGTGGACCTGGTGTTCGGCGGGCAGCGTCAGTGCCATCACGACCGTCCACGGCACCATGCCCGCGGCGCCGGCCGCGAACAGCCGCATGATTCGCCGGCGCTGGCACCGGACCGGGTCGCCGCCGGCCGCTGGCGCTTTCGCTTCCGGAGGCCGTGCAGGTGCTCGCGACAGTTCCCTCGTGCCGCCACGCAGCGATACCGTCACCGGCCCTGTCACCGAGCCCGTCACCAGGGTGCTCATCCGGCGCCTCCGATCGCCCTCCCGCTTCAACCAACGTCAACAGGAGGCCGATCTGCGCCTATTTCCTACCGTGACACAGGGCACACCGTGCGGAGCGTCTCACCCGACGGCGGCGGCGACGGCCTCGGTGAGCGAGCCGGTCGGGCGGCCGATCAGCCTGGTCAGGTCGTCGCTGCCGGTCTCCAGGTCGCCGGCGGCGATCGAGGAGTCGATCGCGGCGACGAACTCGGCGGTGGCGGCGTCCAGCCCGGCCTCCCGCAGCACGGCGGCGTACTCGGCCGGCGGCAGGTCGCGGTACCCGACCTTGGTGCCGGTGACCTCGGTGACCGCCGCCGCCAGCTCCTCGAAGGTGAAGGCGGTGCCGCCCAGCTCGTACGTCACGTCGCCGCCCTCGTCGCCGACCAGGGCGGCGGTCGCCGCCTCGGCGTAGTCGGCGCGCGGGGCGGCGGAGACCTTGCCGGCGCCGGCGGCGCCGACGATCTGGCCGGTGTCCAGGTACTGCTGGAGCTGCTGGGTGTAGTTCTCCGTGTACCAGCTGTTGCGAAGCAGCGTGTACGGCAGGCCGGCCGCGGCGATGATCTCCTCGCTGGCCTTGTGCTCGCCGGCGAGCGGGTTCGTGCTGGTGTCAGCCCGCAGGATGCTGGTGTACAGCAGGCGCTCGACCCCGGCGGCCGTGGCCGCCTCGACAACGGCGGCGTGCTGCGGCACCCGCTTGCCCGGCTCGCTGCCGGACACCAGCAGCAGGCGGCGCACGCCGGCCAGGGCGGCGGGCAGCGTCTCCGGCCGCGAGTAGTCGCCGAGCCGGACGTCGACGCCGCGCCCCGCGAGGTCGGCCGCCTTCTCCGGCGTACGGACGACGGCGACGATCTCCCCCGCGGGTACGCCCCTGGACAGCAGGTTCTCGATCACGCGCCGGCCGAGGTGGCCGCTGGCGCCGGTGACTCCGTACGTGGGCACGGCAAGCACTCCTTAACTAACTCTGAGAAAGTACTAACCTATCGTACGGTACGAGCGACGCGCTAGTGTGGGTACCGTGACCGAGCAGATCACCGACCCCACCCAGGAACTGGTCAGCGACGTGTTCGCCCGCGACTGCACCTCGCGGGCCGCCTTCGAGGACGTCACGACCAAGTGGGCCTCGCTGGCGCTGCTCGCCCTCGGCGAGGGCAGCTACCGCTTCAACGCCCTGCGCCGCCGCGTCGAGGGCGTCAGCGAGAAGATGCTGTCCCAGACCCTCCAGACCCTCGAACGCGACGGCCTGATCAGCCGGCACGCGCAGGCCACCATCCCGCCGCGCGTCGAGTACTCGCTGACCCCGCTCGGCACCCGCGTCGCCCGCCGCCTCCGCGCGCTCGCCGACGAGCTCGAGGCGGGCGTCCCCGAGATCCAGACGGCCCGCGCCGCCTACACCCCCCGCCACGCCGAGGAACCCCCGGGAACCCGGGTCACTGAGCGGCGGTGAGGGTGAGCCGGAGGCGGAGGTCGTTGGCCTGGAAGTCGCCGTCGGGGTAGAAGTTCCGGGCGCCGGTGGAGAACTTGCCGGGGTGCTCGGCGGCCAGCTGGCGGAGCGCGGCGGCCCTGTCCTTGGCCGGCAGGGCGGCGATCGACGACAGGCCGGTGACCACCGGCGACACCTGCGGGTTGGTGGAGAGCCGGCGCAGGGCGACGGCCCGCCGGCCGGCGTCCATCGCCAGGAACTCGCTGGCCATGTGGTCCACGCCGCCGTTGTGCAGGAACACCGGCCTGGCCAGGGTGGGCTCGACGCGGGCACCCGCCGGGTCGTGCACGACGACGCCGTCGGCGCGGACCTCGAGCAGGTAGACGTAGTGGTTCACGGTGCCGAGGATGACCCGCCTGCCCTCGCCGAGCATCCGTTCCGCCCGCGCGCGGACCTGTGGGTTGGTCAGCCTGACCTGACCGGTCTCCTCGCTGCCGGTGGCCAGCCCGGTGTCGCGGGCGATCCGGGC
Organism: Mycobacteriales bacterium; assembly: GCA_045806985.1. Lineage (GTDB taxonomy): Bacteria > Actinomycetota > Actinomycetes > Mycobacteriales > JBJMIH01 > JBJMIH01. Next base: position 49,352 of record JBJMIH010000166.1, on the reverse strand, counting down.
CATCGTCGCGGCCTGGGTGACGGTGCCGTACCCGCCGTGCTGGCCGATCGCGACGGCCGTCACCAGGTCGATGGTCTTAATGCGGGCGCTGGCGGCGGGGTCGTCGAGGGCCTCGGCGAGTGACACGAACTCGTTGTTGATCTGGACCTGCGCGCCGGCGTGCATACCCTGCGACCGCAGCAGGCCGACCAGCCGGGTCCGGAGGTCGGCCTCGCTGGACATGCTGACCAGCCCCATGGTCAGCGTGGTCATGTTGCAGACGTTCGCGGCGGACGACCCGTACATCCAGAGCCGGGTGTGGCCGGACTCCCCGACGTCCTGGTACCCCGCCCCGTCCTGGGTGAAGTACCGGTCGCCGCTGCCGGCGGTGGCCGAGCCGGTGGTCGCGCCGGTGCGGGGGGCGGCCTGGTCGGCGGGTACCAGGTTCGGCGCGGGCCGGGTGACGACCGGGGCGGCCGGCGCCGCCGGCGCGGCGGGCGGCTTGTTCGCCGGTCGGGTGACGGCGTCGCGCACGACCGTGTCGCGCAGGTGGGTCCACTCGGTGGCCAGGCCGGCGAAGCCCGGCTGGCCCGGCCGCAGCTTGGTGCCGAACAGGTCGGGGTGGGCGGCCCAGAACGCGAGGTTGGTCAGCGCGGCGGTGTCGGTGTGGCCGAGCGCGGCCAGCAGCCGGAGCGCCGGGGCGAGCAGGCCGGCGGCGGCGATCGCGTGCAGCAGCGCGCCGCCGGCTCCGCCGGGGGCCGGCGCGGGCAGCACCGCCGCGGCCTTGGCCGGCAGGTCGGCGCCCGGAGCCTTCGCCAATGCCGATGCCGATGCCGGGGCCGGGGCCGGTGCGGGCACGGCCGCCGCCGGAGCGGTACGGGGAATCTTGCTGACGATGTGCTCGCCCTTCTTGCGCTCGTCCCGGGCCTCGTACGCGGCGAGAATCTCCGCCCGGAGGACGTCGAGGAACGCGTCCCTGCCGAGCTGCTGCCCGCTCGTCTTCGCGAGGGTGGCCTTGGCCGCCACGTACGCGTACGCCGGGCGGTTGTTCATCGTCTCCAGCAGCCAGGCCCGCGCGGTCGGGTCCTTCATCCACGGGTTCGACCTGCCGGGGCTGTCGTGGGCGAACCGGCGCTCCATCCGCCCGAGCTCCTTGAGGGTGAACGCCACCATCGCGGACACGACCTCGTCCTCCGCGCCCGCGTCGAAGAACCGGTCGGTCCACGGCGGAGTCTTCAGGGCGACCGGATCCGGCGCGCCCTCGACGGCCGGCAGGTTCCCGGCCTTGAGGTGGTACGTCCCGCCGCCCAGCACGATGCCGTGCCTGGCGAACACCCCCGGCACGGCGTTGATGATGTCGTAGAGCGAGCCCCAGCCCAGCGTGACCTGCTTGAAGCCGAGGCTGACGTACATGTTGTCCTTCGTGTAGACGGCGTTGTCCATGCCGCCGGTCTCCACGTTGGCGACCCCCTGGAGCATGAAGATCTGCTCCTCGTCGAGGGTGGCGGGCGCGCCGGCCACACCGAGCACGCCGCGTCTCATCATGTCGCGGAGGCGGTCGGTGAGCCGGGTGGTGCCGTACCTGGCGACGCCGGCGGGCGCCGTCGTGGCCGCGGCGCGCTGCACCGCGCCGAGCAGGCCGGCGACGGCGGCGTTGCCCGCGGAGCGCTGCAACCCGATGAGCTGGGCGGGCACCGCCGGCAGCGGCGACCGGCCAGGGCTGGACGGCCGGGCGGGACCCTGTCCGGTCCCGGCCCGGCGCTCCCCGGACAGCGCGGCCCCTCGACGCGGCGTCCGATGCTCGCTTCCCATGCCCACCCCCAGATCGCCGTGGTCCCCTCATCCGCGACCGTACCGATAATCCGCCCCGCCGCTGACGCGACGCTGAAACGGCACTGAAGTGAGCCGGTGTCAGGCGGGCGCGGTTGTGCGATTGGACAGCGATTGATCAGTGCGTTTGGCGAGGTGGTGGGGGTGCGGTGGGGGTGGTCGGGTGGCGGCGTCCGAGTTTTCGCCTCACCCGGAAGGGAGTGAGACATGCGTACCTTCGCCAAGCGGATTGCCACGGCGGTGACGCTGGCGCTGGCGTTGACCGGCGGCGCGGCGGCCGCCGGGGCGGTCGGTGACGCCAACGCCGCGGCCGGCCAGTGGGTCTGGACCCACCTGCCCAACGGCGACCTGGGCCAGTACATCGGCGTGGTCCGCGGCCAGAACGCGACCTGGATCCACGCCGAGTACCACAAGACCGGCGGCCCGCCGATCGTGGCCAGGTTCAGCTACGCGCTGCTGGATTCCAGCCGCACCAACGAGTACTACGTCAGCCCCGACACCGCCTGGGAGCGGATCGACGTGCTCCAGACGTCGAGGCACGACTTCACCGGCGTGCCGTTCCGCGGCCCGCACGACTGCTCGATCGTCTTCGCCGAGGTCGAGGGCCAGGGCACCTTCTCCACCCCGATCGTCTGCGGATGACAGCTCAAGGAGGACCCATGAAGTTCACGATCGTGCGGCGGTTCGCCGCCGGGGCGGCCGCCGGGCTCGCGTTGACGCTGTCGGCGGCGACGTTCGCCGGCACCGCGCACGCCGACTCCAACAGCGCCTCGGCGCCGATGGGCCGGGGCGGCTACAACATGCAGTCCAACGTGTGGAAGTGCGCCGGCCCGTTCCCGTACGGCAACTGCGGCTGGCAGACCTCGGCGATGGCCTGGCACAACGCCGCCCACCTAACGATGACCTCGATCACCAACCAGGCGACGTTCCACTCGATCGGCCTGGCGATCACGGTCACCTGCGGCGGCGGGTCCGGCTGCTCGATCCAGGGCACCGGCACCGCCAACGACGTGACCACCACGCCGCAGGTCAACTCGAACACCTGGATCGCCAGCATGACCGGCAGCATGTACGTCCCGGCCGGCGCGCTGACCAGGGTGTGCTCGGCGGCCTCGGGCTACTCCACGCCGCTGGGCATCCACAGCAATGGCGTGGTCACCTGCGCCGGCTCCGCCGTCTGACCGGTCCCGTCCCGCGTGGAGGGGCCGGGCAGGCCCCGGCCCCTCCACCCGCCTTCCGGAGGTACTCCCATGCCGCGCGCCACGGCCGTCCTGCTCGCCGGGCTGCTCGCGGCCGGTTGCGCCGCCGCCGGCCCCGGCCGGCCGCACCCGCACACCGGCCTGGCGGCCGACCTGGACCGGTTACGGGCAGACGACGGCCTCTACCAGGCCTCGGTACCGCCCGCGCCGGGCCCGGACGCCGCCACGTCCGGGTACGCGCTCGCCGTCGCGCGGCTCGCCGGGCTGGCCGTGGCGCCGGTACGGGTGGACACCGCCGCCTTCGCCGACCAGCGCGCGAGCGAGCCGCTGTGGACCCGGTACGCGCTGGCGATGGTGGACCGGGCCGCCTTCACCCACCTGCTCACCCCGGCCGACCTGGCCGCCGTGCGGTCCTGGCAGCAGCCGTCCGGCGAGTTCCACGACCCGGCGGCGCCGCCCGAGGTGGCCGCCGGCGCGGCCGGCCGGGTGATGGTGACGGCCGCCGCCGTGGAGGCGCTGGCCGAGGCCGGCGCGCCGCTGGCCGGGGACGCCCGCCGACGGGCGCTGGCCGCGCTCGACCGGGACGCGACGGCGCTGGCCACGCTGCCGGAACGGGAGAACCTGCGGCGGGCGCGGGCCGCCCTGGACGCCCCCGCGCCGCCACCGGCCACCGCGCTGCGGGCCTGGTGGCACGGTGCCGGTCGCCGGTTGCCGGCCCGTCCCGTGCCCGACCGGGTGGTGGAGATGGCGGCGTTCGTCCAGCTCGCCGGGCGGTCGCCGGAGTTCGCCGGGCTGGTGGCCGCGGTGCGGAAACGGCTGGCGGCGGTACTGCCCACACTGGACGATCCGCAGGTCGGGTACCTGGTGGCGGCGGCATGGCGGGCCGCCGGCGGGGACCGCGCCACGCTCCGGCCGCTGGCCCGCCGGCTCACCACCGCGCCGCTGGCCTCCGGCCTGTTCCCCGCGCCCCACCGCGAGCTGGGCGACCTGTACGCGACCTACCTGGTGGAGCGGGTACGCGCCGGGTCGGGACTGCCGGTACGCGATCGGGCCCTGGTCCGGGCGCTGCGCGCCCACCGCCCACCGGCCGCCGACCCGTTCGGACTGGTGCTGTGGGTGGCCACCCTGCGCGCCGCCGGCGGCCGCCCGGCGGCCGGCGACGTCGGCGCGGCCCGCGCCGAGCTGCGGACCCAGCTCGGCACCCCGGCCGGGCCGGTGCCGCCCGCCGCCCGCGCCCTGCTCGCCGAGCTCGCCCGCCAGCTCGGCGAGCGTCCCGCCACAGTGGACACCCCCGCGGTCGAGGACCCGGACGCGACGCCGCTCCCCGACCTGGCCGCCGCCAGCGCGGTCCCGGGCCCGCGCTGGCCGGCGGGGACCCGCCACCGGATCGCCGCCCGGCTGCGCGCCCTGACCGGCTGCCCCGGCACCCCGCACCTGGTCAGGTCCGCTCCGGCGGCACCCTGCGACATCGCCAGCACCCTGGCCGCGCTCCGCCTCCGCCGCGCCGTCCAGGACGGCTGACTCACGGTTCGAGCAGTACCACGAAGTCGGTCGCGCCGGTGTCGTCGAGCTGGACGCCGAGCGCGCGCGGGGTCACCGCCGGCACGGTCCAGCGGTACGCGTGCCAGCCCGGCGGCACGGCCGGCCCGAGGCGCAGCGGCGGGGTCGGCACCCACCGGACGGCGCCGGAGCCGTCCCGGACGAACGGGCAGATCTCCCCCTGTCCCTGCCCGCCGTACCAGAACCGCAGCACCACCGGATCGCCCGGCCGCAGCGCGCTCAGGTGCGTGGTGCCGACCGCGCCGGAGCCGGCCCGGACCCGCAGCCGGAGCGCCCGCGAGGAGGTGACGGTGGCGGTGAGGTGTTCCGGGTTCCAGAACACGCTCCACCCCACCCCGGCCGGCACGGCGGAGGTGGTGACCGGCCGGCCGGGCCCCGGCTCCACGATCACCGCCGTGGTCCCGGCCGCCGCCAGCGCGCTGCCGCACACCATCGCGGCGGTCGCCGCGGCGGCCCTGGCCCGGCGCGACCCGCGCGGCCGGAGGAGCCGGCGCCGCCCGGCGGGCCGGCCGGCAACGGCCCGCCAGCGCTCCTCCCACTCGGACACGTCCCCGCCGCACGCCTGCACGTACGCGCGGGTGACCGCCAGCGACGGCAGCGCGGTACCCCGGGCGGCGGTGGACAGCGCCGAGGCCGAGTAGTGCGCGCGCCGCGCCAGCTCCCGGTAGCTGGGGTTGCCGGCCAGGGCGCGCAGCCCGCGCAGCTCGTGCGCGAACCGCGCGACCGGCCCGGAGTCCGGATCCAACGGCAGTTCCCTGCGCCCCACGAGTGCCTCCTGACGTCGCTGTCGGGCAGACGCCGGACCATCGTGGGGCAGCAGTCGGGCACCCGGCGTGCTACGAATGTTCCCGAAATGTTCCCGGCAGCCCGTTCGCGGCCAGGAACGCGCGCGGGATCGCCACCGTCACGTCTGAGCGGCCACCGGCGGCCAGCGCCACCAGGTCTTCGCACTCCGGCGAGCCGAGCTCGTCGAACAGCGCCCGGCCGCGCCGCCAGTGCGCCGCCGCCCGGTCGGCCCGGCCGGCCGCCTTCGACGCCGCGCCCAGCGACCGCAGCACCTGCGCCTGCCAGTACCGGTCGCCGAGGCCCTCGAAGATCCGCAGCGCCTGCTGGTGGTGCTCGACCGCGCCGTCCAGGTCGCCCAGGCCGTGCGCGCAGATGCCCAGCCCGTACCGGGCCAGCCCCTCCGCCCAGTGGTCCTCGGCCCTGGCGGACAGCGCGCGGGCCCGGTCGTGGCAGTCCCTGGCCTCGGCGAACTGGCGCAGCCCGCACAGCGCCAGGCCCAGGTTGCTCCAGGCCATCCCCTCGCCGCGCCGGTCGCCGAGCCGGCGGAACAGCACCAGCGCCTGCCGGTGGCACTCGACGGCGTCGGCGAACCGGCCGAGCATCCGCAGCGCGTACCCCCGATGGTTCAGGCCCAGCGCCTGGCCCCACCGGTCACCGAGCCGCCGGCAGCGGCGCTCGGCCTCGCGGTGCAGCTCGGCCGCTTCCGCGAACCGGCCCAGGCCCCAGTACGCCAGGCCCAGGTCGTCCAGCGCCCACGCCTCCTCCCGGCCCTCGCCGGCCGCGCGCGCCAGCTCGGCGGCGGCCCGGTGCAGGTCGGCCGCCTCGGCGAAGCGGCCCAGCCCCCACAGCGCCAGCCCGAGGCTGTTGCGGGCGGCGGCCTGCTGCCGCCGGTCCCCGGTCCGGCCGGCCGCCGCCAGCGACAGCTCGGCCGCCTCCCGCCAGTCCTCCCAGCGGCAGCGCAGGTCGAAGTACCAGGGCAGGCTCGCGGCGAGCTGGCCCACGAGGTGGTCGACGCGCGGACCGCGGGCCTGCCGGGCAGCGGCGCGGACGTTGCCCCACTCGGCGTCGAGCCAGTCCAGCGCCGCCCCGCTGTCGGTGAACCGGCGGTCCCCGGCAGGTACCGCCGGGGCCGGGCTCAGCGCGTCCGCCGCCGCGTCGGCCGTGGCCAGCAGCCAGACCACCAGCCGCTCGGCGGCGGCCGTCCGCGCCTCCGCCGGCTCAGCCTCGTCGCGGCGCTCGGCGGCGAACAGCGCGAGCAGGTCGTGCAGCCGGTACCGGCCCGGCGTCGCCACCGGCTCGATCAGGCTGGTCGCGGCCAGCTCCTCCAGCAGCAGCCCGGCCTCGGCCGGCGTCCCGGCCAGCAGCACGGCGGCCACGTCCGCGCCGAAGTCCGGGCCGGGTACCAGGCTGAGCAGCCGGAACAGCCGCGCCGACGCAGCCGGCAGGTCCCGGTACGACAGCTCGAAGGCGGCCCGCACGTCCAGGTCACCGGCGCGCAGCCAGGCCAGCCGGCGGTGGGTGTCGGCGAGGGCGTCACGCAGGTATCCGAGTGTCCACTCCGGCCAGTCGAGCAGCCGGTTGCCGGCGATCCGGACGGCCAGCGGGAGGCAGCCGCACAGCGTGACGATGTCCAGCGCGGCGGGCCGGCCGGCGCGGACCCGCTCGGCGCCGGCGATCCGGCCCAGCAGCGCGACGGCCTCCAGCGGGCGGGGAACGTCCAGCGACAGCCGCCGCGCGCCCTCCAGCCCGCGCAGCAGGTGCCGGCTGGTGACCACCACCAGGCTGCCGGCCGCGGCCGGCAGCAGCGGCCGTACCTGAGCCTCGTCGCCGGCGTTGTCCAGCAACACCATGGCGCACCGGTCCCGCAGCAGCGTCCGGTACAGGGCGGCCCGGTCGTCCAGGCCGGCCGGCGCGGTCCCGTCCGGCACGCCGAGCGCGGTCAGGAAGCGGGCCAGCACCTCGGCCGGGTCGAGTGGCGAGTCGCCCGCGCCGCGCAGGTCGACGTACAGGTGGGCGTCCGGGTACCGGTCGGCGACCTCGTGCGCGAGCCGTACCGCGAACGCCGTCTTGCCGACCCCGGGCTTGCCCGACACCGACAGCACCACCGGCGCCCAGCCGGCGCCGCCGGCGCGGTCCAGCTCCGCCCGCGCCCAGTCGAGTTCCGCCTGCCGGCCGGTGAAGTCGCCGCAGGCCGGCGGGAGCTGGCGGGCCGGCAGGCCGGCGCCGCCACCGGCCGCCGGCACCGCGACCGGGGGCCGTTCGCTGCCCAGCAGCGCCCGCACCTTGCTGCTGGCACGCTCGGCCAGCGCCCGGTCGCGCAGCGCCACCAGCGCGCCGTCGGTGACGCCGAGCACCCGCTCGTACGCCCTGATCAGGTCGGCCGGCGGGATGCGGTCGCCCTTCTCGTACCGGGCCAGCCCGCTGTGCCCGCTCATCCCCAGCCGGCGGGCCAGCACCCGCAGCGACAGGCCGCGCGCCAGCCGCCGCTCGTACAGGGCCGCGCCGAGCTCCTCGACGGCCGCCATGCCTCCCTCACCCCTGCCCATGTGACCCCGCAACATGGCACAGGCTCGCATGGCCGGACGTTCCCGCGCTGTCATCCCTTCGCACCACATTCCCGCGACACCGGTGGCTGTGGAAGGCTCGCGCCCGTGGGGACCTCGACGGGGCACGGTTTGCGGCTCTCGGTGCTCGGGCCGCTACGCGCCTGGCGGGACGGGGTCGAGGTGGACCTCGGGCCGCGCCAGCGCCGGGTCGTGCTCGGCCTGCTGCTGGTCGGGGCCGGCCGCCGGGTCGGCGTGTCCGAGCTCGTGGACGCGCTGTGGGGCGAGGACCCGCCCCCGAGCGCGGCCAACCTGGTACACCGGCACGTCGGCGCGATCCGGCGGCTGTTCGAGCCGGAGCTGACCGCCCGTGCCACGGGCCGCTGGCTGGCCAGGGTGGGCGAGGGTTACCGGCTGGCCGAGCCGGGTGACCTGCTGGACCTGAGCCGGTTCCGGGCGGCGCGGGCGGCGGCCGGGGCGCTGGCGGCGGCCGATCCGGGTGCGGCGACGGCGGCCTACGCCGGGGCGCTGGACCTGTGGCAGGGCCGGTGCTGCGCCGACCTGCGCCCGCCGGACCGGGCCGCCCTCCTCGACGTGGACGCCGAGTACGTGGCGGCGGTGCGGGCGGCGGCCGCCGTCGCGCTCGGCGCCGGCCGGCCGGTGGCGGTGCTGCCCGCCGCCAGGGTCGCCGCCCGGTGGGACCCGTGGGACGAGCGGGTCCACGCGGATCTGATGGACCTGCTGACCGCCGCCGGCCGGCAGCGCGAGGCGCTGGCGGTGTACCACGAGCTGCACGACCGGCTCGACCGCGAGCTGGGGGTGGCGCCCGGCGAGCAGCTGCGGGCCGCCCACCAGCGGGTACTCCTGGCGGGCGCGACCGGCACCCCGGCCGAGCTGCCTCCGGCGGTGGCCGGGTTCGCCGGCCGGGACGCCGAACTGGGCCGCCTCGACGAACTCGCCGACGGCGCCGCCCCCGCCGTCGTGGTGTCGGCGATCTCCGGCACGGCCGGGGTGGGCAAGACCGCCCTGGCCGTCCGCTGGTGCCACCGGGTGGCGGGCCGGTTCCCCGACGGGCAGCTCCACCTGGACCTGCGCGGGTACTCCCCGCAACCGCCGCTCACCCCGGCCGACGCGCTGGGCCGGCTGCTGCGCGCCCTCGGTGTCCCACCCGACGAGGTGCCGCGTACCGAGGAGGAGCGGGCGGCGCGGTACCGGTCGCTGCTGGCCGGCCGCCGGGTACTGGTGCTGCTGGACAACGCGGCCAGCTCCGCGCAGGTCCGCCCGCTGCTGCCCGCCGCGGCCGGCTGCCTGGCCGTGGTGACCAGCCGCGACCGCCTCACCGGACTGGTGTCCCGGGACGGCGCCCGCCGGCTCGACCTGGACGTGCTCTCCCCTGCCGAGGCGGTGGGGCTGCTGCGCGGCCTGCTGGCCGGCCGCGCCGGTACCGCCGACACGGCGGCGGTCGCCGAGCTGGCCCGCCGCTGCGGGTACCTCCCGCTCGCCCTCCGGGTCGCCGCGGCCGAACTGCTCAACCATCCACATCGGACCGTGGCGGACGCGGTGACGGCGCTGGCCGCCGGCCGGCTGGCCGCGCTGTCCGCGACCGGCGACCCCGCCGACCCGGCCAGCACGGTCACCGCCGTGTTCTCCTGGTCCCTGCGCGCGCTCGACCCGGTGGCGGCACGCGTGTTCGTCCTGCTCGGCGTGTACCCGGGCGACGACTTCGCGGCGGCGCCGGTCGCCGCGCTCACCGGCCTCGACCCGGCGGACGCGGCGGCGGCGCTCGACCGGCTCGCCGGGCAGCACCTGGTGGCGAGTGTCGCGGCCGGCCGGTACCGGCTGCACGACCTGCTCGCCGACTACGCCAGGTCCAGGGCCGCCGCCGAGCTGACGGGCGGCGACCGGGACGCCGCGCTCGACCGGCTCTGCGGCTGGTACCTGGAGCTCATCGCCACCCATCCGCACCCGGAGGTGCTGGAGCTGGACCGGGCCAACCTGGTGGCGGCCGTCCACGCCGCCGCGGCGGCCGACCGGCCCGCCAGCTGGCGGCTGGCCACGGCGCTGCGCGACTTCTTCGCGCACCGCGCGCACTGGGAGGACTGGACGGCCACCCATGCCGCCGCGCTGGCCAGCGCCGAGCGCCGCGGCGACCGGGAGGGGCGGGTCCAGATGCTCCTCGGCACCGGCTCGGTGCTGCAGAAGACCGGCCGGGCCGCCGAGGCGCTGGACCGGTACCGGGCCGCCGAACGGCTGTGTGCCGCCGGCGACACCGGGCACCGGGCGTACGGCATGGCCGGGGCCGGGCTGGCGCTCATGGACCTGGGTGACGGCGCCGCCGGGCTGGACCTGCTCGCCAGGGCGCGGGAGATGTGGCGGCAGTTGGGCGACCCGGCGCACGCGTTCGCCGCCGCGATCAACCTGTGCGACGCGTACCGCCGGCTCGGCCGGTTCGCCGAGGCGGACGCCGTCCTGGACGAGGCGGCCGAGCTGGCCGGCGGGTTCGCCGACCCCGGCTACCCGGCGATGGTCCTCCACAACCGTGCCGAGATCCTCGCCGACCTCGGCCGGCACGCCGACGCGGTGGCCCCGCTGCGCGACGCCCTGGTGGGGTGGCGGGCGACCGGGGAGCGCTACATGCTGCTCGAGACGCTCGAACTGCTCGCCGCCGTGCATGAGACGCTCGGCGAGGACGACCTCGCGGCCGGGTACCGGCGGGAGGCGGCGTCCCTGCCACGCGCCTCCGTCAGTCGAGCCTGACGCGCGGGTCGATGACCGCGTACAGCAGGTCCACCACCAGGTTCGCGGTGATCACGAAGAACGCCGACACCAGCGTGAGCGCGAACAGCACCGGCAGGTCGGCGTTGGTCACCGCGTCGACCGTGAGCTTGCCCAGGCCCGGCAACGTGAACACCTGCTCGGCGAGTATCGCCCCGCCCAGCAACCCGCCCAGGTCCATTCCGAAGATCGTCACCAGTGGGGTGACCGCCGCGCGCAGCGCGTGCCGGGTGATGACCGTACGCTCCGGCAGGCCCTTGGCCCGCGCGGTCCTGATGTAGTCCTCTGCCATCGTCTCCAGCATGTTCGCCCTGGTCAGGCGGGCATAGAGGGCGGCGAACAGGAACGCGACGACCAGCCACGGCAGGATCATGTTCTGCGCCCAGCGGAGTGGGTCCTGGGTGATGCCGACGTAGTGCGGCCACGGCAACAGCTGCCATTTCGCGCAGAAGAGGTACAGCACCACCAGCCCGGTGAAGAACGACGGCATCGACACCCCGACCAGCGCCACCGTCATCGCCGCCCGGTCGAACACGCTGCCCTTGCGCAGCGCCGACAGCACGCCGGTACCCACGCCCGCCGCGAGCCACAGCACGGCCGCGCCGAAGGCCAGGCCGGCGGTCACCGGCAACCGCTCCCTGATCAGGCTGGTGACCGGCTCCGACAGCTGGAAGGAGTAGCCCAGGCACGGGGCCGCGCACCGCCGGCCGTCGGCGTAGCGCCGGCCGGCGAAGATGCCCTTCATCGTCTGCCCGTACTGGACATAGATCGGCTTGTCTAGGCCCCAGGCCCGCGTCTTGGCCGCGATCTTCGTCGGGGTGCAGCGCTGGCCGCAACTCATCGCCGCCGGACTGGCGGGCAGCAGGTAGAACAGGCCGAAGATCACCACGCTGAGCATCAGCAGCAGCACCACCAGGCCGATCAGCCGGCGCAGCACGTAGCGGACCATGCCCCGATGCTGGCCGCGGCCAGTGACTTCCCACTGACCTGACGATCAGTCCTGCTCGCGGCAGAGGCAGAACGGGTGGCCCGCCGGGTCGAACAGAACCCGTACGTTCTCCTGCGGCTGGACCTCGGCCACCGTCGCCCCCAGCGCGACCGCGTCGGCCACCGCCACATCGAGGTCGCCGACCTGGAAGTCGAAGTGCATCATCGGCCGCTGCTCCCCCTCGGCCGGCGGCCACACCGGCGGCCGGTACCCCTCCGCCTGCTGGAACACCAGAAAGATCGACCCCTGTGGAGCGGCCACGATCGCCGTCCCCGGCTCCTCGTGCCCGATCGGCCAATCCAGCAGCTCCGCGTAGAACCTGGCGAGCTTCCCGGGGTCCGGCGCCTCGATGGCCGTCCCCCACCACATCCCATCCATTCGAGATCGCATCCCCGTAGCCTCCTCCACACCTCCCGCCCCGTCCAACTCGCCTCCGGGGGTTCGATGAGCTCGGCGGCTACGCCGTCCCGGTCGGCGGGGCTTCGAGGGCGCGGAGGTAGCGGTCGGCGGTCCTGGTCTGGATCAGGCGGGCGAGCGGCCCGCCGAGCCGGGCGAGCGTCGAGGCCGGCCTGGAGAAGGCGACGACCGTCGCGGTCACCACCCCGGAGTCGTGGTGCTCGATCAGGAAGGCCTCCTCCCCGCGCTCGGGGTGGCCGGGCAAGGTGCCGTAGGTGAAGCCGACCCGGCTCGGCTCCTCGACAACGGCCACCACCCGGCACGGGGCTGTCACCGCGACCGGGCCGAAGCCCATCCGCAGTACCACCACGGCGCCGGGTTCGGCCCGTTCCGCGCTGACCGCCGGCCGCAGCCCGCACCGCTGATGCATCCGCCAGGCCATCAGCACCTCACCGGCCGCGGCGAACGGCTCAGGCCCCACCCCGATCACCCGCCGCCGGAGCAGGTGGCGGTAACCGGCGGGCAGCGTTCCCGCGGTCGCTCCCACCTCCGGATACGACAACTCCAAGCGACCGAGCCGCTCCATCACCGCCGCCGGCAACCGCTCCACCGCCATCCACCAAGCCTCGCAGACCGCCGGCGCGGCCGGTCGCCCGGTGGCCCCGGTTAGCCTGTGCGGTATGTGCGAGACAGCGTCCCGGGGCGACCTCGATGGCTGACGCCGACGACGTCCGCCGGCTGGCTCTCGCGCTGCCTGAGGTGGTGGAGATCGACAGCGACGGCTTCGACTTCCGGGTGGCCGACAAGGGGTTCGTCTGGTCCTACCCCGAACGCCGGCCGGGCAGGCCGCGCCTCATCCGGACCGACATCGCGGTGCTGTACGTCGGCGACGAGGCGGAGAAGCAGGCCCTGCTGCTCGGCGAACCCGAGGTGTTCTTCACCACGTCCGGCTACGACGGGCTGCCGCTGGTCATGCTGCGGCTGGCACAGGTGGACCTCGCCCGGCTGCGGGAACTTGTCACCGACGCCTGGCGAATGCGTGCCCCGGACGCGCTCCTCCACGGCCTCGACGACGGCGCCGATCCCGCGACCACCGACCCGGTGTAGCCACCGTCTGCCCGCCGCCCTCCGCAACCCGCGGCCCCCGGCCCCCGGCCCGCCATGGCTGCGTTCGGTGTCGCCGCCGGTGCGGAGTGTGCCAGGATTGTGCCCGATGTCTGGTGTGCGCGAAGGGCCGGTGGGTGGGCCGGAGCCGGAAGGGCGGCAACCACCGAACGAGCCGCCCACCGGAGCTCCGGTGACGGCGGCGTGGCCGGCCGGGGCCGGCATGGCCTCGATCGCCGAGCGGTACGGCGGACCGCTGGAGCCCGGCGATCCCGTGCGGGTGGGCAACTACCGGCTGTCCCGGCGGCTCGGAGCCGGCGGGATGGGCACCGTGTACCTGGGTTTCACGTCGGGACGGCGGCCGGTCGCGGTCAAGACGATCCGCGCCGAACTGGCTGACGACGCCGCATTCCGCCGCCGGTTCGCCGCCGAGGTCGAGGTGGTACGGCGGGTGCACGGCCTCTACACCGCGATGGTCGTCGACGCGGACCCCGACGGCCGGCCGCCATGGCTGGTGGTGGCCTTCATCCCCGGCCCGAACCTGGCCGAGGCGGTCGCCGACCGCGGCCCGCTGGGGCTGGAGGACGCCCGCGTGCTGGCGGCCGGCGTCGCCGAGGCGTTGCAGGCCATCCACACCGCCGGCACCGTCCACCGCGACCTGAAACCGTCCAACGTACTGCTGTCGGCCGACGGCCCGCGCGTCATCGACTTCGGCATCGCCCGCGCCGCCGACGCGACCCACCTCACCACCACCGGCGTGCTGATCGGCTCGCCGCAATTCATGGCCCCGGAACAGGCGACCGGCGTGGCGGCCGGCCCGGCCGCCGACGTGTTCGCGCTCGGCGCGCTGCTGGCCTACGCCACCACCGGCCGCTCCCCGTTCGGAGACGGGCCCGGGCACGCGGTCCTGTACCGGGTGGTGCACGACCATCCGAGGCTCGACGGCGTACCGGATGACCTCCGCGGCCTGGTGGAGCGGTGCCTGGACAAGGACCCCGACCACCGGCCCACCCCCACCGCCGTCATCGCGGAGCTGGACACCGACGCCGGGACCACCCCTGCCGTCGCCGGCATACCGGCCCCGCCCCGGGTCGAACCAGCGCCGGCCTCGGCCATCCCACCGCCGGAACCACCGGTACCGGCCAGCCCGACACCGCCGCAGCCCGTCCCGCCGTCAGCCGGCGTCCGCGGCGACAACTGGCTGCGGTTGGCCGCTCTCCTGTGCCTGGCCGGCTTCGCCACCTGCCTCGTCAGCTGGTTCACCCGCAACACCAACGGGCCCCTGTGGCACTCTTCAAGCCATGTGCTCGTGCTGGCGGGAAACGAGCTGTGGATGACACTCCCGCCGCTGCCGATGCGGGCCTACGAATCCACCTACTTCGTGCGGAACCGTTTTTTCAGTGCCCCCGGTGTCTGGACCCTCGTGTTCATGTTCCTCATCGGACTGCCGCCGCTACTGTCCACAGTGGCCGCCCTGCGGGTGCTGCGCGACCCCGGCCGGGCGGCATCCGCCGCGTTCCTGGCGGGCGGCCTCGGCACCTGGGTGATGACGGCCTACCTGATGGGAGAGGACCTGCGAAGTCTTGTCGCCGGTCCGCCACTGTTACTGCAGCAGTCGGGATACCTGGTCGCCGCCGCCGGATCAGCGCTGGCGTTCGCGCGGATACTCCGGGCGCCGGCCGGCGGAACCCGGTGGCGGCTCGGCGCGGTGGTCGGGCTGGCTGCCACCGCCCCCGCCGCCGTCTGGCTGCCGACACATGCCGGCCGGGACGCGTTGGTGGCGCTGGCCGCCGCGCCGGTACTCCTCCTGGTCACCGGCCGGTGCCCGCCACGAGTCGCCGCCGCCGTACTGACCGCATGGCTGGCCTGCACCGCGACCGCGATCGCCGGCACCCTCGCGCTCTGGCCACAAGGCGCCCTGTCCAACACCGGCAGGTTCGACATCACCGTGACCGGCGCCGCCTTCCTCGCCGTCCTCGCCTGCCGAAGGCAACTGGCACGCCAACAGTGACGACCAGTCACCAGCGGCACGGCCGCCACCCCGTCCGACGGGCCGCCGTCGACTACCATCCACCGGCGTGACACTGGAAGAGCAGCTCGCCGCGCTGGCCAGGCTGGGGCTCGAACTCGCCGCCGATGTCGACGTGCAGGATCTGCTGTACTCGTTCCCGCGGGAGGACTACGAGGCGGAGCCGTTCGGCCTGCTGCTGTTCATGTTCGGCAGCCAGGTCGAGGCCGAACCGTGGGGTCGCTGGTGTTGTGAACGGGCGTGGAACTTCGACACCGAGTGCGTTGACGGCCCGGGCGCCTACGTCGAGATCGCCAGGCAGTTGTCCCGGGTGGCCGGCCGGCCCGAGGCGCTGACCGAGGTACGTGACCACGTCGACATCGATGCCAGGCAGGCATGGATCGAGTACACCGTCGACGGCCGGCGCCAACGCTGGGACATCGAGGTCAACGATGACTGGGCGGACTGGAAGGTCGTCGAGCGGCTGATGGGCCTGCTGGAGCGGGACGAGCGGCGGTTCTACGCCGTGGACAACGGTCAGGCCATGGTGCTGTTCTACCTCGATGAGCCGTCCGCGCGGCGGCTGAACGAGCTCGCCGGCCGGCAGTTGGTCAAGATCGCGCACTGACCGTCGACACCGCACGCGCTGCGACAGATTCGCGCACCTCGCCCCGGTCAGGCTGGGTCGGTGTCCGCGGGTCGAGGGGTGGCGTCCCAGGTCCAGGACGGCGGCTGGGCTGGTTGGCCGGGCAGATCGGCACGACCGGTCGCCCACAGCAGCGTCGGCCACGGTTCCGCGGTCGTCGGTGCGGCCGGAAACAACCGGCGCAGCGCCTTGGCGCACAGCTCGCCCGGCGGTGACCACGACAGGCCCAACCCGGCGGCCACGTCGTGCATGTGGACCAGCACCTCAACCACGCCCATGGCGGCGAACCCGCTGGCATCGGAGGGGCCGTAGCTGTGAAACGACCGGCGGTCCGGCGGCACGAAACTGACCACGGCGGCCAGCATCGTCCCGCACGCCTCGAAGACCTGCAGCAGCGCCGACGGACCCTCGGCCGGGTCGACGAAGACCGTCAACGGCGGACCCCCGTCACGACGTCGTTGCCAGACGAACGGCACATAGGTACTCAGCGAAGGCTTGGCCGGCCCGAGCTGGGCGGTGTAGGCGAACAGGCCGTCACTCATGTGCTCGACCGTCTCCCAGCAACTCCACTCCAACCCACCGGCGGGTCGCTGCCAGTCCAGCTGGGTGGCCGTGGCCAGAGTTTCCCGGGCAAGGCTGACAGCCTGCATCACATCGTCGGCGATCACCCAACGATTACCGGACAGCGCGGTACCGCACGCAAGTCATTTTCACACTGTCGACACACCACCGACCACCGCGGACGAGGAGGAGCCGATCTCCGGCTCCTCCTCCGTAGCGGATACGCGGTAGGCGAACTGGTCTCAGTCGCTGCCTCCGCCGTCCCCGCCGCCGTCCCCGCCGCCGGCGCTGCTGCCGCTGTCGCCACCGCCGCCGTCGTCACCACCGCTGCTGGCGCCGCTCGGGCTGCCAGCGTCGCTGGTGTCGCCGCCACTGCTGGTGTCCCCTGCTTCGCTGGTGCTGCTGGAACCGCCGGAATCACTGGCCTCGCTGGCATCGCTGGACCCGCTGGTGTCGCCGGTGCTGCTCGCGTCGGTGGCATCAGCAGGGTTACCCGCCTCGACGGCAGAGCCCGCGTCGCCGCCTTCCGCCGGGTCACCGGGACTGCCCGGATCGCTGGCGTCATCGGTACTGGCGGCACTGTCCGGCGTAGCGCCGTCGGCATCCTCGGTGGGGTCGGCGGCCGTTTCGTCGGTGGCGGTGGGCGAGCCGGTCTCGGCCATGCCCGGAGCGACCGACATACCGTCGGGTGCGGAGACCGCCGGTTCCGCCGGTTCCGCCGGCTCCGCCGGTGCCTCGCCCGGCGGGTCCGTCACCACCGGGTCATCGACGACCTCGAACCCCTCGAGCTCGGACATCGGGATGTTCTCCGGCGTCGTGATCTCGATGTGCACGCCCTCGGGAAGGGCGAACTGGCCGGGCTCGTCGGTCGGAAGGTTGTTCCCCGACGGCAGGGTGATGGTGGTTCCCATCGGTACCGAGTAGCTGTTGTCCGGTTCCGTCTGGAAGCTCTGGCCGTTCGGCAGGGTCACCGACACGGAGCCGCTACCGGACAAGCTCAGACCGCCTCCGGGCCCGGTCTGCTGGGCGACGTCGGCCGCGGTTGCCACGGCGCTCGTACCGCCCGTGTCAGCCACCGCAGCGGTCGCCGTGGCCGTCGCCGGTGCCAGCGTGCCGATGGCCAGCACCGCCATCGACGGCAGCAACCGCCGGGCGAACGCCGGGTGCCGGAGCCGCCTCACCTTTCTCATCAGTGTGTCGCCCCTTTCCCTCAACGCCGCGCCGCCGCCTCCCCCACCCGGTGCGGCCCGCGGCACGCGGTCTGTCCTACGGCGAACCATGGCCCGCTTCCACGATCCACTCGGTCCTCCGCGCGGTCCATGCCGCACTGGTGCGGCATGGACCGCGCGCGGATGCTGATGCCATGCTCGATCAGGCGTTCACGGAACCGGACGAGCACCCGGACCTGCCACGGGTGGTGGACCTGCACCAGCGGATCCGGCGGGTCGTGGCGGCCGTGGTCGCGGCATCCCGGCTCGTCACGCTCGGCATGGTCGCGTTGAGCGTCGTGGCGCTGGTGCAGGCGCACGGATACACCTGGGCGCCGCTGGCCGGCGTCACCTACGTTTGCCTGGGCGGATGGAGTGCGGTGTTTCTGCTGCTGGTGTGGCGCCGCGACCCGGTACCCGGATGGGCGCTGGGTACGGACGTCGCGGTGACCGCGGTCGGAGTCGTCGCGGTGTCCTGGTCCGCCCGCACGGAGGCGTTCGACGATCTGGTGGCCAACGCCGACCTCGAACCGACCACGGTCGCTGTGGCGGTCGGAGTCGCTTTGATCAGCGCCTCGGCGTGGCGGACCACCGCGTGCTGCGTGGCGCTGGCTGTCGCGTACGGGTTGGCGCACGCGCCGGCGATGAGCGACGGCGCGTCCGTCACCTCCGACGTCAGCACCGTGGCCTGGCAGGTGGGCGCGGCCTGGTGCTGCTACCTGTTCATCACCCGGCTGCGCGACCTGGCCCACCTCTTCGCCACCGCCACCGAACAGGTCGTGGCGGCACGGGAGCGGGTGGCCGCCCACCGTGCCCACCACGAGGAACGTCAGCGCCACTTCCAGGAACAGGTCCGCCGGTACCGGGCCCTGCACGACGGGCCACTGCGGATCCTCACCGCGATCGCCGGGCCTGGGCCGGCCGGGCACCCCGATCCGCAGGTGCGCCGCCAGTGCGCGGTCAGCGTCAACGTGCTGCGCGGCGCCACACCCGACGAGCCGGGCGGTACCCTCACCGACCTGTCCCTGGCCCTGATCGAGGCCGGCAACGACAGCGCGGCCTGCGGGCTGCGGGTGGAGTACCACTTCGCCAACCTGCCCGACGACCTGCCCTCCCAGGTCGCCGAGGGCCTGCGCCTCGCGACGGCAGAGGCGCTGAGCAACGTCGTCACCCATGCCGGGGTCACCCGGGCGCGGGTGACCGCCCGCGCCACCGGGGAGCCGGAGCGCCCGACCGTCCTGGTGGCCATCGTCGACCAGGGCAGCGGCTTCGATCCACGCAGTATCGGACCCGGCTACGGCATCCGGCACTCGATCATCGACCGCATGGACGAGCTCGGCGGCGCGGCCACCGTGGACAGCCACCCCGGTCAGGGCACCCGGGTCGACCTGCGGTGGCCACGATGATCCGGGTGGCCGTCATCGACAACGACAAGCTGGTACCGGCGGGCCTGCGGGCCCTGCTGGCCGGGAACGCCGACATCGACCTCGTCTACGCCGGCACCAGCGTGCGCGACTACCTCGACCGCCAGGACAGCACGGCCCCGGTCGACGTGGTACTCCTCGACCTGCGGCTGGAAGACGGCACCACACCGGCCGCCAACGTCACGGCGCTGCGCGAAACCGGGACACGGGTGCTGGTCATCTCCGTGCACGGCGACCGCCGCCACATGCGGGCCACCATCCGGGCCGGCGCGTCCGGCTACCTGGTCAAGGACGACGACAGCGCGAAACTCGTCGACGCCATCCACGCCGTCCACAGCGGAGGCCTCGCCCTCACCACCGACCTGATCAGCGTCATCAACGACGACCCGCCCGAGCTGTCCCCGCAGGAGCTGCAGGTCCTCTACCTCTACGGTACCGGCAGCACCCTGGCGGCCACGGCGCGACGCATGGGCATCGCCATCCCCACCGTCCGGTCCTACCTGGACCGCATCCGCGCCAAGTGGGCCGCGGCCGACGAACCGGTCGAGGATGTCCGAGCCCTCATCCACGAGTACCCCCGACACCGCGACTAGGGACGGAGGACAGTTCATTGGGATTCATCCACGGCCAGCCGGGCGACATCCACCCGGTTCTGAGGGTTTCGGCGGTTCCCATCGTGCTGGCCGGCCTACTCGCCACCGCGGCCTGCACCAGCGACTCCACCAACAGCTACCACCGCGGCGTCGAGCCTGCCTCGAGTCCCGTCCCGCCCACAGGACCGCCCTCCGGCGCCCGCTGCTACGCACCCACCTCACCCGGCACCTACCACCCCGTCGCCTGCGACGACCCAGCCGCCGAAGCCTGGATGATCAAAGCCGACAGGGCCGCCAGCAGGAACGTCAGTGGTCTGTACAGCTATGACTGCAACGATGACGACGCCGACTTCGCCCTCGCCCTCGACGCCCAGCCGGTGGTGGAGACCAACGCTGGCACCGGGCCGAACTTCGCCTGCCTGCGCACGCTGAACGGCCCACATCTGACTGAGCCCGGCGGAGGCGGCGGAGACATCGTCGTCGACGACTGCGTGTACGCGGCGGAAGCCGGATCACCCGACCCCGGCACCGGCCTGAGCCGGCAGTCCGTCGCCGAGGTGCGCTGCGCCTCCGCCGGCCTGCACCAGCCGGCCTACCGGGTCCTGCAAGTCGGCGGATTGACCTGCCCGTCCGCCACCACCTTCACCTTCTTCATCACCCCGCTCGGATCGGTCGACGGCCAGAGAGCCTGTGCTGGCCCGATCTGACCCACCGCGGCGGCCGGCGAGCGCCGCTTCTGTCCGTCCGGCGGCCGGGCGGTGCGCCGCGTCAGCGGCGCCTTGATCCCGTAGAGCCGGATTCCGCAACGCAGAGCCGCGTGCGGAAGCACGACCTTCGTGCGGTACGCACCAACGAGGACGCCTCGGACCGACCGCCCGTCCCGCCTAGTGGACGACGACGGACTTGAGCTGGCTCACGTGTAGGCGCGAAGACGACGACCTACCAGACGAGTCCATCTAGATGGTTATGGCCGGAAAGCAGGCGAGCGATGCGGTCCTATCACTGCGCACCGTCAAGGTTCAGCAACCTCCACGGCAGCAGGTGCATCAGCTCGGGGTCCCCGGTTCGCCATGCGCAGTACACCTTGCGCAAGAGATCCCCGGGAATGGTGAACGGCTGCTGGCCGCTGATCCTGGCACGGTAATGGTTGTCCGGACCGCCGTCGCGGAACTCGACATCGTAGTCGACGTCGACCTCGTCACCGGCGTCCGCGTCTCGGTCTCCGACGTAGTCGAGGTGGATCTGGAAGTAGAACTGGTCTGCCGGTTCGCGGTCAAGCCGTTCCACGATCGCGAACGGGCAGCGGGCGTTCAGGTCCGCGAAGAGGTCGTGAACTTCGGTGTCGGTCGGGTCGTCCAGCGTCCGTCCATCCGCGTCGAACGCCCGAAGTACCGGTGCGGTCGCGGGAACCATCGTGATCCGCGGCTTCGGCCGGTCGTGATCCGCAGGGTGATTGTGCGGTGTCCAGCCAGGGAACTCGCTTGTGCCGGCGGCGATGTTTGGACCGTATGCCGCGGACTTCAACGTGTCGAGGAGGTCGTCGAGGGTGACTGGGCGAGGCGCTGAGCCTGGGGCGGTGAGGGTCCAGGTGCCCGCCCATTCGACGGTGTACACGTCGTGTCGGTAGTTCTCGACCTCGACGAAAAGCTCGGCGTTGCCCTCGTGCCTGGTTATCCAGGACACCAGCAGCTTGGGCCCGGCGAACCCTCGTTCTGCCGGGAGACGACCGTCGTCCCCACGGAAACGCATTTTCAGGAAGGGGCGGGGTTCACGTCCCCATCTGGTCCCGGGCACACCCGCCGCGCGGCTGTACCGGTACTCGGCGTCAGCCTCGTCCTCATCGCCGGTGAACTCGCACCGGAACGCCGGCATCAATGCGCGGATCGCCAGGCGCAGCTGAGCATCTTCGGGGTAGTAGCGGTGGATGGCCGGTCCGACGGCCACCACGGCGTCGAAAGCGTAGCCGGGATGGGCGAACCCCTCGACCAGCACCAGCGGGCGCACCGGGGCAGCGATCAGGTCGGCACTGTGGTCCTTGGCGAAGGACAGGATCGAGATCGCGAGACTCTCGTCGAACGAGTCGAGTGCGTATGCCTGGAAGGCGTGCTTGCCGTCGGCAGACACCACGGCACTCATGTCGAAGCCCGGCGCGTTCGACCAGTGCCACGCCCCGGGCAGGTCACCGAGCCTGGTCGCGTTTGGCATCGCAGAAAACGTCTCGGCCAGGTTCACGACCTCACCTCTTCCTGGCTCACGGTCCGGGTCAATGACCCACAAGCTACCCGAATGCCCTGACTCGGCAGCCCTTCCGCGACATGAACCGCCGCACCGGTGCCATCGCCTCGAACCGCACTGCCCACACGGGCGTCAACGGCAGCCGGTGCTGCGTACCGTCCTCACCGACGTAGCCGACCTAAAAGCCGTCCGCCGATCCCTCGCGACCACATCCAGCACGGCCGGCAGCCATCGTCACGCCAATTGGACGTGGAGGCCGACAAATCGAGTATCCGACCGCGCCACCGGGTGACCTGCCTCTCCCGTGCGGCCCAAGCCAGGGGATCGCGGCAAGTCCAAGTCGCTGCCTTTATGGCGAGTTCTTCGAGACTCTGGAGCCTTGCCGTTGCACCTCATGTGGCGAACGTCAGTTGAACTTGCTAACCCTCAGACGGACTGGCGACGGAGTTACTTCGCCCTATCCGTCCGCTCGGGATTTCGCCTCACTGAACCGCCTGGTATGCGGATGACCGCGA
Organism: Mycobacteriales bacterium; assembly: GCA_045806985.1. Classification (GTDB taxonomy): domain Bacteria; phylum Actinomycetota; class Actinomycetes; order Mycobacteriales; family JBJMIH01; genus JBJMIH01. The sequence goes on along the minus strand of JBJMIH010000166.1, from coordinate 27,002 downwards.
CAGGCCGAGAAGTTGGCCGGCCCCGCCACAGAGATGACCACGTGTGCGATCAAGTCCGCCGCGGAGGCTGGTGGCTTTGGCGTTACAGAGTGCGGCTTGCTCATCGATACCCCCGCAGTGATCGCCTCGGGAGTTGGGCGCTGGTCTCCCTCGGCCTCGACCAGGGCCTGCCGGAACTTCCTGTCCTCAGCTAGTCAGGCACCCGCAGAAGTCGCAACCCGCTCCCCCTGGTGGCGGTGGTGCTCGCGGTGCCGCCTCACCAGAATGGACGTGAGTCGTGTTCATCACAGTTGATCGGGAGGCAGGATATGAGACAGGAAACGTCACCGCGCCATGCCGCCGCGTACACCACCGGCATGATCATCTTCGTCGTGCTGTCGCTGGGCGACGCCGTCAGCCTCGCCTTCAGGACCGACGACAACCCGCCGCTGACGGTCGCGATCATCTCGACCGTCCTCGGGCTGCTCAGCCTGGGGCTGCTCGCGCTGGCGTGGCGCGGCAGCCGCAAGGCGCTCGCCGGTGCCGTGGTGCTGCGCCTGCTCTCCGCGCTGCTCGCCATCCCCGCGCTGTTCGTCGACGACGTGCCCGCCGGCTGGCGGGTCGTGGCCGGCGTCGGGATCGTCCTCACCGCGATCGCGACCTGGCTGGTCGCGCCCGCCCTGCGCCGGCACCCACCGGTTGGCACCTACCCGACCGCCGGATCACCGGCCTGATCAGATCTCCCGGCTGCCTCCGAGCTCGGTCAGGATGCCGCGGCGGCCCGCGACATCTCGCTGCCGAGCTGGGGTGGCCGGCCTGCCGGAGGCCCGCGGCCCTTTTTCGCTATCGTGCCGGTCCCCCACCGCGCACTCCTCCGCCGATCCGGAGCTGGTGGCCGCGTACCTGGCGCACCGGGTGCTGCTTGGGCAGGTGGACGACGGGCAGCGCACGGTCGACCTGGTGCCGCGCGCCGTCCGTACCCGCGTCCACCTGGCGGTGACCGACGAGCGCGGCGGTACCACCATGAGCGCGCACGGCGTCGACTACCTGGTGTCGGTGCCCGGCACCGTCCAGCTGCTCACGCTGGCCTTCGTCACCCCGTACGTGGACGTCCTCGACCCGCTGGTCCGGCTGTTCGCCACGATCGACGGCGCCTTCTATCGGCAGTGGGACGGCGACGACGGCCTGCCCGGCCTGTTCGACCCCTGACCGCCGCCCGGGTACGTCCGGGCACCAATCGCTGCCCTCGCCGCTGCCCCGGGCGCGGTGGGGTACACCCGCCAGTGGCCAATTATAGAGAGATGCTCGCCTTCGACCGGACGGTACGGACGGGCGGCCAGGACGGTCCCGCGCCGGCACGGCCGGCCGCACCCCGCGGCGGCGCCGACAGGCTGCTCGCCCTGCAACGGCTGGCCGGGAACCGCGCGGTCGCCGGCGCGCTCGCGCCGGTCGCCCAGCGCTGCGGCGCCACCCCGGCGGACGTGTGCCCCTGCCACGACGGTGAGGCCGCGGAACCTGCAGCCCCGGTCAGCCGGGACGCCGAGGACGGCGCCGCCGCCCCGCCGCCGGCCGGCGCCGGTGACCTCGCCGGCAAGCTCCGGGCGGTCGCCGCCGACCTGCGGGCGCTGCACGCCTTCGGCGCCACCCGGGCCGAGCGCGACGGGATGACCGAGGCGGCCCAGCCCGACCTGGCGGCGCTGCTGGACTGCGCCGGCCAGGTGGAGGCCGCGGCCGCGGGCGACCCCGCTCAGCAGGCCGCCGTCCTGTCCGGGTTCGGGCCGTCCTTCGTCGCCGAGGCCGAGGCCCGCGCGGCTGCCAGGGCCAGGGAGAGCGGCGCGGACCTCGACGACGCGGGCGAGGAGCCGGTCGCCCAGCGGTACGCGGTGCGGCTCCCCCCGGTACCGCCGGGTCCCGCCGTACAGCGGCAGGTCGAGGAGGCGCTGGGCGGCGCTGGCGTGTTCCTGCTCGGCACCGCCGAGGCCGCCGCGCCGGTGGAGGCCGCCACCGGGCCGCCCGGCTGGATCGTGGGTGGCCTGCTGGCCGTGGCCGGCGTGGCGCTGATCGGCATCGGCGTGTACATGGCCAGCTCCGGCAACGTCGCCGACACCGGCATCATGGAAGAGGTCACCGCGATGATTGCGGCAGGCCTCGCGGCTAGTGTGTGTGACGCGCTCGCGATACTGATGGACAGCGCGAAACGGGCGGGCGACACCGCCAGGCAGCAGCGCATCAAGCGCACCCAGAAGGCGAAGGGCTGCCGCCACAGCCGGCACTCCTGAGGCGCGGGGACGGTATGGACGACATCGATGACCTGCTCGCGGCCGCCCGCTCGGGCGAGCCGGACCGGCAGCTGGCCGCGGTCGGCGCGCTGGCGGCGGCGCACGCGCGGGCGGCAGTACCCGACCTGGTCCGGCTCGCCGCCGACAGCGGTACCGACGCCGGCGTCCGCGTACTGGCCGTGGACGCACTGGCCTCCTTCGGCGCCGACGCCGACCGGGCCGGGCCGGCCCTGCTGGCGGCCCTCGACGCCACCGACGAACTGGTCAGGTCCGAGGCCGCCGACGCCCTGGGCCGCCTCGGCTACCAGCCGGCCGGCGACGCGCTGGCCCGCGCCCTGGCCGCCGACCCGTCCCCGCTGGTCAGGGTCTCGGCGGCCGAGTCGCTCGGCGACCTGGCCGACCCGGTACACCTCGACCCGGTACTGGCCGCCAGCGCCGACGACGACGAGGCCGTCCGTGCCTACGCCGCCGCGTCGGCGGGCCTGCTCGGCGCCGCGGACGCCGCGCTCCGGCGCTGGGCCGAGGCCGAGCCCTCCCCATGGGTCCGCGCCGAACTGGCCGCCGCCGCCTACCGGACCACCGCCCGCCCCGCCGACCTCGCCGAACTGCTGGCCCTACTGGACCCCGCCGGCGAGGAACTGGCCACCCGCCTCCTCAACACCCTGGACGACCTGGTCACCCGCCAACCAGTGACACCAGCGGACGCCGACCTAGCGGCGATCACCACCGCCCTGAACCGCACCACCGACCGCCACCCCCTGCTACGCGGCCACGCCGAAACACTCACCAGCCGCTGGACGGAGCGCACGGCCGGAGCGTCGTAGCCGACTACACGCTGCAGGACGTCACCGGCAACACCGGTGACCTGCTCGATCCCACCGGCGGAGCGCTGGCCCGCTACACCTACGAGCCGTACGGTGCCCTGCTCGACGTCACCCGGGCGGGCAACGCACCGGAGAACAACCAGCTCTTCGACGGCCAGTACCAGGATCCGGACACCGGCCTGTACGACCTCCGTGCACGCGACTACGAGCCGGTTTCTCGGCGAGTTCACCGGTCGTGACCCCCTCGCCGTGCCCGTCACCCAGCCGTACGCCGCGAGCTACCTCTACGGCGGCGACCAGCCGACCACCCTCGACGATCCGTCCGGCCAGTCCCCGAGGAAGATTCCATACGCCCCCGAAGGCCCGATGGGCGACACGGAGGCCCACGACTTCGCCGTGACGATGTCGGTCGAACAGCTCGAGCAGATCTACGGCGTCGGCAACGTCTACGGTGACGTCCAGGGCTACCGCTATCCGATCACGATGAAGAACGGGCAACGCCTTCCCACGGTCGGCAGGGGACGGGTCTACGTCCACCCCACGGAGGGCAGCGACGACAAGGGCTATCCGGACATCGTGGTCAACGCGGGCGGCACGCTCTACATCTTCGAGGTCAAGCCCTACACGCCCGCCGGCTTCAGCAAGGACGCTCTCGAGCAGCCATTCGGGTACGTCAACGGGCTCGACCGACTCGGGTATGACGCCCTGCTCGGCAAGCCGGACGACATTCACCGGCAAACCCGCTACTGCCCGTGGATCGACATGGATGTCACGATTTTCAGCTCGTTCGACTGGTCCAACGGCGAGCCCGCGCAGTTGAACATGATCAGCGCCGGAATCATCTACTACACCGTCCGCCGGCCCGATCCGGAGGACCGTTACCAACCCATTCCGCATCCGAGGCCGGGAGGTTCGGCGGACGAGGGCTTTGGTTGGGGCGGCGCCGTGGTCAAGGGCATCGGCAAGGTGCTGGGTTCGGTCTGGGACCACTTGACGGCTCCGCCGCCTCGGCAGGATCCGCTGAACCCGAAGATTCCCGATATGCCGGACATCCCAGGCGTTCCTGACCTCCCTGTCCCGGTAGGCTGAGCCAGTCTCGAGGGAGGCTTGTCGTGGGCATGGGGTGGTACATCCGGCCGGTCAGCCCCGCGGAGGAGGCGGAGCTCCTCGACGCGGACGACGCACCCCCGGGTTGGCGGGATCGCGTCGTGAACATGGGCGAGACCATGCCGGAGATGTATGTCGCCCTCGCCAACGACGACGGGAACGCCACGGCCGCCACGTTCGGCATCGAGGGCGGCGTCGAATTCGGGCCCGACGTCGGCTTCGGTCCGCTTCGCTACATCGCACCGGACCTGGTGAAGAAGGTCGCGGCCGAGCTCGGGCGGATCGAGGAGGAGGAGTTCGCGCTGCGCTTCGTGCTCCGCGACGACACCGGGGCCGCCGAGATACCGGGCCACGTCAACGGCTTGGTGAGACGTTACCGCGATTTCCGCCAGTGCTATCTGGACGCCGCCCGTAACGGCGACGGCATGGCCATCGTGATCTACTGACGGCGATTTCCATGTCGTCGCTCCCCCAGGTGCCAGGGGGGCTGTCGTGGGAGCGGCAGGCCGATCCCGACTCGTACCTGGTGAGATGGCAGAAGGAACCCATCGGCAGGGTCCGTCGGGCAGCGTCAGGAGGCTGGCTCTGGCGCACCCTGGACGGCCGTGGGGCGGCGGAGGCCGCCGCCAGCGTCCCGCTCGCGGCTCGCGAGCTGCTGGGGGCCGTCGACGACTCGGTCAGTCTCGGGACGACCGCGCTGACCGAGCTGGAACGGTATGAGATCCACACGCCCCAGGGCATCGTCACCCTGCCGCTCCGCACCTCCCAGGCGGCGGGGAAGGCGTGCTGCGTGTGCGGACTGAGAGAGTCGCCGCTGGTCATCGCGGGCCACATCCCGGGACACGGGGTCGCCGTCATCCATCCGTTCTGCGCCGACCTGCTCCCCGCTCCCGGAGCCTGACAGCGGCAAGGCTCAATGCCGTGCGTCGAGCTGGCTCAGGATGCCGGGGTCGGTGATCTTCTCGTCCTCGTTGAGCAGCAGCACCTTGCTGAGGATCACGCTGGTCATCCGGTCCTCGTCGGCGAAGGGCAGGAACAGGTCCTGGTGCGCGGTACCGCCGAACGAGGCAGGTACCAGGCACAGGTGGCCGCCCGGTTCGAGGTGGATGCTGCCGCTGCCGAGGTGTACCCGGTAGGTCGCCCGCGTGCCGCGCACCACCGCGAAGCCGCCGTCGACGTGGACCCGGCTCAGGCCGAGGTCGTCGGCCAGCGCGCTCAGCAGCTCGGCGCGGCTCTGAGTGTGCGGCGGCGAGGTGTGGCCGGCCGGATCCGAGGCCGCGACCGACACCACCAGGTCCAGGTCGCGCATGACCTCCGAGAACGCCACCGGCGGGACGCCGGCCAGCGGAGTCACCATGCCGCCGGCCAGGAACCGCAGCTCGCCGATCGCCACCTCGCCCAGCCCGAAGTAGCCGTGCACGCCGCACTGGAGGGCAGCGGTGAAGCCGCCGCCGACCGGGCGGGTCGCCTGGTACTCGTCGTACTCGCCGTGGGTGGACCAGCCGCGCCCGGACAGTAGTTGACCCGCCACCTTGCCGTTGACCGTGTGGCCGGCGAAGCGCCGCGACCGGTCACCGGCCTCGCGCTCGGCCGGTGTGAGCAGGTACAGCTCCCGGAACGCCTGCTTGACCGGCTGCTGGAGGCGGCGGCGGACGACCTCGGCCTGCCAGTGGCCGAGCAGCCCGCGCCGGTAGAGCTGGTACGGATGCACCGCGGTGACCGGACCGTCGAGTTCCACCTCGTCGAGCAGGCCGATGGTGTCCCGCCAGTCGGACCAGATCAGCGCCGAGAGCATGGCCGCGACGGAGGGCACGTCGCGCAGTTCGGCCAGCTCGTCCGGCTCCAGCGTGCCGGCATCCGTCACCAGCCGCTCGATCAGGCTGGACCGCAGCCGGCGCGCCTGGTCGCGCAGCCGCTCCTGGTGCCTGCGCAGCTCGGCGTAGCGCGGATCGGCCCGCACGGCGGCGGGAACGGACTTGAGCGGCCTGCCGGCCCTGCTGACGGTGATCACCGCGTCCGCGCCGGCCATCCGCACCGCGACCAGGTAGTCACCGATTCGCGACTCACCGGGCGCGTCGGCGGCGACGCGCGCCTCGCACGCCAGCTCCAGCCGGCTCGCGTCCGGGTACCCGCCGACCTGCGCCAGGTGGTCGAGAGCGACGGCCACCGCGGCGGCGTGGCTGTGCCGGCGATTGGGGCCGAGCTTGGATCCCCGGGTGGCGACCTCGCGCAGCACCAGGTAACGGTCGAGCACGGACTCGCCGTCGGCCAGCGGCAGCAGGCCGTAGGCGGCGATGCCCCCCAGCGCGTTGCGCTTGACCCTCCGCTCGACCGCCGGCCGGTTCCGGCCCAGCGCCGCCTCGACCAGCTCGCTGGGGCACAGCTCCAGCAGTCGCCGGGCGCGGTCCACGCCGGCCCGCTCGGCCGCGGCCAGGATCGCCGCCAGGTCCTGGCGGACAGGATGCGGTGTGGACGCCGCCCGCACCAGCGCGAAGAGCGGTTCCGCGCCGGCAAGCCCGAGCACCGGCAGCAACGCCCACGCGTCGCCGGCCGGCAGCCGCAACCGGAACGCCCGCAGCCGCTCCTCCTCCGGCCGATCCCGCAGGTACCCGGCCAGCTCCGCCCGCTCGGTCGCGGTCAGGTCGGCCGCACCCAGGACCGCCGTGCCCTCGCGGTCCGCCGGCCACTCCAGCGCCCGCCGCACGAAGCGCAACCCGCGCGGCGCCAACCCCAGCGGCAGCGCTCCCCGGTTCACCGGCTCCGCCGCGCCGGTCAACTGCCAGATCAGCGCGTCGACACCGTCGCGGACGGCGCCGAGGCAGGCTGCCGGCTGGCCGGTCACCGCGCCGTCGATCGGGGAGCGACCCGCGACGGCGTACCCGAGGTAGCTGTCGGTCAGCAGCGCGTGCTCGACCAGCTCCGTATCGAGCGCGCCCAGCGAGTACAGCGCATCGAGGACCCGCACGATGGTGTCGCGGTCCAGCCGCTGGCCGACCGGGCTGCGCACGAGCAGCCGCAGCAGGCGCACGTCGCCCGCGGCGACGGCCCGCGCGACCAGCGGCACGCGCGACGGCATCCGCGCGCCGGGGTGCTCGATGAGGCCGGCCAGCAGCGACCGCCGCCGTTCGGTGGGCCACGGCGTGTCCAGGACTCCGGCCGCGTCGTCGGGGTTCCGCACCGGGAACGCCGAGTCGTACACCTCATCCAGCTCCTCGACCACGTCGGCCGTGGCCTCACCCCGCAGGTGCCCACCGGTCACGTCGTTGCCGCCGGCCAGCCGCCGCTCGATCTCACCGGCCAGCACCCACAGCGCCGGTAGGTCACCGGCCGCCAGGACGGCTTTGGCGCGCTCGACCAGGCCCAGCAGGGCTTCCCGATGTTCGGTGACCGCGTCGATGTAGGCCGCCGGCACGCCGCCGTACATCCGTCACCCGCCAACCAGCGGGACGAGCCGGAGGAACACCACCGGCTCACCGAGCCGCACGACGACCTCCTCCTCCAGCCGCTCGGCCTGGCGCCCGCCGAGGAAGACCGCGAAGGCCTTCCCCTCGAACGCCCGGCACGCCCGGGCCACCTCCTCAGCGGGGTCCAGCGCGTCCCGTCGCGGCGCCGGCATCCGAACCACCCCGGTCCCGGCCTGTGCTCGGATGTCGTCCGGGGAGAGGTACTGCCGGTCGAGCGCCGCCCGGCACCGCGCCCGGTCCCATGCGAGTAGCCGGATCTGCTCCTCCACGGTCCGGCGGATGAGCTCGGCCACGGTCGTGCGTTCACTGACCAGTTCGACGAGGACGGCCGGCAGCCCGTCGCCGGCCGCACCCGGTACCTTGCTGCGCACCTCGACGCGTACCACCGGCACCACCGTCCCCTCCGCGCTCACCGCCGGTCCCGGCTTGATCTGGCCAGGCCACCCCGCACGGAACCTCGGCAGGCTACCGCGCCACCAAAGCCGCCGCCGTCTCCTCGTCCCCGCCGGCAGCGCCGGACCATAGTGGAGACGACGGCGCGGCGGCAGGGAGGTCGGCGATGGGTCGGGCGTGAGTTGTGTTATGCCCGTGTGGGATGTGTATCGGTCTCGACCAGCAGCACGGGCGCGAATGACGCCGAGTGCTCGTGCCCGCAGGCGCAGGCCCGTTGTGTCTCGGTGATGAACACCCGCGGCGAGACGCCGGTGAGCCGGACGCACTCGCGCGTGAGGTGAGACTGGTCGGCGTAGCCGACGCGAAGAGCGAGCGGCGCGAGGCCGTCGTCCGTCGCCGCGTGGCCCTGGGCGATCGCCTGCTGGACGAGCGCGAGGAAACCCTGGAAGCGCAGCATCCGGTGCAGCGCCTTCGGGGCGAGCCCGACGGCCGTGTGGCAGCGGCGCCGCAGCTGCGTCTCGGAGATGTGCAGAGACGCGCGCAGCGATGTCACGTCGACTGTGCGCCACGGCATGAGACCGCGAACCACCTTGGACACGAGCGGGTCCGGGGGCTCGGCGGCACCGGCGAGGTCATGCACGTGGAGCTGCACGGCAGCCAGCGCTTCCTGGGGCGAGGCCGCCGTGCCGACCGCCTCGCCAAGGGCGGCGGCGGAGCGGCCCCACAGCTGTTCGGCGTCGAGCGCGAGTCCGACCACCTCCGACGCGGGTTGCCCCGCGATCACCGGGAAGGCGCCCGGCACGAAGCGCACGCCGACGATCGTGGTGCCCGGCTGGAGTTCTTCGACCAGCGGCTCGGTGAGCGGGCCGATCACCTGCGGCGCCGAGCCGACCTGGCAGACGAGCTCGACGGCACCGTTGGGGATGCGCCGGTGGAGGTACGGCGCGGCGTCGCGAGCGACCTGCTGAACCCAAACCGATGAGACGAGCTCGCGCAACGCCGGGACGGGCGGGCGCTCGACATAGCCCTGCCCGCCCGCGGGGGCGGAGAACGGGTCACCGGTCACCGACCCAGTATGTCGGGCCCCGGCTGGTCCGCCGCGGGAAGGACGCCCGGTTTGTTCAAGAGCGCACGGCCGGTCCGACCGTACGGTTCGGCCATGTTCCTCTTCATGACCTCCCGCTCGGCGGAGTTGCCGGCACTCGACCGCCCGGTGTGTGGGAGCTGCCGGTGAACGCGACCGTCCAGGGCGAGCTCTGGAGCAGCGATCCACGCGGCTGGGCGGAGCTCGCGGAGGGCCGCATCCAGCCGCTGTACGAGCGTGTGCTCGAACGCCTCGACCTTCGCCCCGGCATGCGACTTCTCGACGCCGGCTGCGGAGCGGGCCTGTTCGCCGAGCTGGCCGCTCAGGACGGCGCGGACGTCATCGGGCTGGACGCGGCCCCGGGACTCGTCGAGTACGCACGTCGCCGGCGCCCGGCGGCCCGCTACGTCGTCAACGACATCGAGCACATGCCGTACGGTGACGGCGCCTTCGACGTCGTCACCGCGTTCAACTCGGTTCTCTACGCCGCCGACCCGCGCCACGCGCTCGCCGAGATCGCGCGCGTGACCGCCCCCTCAGGCAGGGCCGTCGTGACGGTGGGCGCCGGTCCCGAGCAGGCCGAGAGCGCAGCGCTGATCAATCCACTCGCCGCCCACGACGAGGTGCCCGACCGCCGCACCTTCGACCTCACCGACGCGGACGCGGCGCGCGGCGCGCTGCTCGATGCCGGGTTGGCATCCGTGGCCGTGGCCGACATCGCGTTCGATGTCGCCTTCGAAAGCGAGGACGACGCGGTCGCCGCCCAGCTGCCGGCCGGCCCGGTCGCCGCGGCGGTCCGGCACTCCGGCCGCGCGGTCGTCGAGGCGGCGCTGCGGTCCTTCTTCGGACCGCGAGCACGGACCGACGGAACCGTGCGCATGGGTCTCGTCTTCCGCTGCTACCTCGCGCAGCGGACGCGATGACCGATGTCTACGAAGGACAAGCAACCAACGAGAAGGGAATCACGATCATGAAACTGACGACCACCACGCAGGTCTCCGTCGACGGAGTGATGCAGGCAAACGGCGGGCGGCATCCGATCCTCGACCCTGGAATGGAGCGCGGCGGATGGGCCCGGCCGCTTTTCGACGACGAGGCCATGACGTTCGTCGACCAGACCTACCAGCGCGCGGACGCGTTCCTGTTCGGCCGGCGGACCTACAACATGTTCGCCCCCTACTGGGGCGCGATGGGTCCCGGCAGCGGCCCCATCGCCGACGCCCTGAACACCAAGCCCAAGTACGTGGCGTCGACCACCCTCACCGAACCGCGCTGGGCGGACACGACCGTCCTCGCCGGTGACCTCGCGGCCGCGATCGGCGAGCTGAAGGCCAAACCGGGCGGTGAGCTGCAGGTGCACGGCAGCGGCACCCTGATCCGGTGGCTGCTCGACAACGACCTCGTCGACGAGATGAACCTGCTCATCGTCCCCGTAGTCGTCGGCCAAGGCGGGCGGCTATTCCCCGAAACCGGCCCGGACTTCGCGCTGGACCTGCTCGCCTCGCGAGCCTGCCCGAAGGGCATAACGATCCAGGTCTACCGGCCCACCGGACGCCCGCAGTACGCCACCACCTGAAGCACGTGTCGGGGTACGGGCTGATCTCCCAAGACAAGTACGACCTCAGTTGACGGAGATCGCGAGTCTTGAGACTGGTCCCAATGTAACGAAACGGTAACGGCGCTGCGCGATCTGTCGGATACGGGTCGCGGCCTTCGTGGCCTAACTGAGCGGTGGTCGACCGGACCACCCGGATGAGGAGTACTGACATGACTACCACCAGGACCGGCGAACGGCGGGGCATCTGATGGCCACCCTGACGGTCGACTTCTTCAGCAGCCTCGACGGCAACGGCTCGGCGCGCGGCTGGCCAGGATACTGGGGCAAGGAAGGCCCTGAGCTCCGGGACTACCTGGTGCGGAAGTACGCGCAGGACCAGGTGCTGGTCTACGGAGCAACGACATTTCGCGAGTTCCGCGAGTTCGTCGTTGAGTACGACGAGCCTTACTACGACAGCCTCACGGCCTTGCCGAAGATCGTGTTCTCGAGCACGCTGAGCGTGCCGCTGGGATGGTCGAACTCGACCGTCATCGCGGAGGATGCCGTGACCGCGATGCAGCGGCTCAAGCGCGAGACCGACGTACCGATGCGATCCCACGGCAGCATCTCGCTCAATCGCGCCCTGCTTGCGGCGGGACTCGTCGATTTTCTCGAGGTGCTGGTCTTCCCGGCGATCACCGGAAAGGCCGGCTATGCGTCACTGTTCCACGGCGGCCCGGACTTCGACCTTGAGCTCGTCGAGTCGACCGTGCTCGACGGCCGCACGCAGAAGCTCGTGTACATTCCGCACCTGCACACGGGCATACCGGAGGGCGTCGGGCCGCAACGACGCGAAGCGTAGCCCGGCAGCGTCGGCTCGACGCTCGGCGGCCGTTGCCCGCGCTCCCAGTCGCATCTCCGTCACCGTTGCTGCTGAGGCTGTCGATGGACGCACCTGTTTCAGTGAGAGTCTTTGCTAGATTAGAGGGGATCAGCAATGGCGGTCAGCGACAACGCGGGCGGACGTGCTCCAACGAAACCTAATCCTAAGCTGGTCGAGTTGACTGAGCGTTTGAGCGGAAGATGGCGAGTCAATGGGTCAGGAATCGACGGCAAGGCCGAGTATAAATCGCTGCGCGAGGGCCTTCTTCTCGTAATGAGTGTCGATTTTGTCGTCAGCGGCACCGAAATGAAGGTAATCCAGCATGTCACCTATGATCAGGACAGTGACACGCTCCAGGCTCATTACATGGACACCATGGGCGATGAGTCCACCTACACGTGGGTACTAGATGGCCAGAAACTGCGCGTCAGCCTGGGCGGCAAAGAGTCAGACACGTTCTTTCAGGCTACCTTCAATCAAGACAATACGGAGTACGTCGGCACCTGGCACTATCCCGACGGTGTTGGCGGCGGCGCAGCCGACGAGCGAATTGTCTATAGTCGAATTCAAAACTAAGGCGGGCCATAACTCTCCGCTACTTCGGTAGCCCCGTGCGCTCTCGATGCCGAGCCTGTACCCGCCTCTGCAACAGATCCCGGTGGATGCCCGCTCTTCGGCATGACCGGATGTTGAACTTCGCCAGGTGAGACATCGGAACGGACGGCGCGGGCCAAGGACGACCGGGTTTGATCGACGAGCGGTGCTGCGGGCCGGCGTGTGGTCAGGGCGGACGGTAGGCGGCACGATCACTCGGGTGGCCTTTCGGGTGCTGACGCCGAGCATCTCCAGGAGCGGGGCCGTGGGCACCAGGATTCTTCCCCCTATCCGTACGCTCGGGATTTCGCCTTGCTGAACCGCCTGATATGCGGATGACCGCGACAGGCCGAGGAGTTGGCCGGCCTCCGCCACAGAGATGACCACGTGTGCGGTCAAGTCCGCGGCGGAGGCTGGTGGCTTTGGCGTTACAGAATGTGGCTCGCGCATCGATACCCCCGCAGCGATCGCCTCGGGGGTTCTTGTGTACCGGTGCGGCTGGCAGCCTCATCCGGCCCTGAGCGCCGGCAGAGCACGCCGTCCAGTGCGGTTGCCATCTGCTGGTCCGCGCTGGCCGCCAGGTGGGAGGTCGCTGTGCTGTTGGACGAGGACGCGGTAGGTATAGGGATCACCACTTGGCGCTTTGTCCTCACTAGCTCCGGCCCGATGTCTGCGGTGTAAATCTGGTTGCCTACCGCGTTGTTCGGCGAATCCGTCGCGGCTCACCGTCGACCGTGACCTCAACGACCTGGAACGCCTCGGCCGACCCTCCGTCCAACTTTCCGACCGGCTGGAAGTACCACGTAGCCGTGGAGGTCGGGTCTTCACGTACCCCGTCGTACTCACTGAGCTCTGAGATACAGGAGAAGCGCAGCACCGAGCTGCTCGGCACGACGCGATACTCCCACCGCACTGTGGCAACGAACATGGCGTCCTTGCCGGACGCCGGCCCACCTTCCCACGGCGACAAGGCCACCGAGGCATTGATGTCGTACCGGCGCTCGCTTGCCCGGATGACCTGAACGCTCATATCTGCGTAGACGTCCTCGGCCAACGATCGGTCTTTGAACCGGATCGCCAGGCAGTTGCGCACGATGCGGTCGAGCGTCTCGGGCGAGGACACGTTGGTCAGGGGGTTCGGTGCGAAGGCGAACCCGTCGACCACCGAATCTCTTATGGCCGGTGCCGTCTCGGTGAGCACCTTCATGAGGCGCTGCGACTCCCGCTCCTCCTCATCCACCTGCCCGATGTACTCGAAGTAGCTCACCACCAGGCCGGTAGTGAAGAGCGCCGAGCCAACGTCGGCGACCGGCAGGCTGGTCAGCCAGTGTTACGCATGGTGGGTCTCGACCCAGCGGGCCAGCACCAGAAGGGCAGCGCCAACCACGGTCGCGATCGTGGGGGATAATGCGAGCTTGGTCTTGTAGAGGCGTTGCAGCGGATTCATAAAATACAAGATCAACTATACCGAACTTGGCGTCGACCGCAAGCACGGCAAACGCAGGAGCTTCGGTGTGTAGCCCGAGGCTCCTGCGTTTGCGTCCTCAGCGGCTCGGTGCCGATGAGAGGCGGAATCAGGTACCGCCCCCACCGCCGTCGCCCTCGAAGTGCCTGCGCATGGTGCACATCCCTCGTATAAGGAGACGCTGCTCGATGCAGCGCGTGGATAGATTCCACCCGGTCGGGCAGGCCAATTGCCGTCACCAATTGACCCGAGTCTTCGTCTGTTGGCCCACCTCGTGGGCCGCTTGGTCCGCCCATTGACCCGCTCAGCTCGTACAGTGACCCACTTGGCTCGTTTGTCGACCCACTGCGGGCCGGATTTCATTGCTGACTCAAATCCTGCCATCCGCCGACCAGCACGAGTGGCCGCCGACCTGCGCTTTCGGCGTATCGCGTCCGGACTAGACAGGCTGGCCGCTTTCGCTACAGTGCTCGCCATGCCAAAGCGGCTGCTGCATCAACCGGGTGACGCGCTGGTCGTCGGTAATCGGCGCTTGCCGCACGCCCGCGAGTCGTTCCCGCCTAACTCACCGGCGTGCGTTCAAACGCCCCAAGCTGCACGACCGCACGGCGGTAGAGCACGACGAGGGGCCGCCGTGCCTCTGGTAGCGCCGGCCGTCCCGCGCCTGGACGCCTCAGTTACCGTTGACCGCCTGGATCTGGTCGACGGTGAGCGCCACCGGGTCGCTGGTCTGCTGAGCAGTGCCGGGGATTGGCTGGAACTGACCGCCGGGCAGCGCGTATTCGCCGCGGTACACCACGGTGACGGTGACGTTCACCGTGCCCAGCGTGGTGTAGGTGTGGGTGGTCTGCGTGGTAGTGGCGCACTGCTGGTGGCCGTGGTGGTGCCGTCGCCGAAGTCCCAGTGGTACTCGGTGGGGTAGGCCGGATGACGAGATGCTGGCCGAGCAGCACCACGTTCGGAAACTCCTGGTACGGCCGCCCGCCGGTGGGCAGGGTGGCCGTGAAGACCGTCAACAGGTGCACTGGCGTCTTCGGGGACGGCTGGATGGTGACCGTCGCCTTGGCGAAGGTCTGCTGCTGGAAGGCAGCCGCCACCATGCCGGGCGTCAGCGGCACTTGCCCGCCGACCTGATTGAGATCCAGGCAGCTCGTGCCCTGAAACCGCCACGGCGCCGGCGGCGTCTGCACCGGCCGAGTCCACACCCACCAGTAACGGGCATTGGGATTGGTCGGGTTGCACCTGACCGTGCCTTCCATGCACATCAGGTCGCCGTCGTCGGGGGTGTTGTGACCGCACGGCGGTGTGTAGGTGGTCTGGGTGGCCGGGCCGGTCGAGTGCGTGTCGTGAGCGTCGTTTGCCGGCGGGCTCGCCGGGTTCGTGACGGCGCCTTGCTCGCTCACGCCGGTGGGAGTGGTTTGGCATGTGGACCTGCCACACTTCTTTCCGCCGGCCGAGGCGGACCGCATGACATCAGCTTCGAGAGCGACAACCACCAGTGCGAGAACCAGTACGGCGGCCACCCTCGCGTTCCCCCGTGTCCGCACCATGCTGTCTCCCCTCGTCAGGTACGTGCGGCGGCTAGCTTCCAAGCAGCTTCACTTCGTGCACCATCCAGTGGCCGCTATCCCAGTCCAGCGTCAGTTCGGAAACCGCGTGGTCGGATGCCGGATCGGTGCTGACTGTCTTGCCCGCCTTGTCCACGATCTGTTGGGCGGGGGCGCGGTAGGTGACGTCCACGGTCTGGCTCTGGCTGTTTGCGACCGGCGGCGACTGCGCGTCGAGGATGGTGATGTCGTTGCCGACGTACTTCTGGCCGTCCTTCCTCACCGCCTCGACGCTGTTGATCACGTTCTGGCAGGTGGTGCAGCTCGGCAGGCTCGTCGCGTGAAGCTGGCTGCTATCGAGGCTGGAAAAGGTGTAAGGCAGGAGCTTGCCCAACCAGTACCGCGCGAAGGCCACGGCACCTTCCTGCGTATGGGCCGAAGCGGCGGCCGGCGCTTTCGGCGCTGCTGGCTGAGATGAAGGACTGCTGCTCAGGTGGGGCTTGGCGGTATGGCTCTTGCCGGAGCAACCGGCCAGCGCCAGCACCACGACAACAGACACCAGGAGGATTCGAGTCCAGGTACGCACCGCGGGACCATATCCAACCCTCTGCCGGCCGGGCTGGCGTGCGACCGTGGCGAGCAGGTCACCGGTGCGAGCCGTGGCCGAACACGACGGCGGCCTTGGCCGGCAGGTCGTAGGGGCGTCCCAGGCGTACACCGACACCGACCTGGCTGGTGCGGTCGGCATCGAGCGGACCGTTCGGTGACTGCCACCTACTCCCCGCTCGCCGCCGATCCGGAAGGACTCCGCCAGGCGGCGGCATCACTCGGCAGGGCGGCCGAGGAGATGGAGCGGGCGCACGGCAAGGTCAAAGGGGCTGCTGGTGACGCGATGACCGCCTGGCAGAGCACCGCCAGCCTGTCGTTTTTCGCTGCCACGCACCGCCTCGACGCGCACGGCAACGTCGGTGTCGACGCGCTTCGGGACGCTGCGGCGGCGACGAACCGCTTCGCCAGCCTCGTCGATCACCTCAATGGCCAGGTCGATCAGCTCAACCACCGGGCCACCGCCAGTGCGACCCCACCGGCGGGCCAACCGCCGACCAACCCCGACGCGGACGTGCACGACGCTGCGTATGGCACAAGCTGGCGGCGCGGCCAGCTTTCTCGGCCTGCTCGACTGAGGGCGTCCGCTGCCCCTCGGCCTATTTCTATCGGTATAGCACCCGTCCCCTCGGACGCTGGACGTGAGTTACGCGTCCCATGGATGGTGCCCAATTGGCGCACCCGTGGTCGCCGCCACGAGGCGGTCCAGGTAGTAGGCCCAAAGCAGGTCGACATCCTCGGCCCACTCGGCGGGTACGCCGGTGTGGGTCACCTGCACGAGCGTCTCTGCGCTATCGGCCCGTAAGTCGATGTTTACGGCAGTCGGCGGATCGGGAACCTCCCAGTTGTAAGGGGGGCAGGTCCAGAAGAGACTGAAGTGCAGCCGTCGGCTCGGCTCAGCCGCGAGCACTGTCCCGCGGGCGCTCAGGCGGATCTTCCGCCGCAGGTAGATGGTGAACAGCTGGCCGGACCCGTAGGCGGGAATTCCACCGATGCCGAGCCACCAGTGCAGATGACCCACTGCCTCATACACCTCGCCGACCGCCACCGGCACCCGACTGCTGCGATGTACCGTGCGAACCCGTCCGCTGAGGATGGGCGGCGACGGTTGGGCGATAGTCTCGGTTAGTCGGGCGACGGCGGCGACCAGATCTGCGTCGCGCGGCGGAACTGGTGTCGGCTCGGACGGCTCATCGCGGAAAGCGGCGCCAGTCTGATCGGCACGCCGGTGGACGTGCGGCGACGCCGGAGGTCCCGGCCAGACCAGCACAGCATGGTGCTCATCTTCGCCATCCCGGCCGCGGGCGCAGAACCGCAGTCGGTAGTCGCCTGGCCCGCGAAAAGCCACGTCAGGCAACTCGCGATTCGCATTCCCCATCAGCTCGCTGAAAACGAGCTGACCCGTAGCGGTAAAGCTGACGTCGACGACCTCGTCCCATTCAATGAGTTGGAGCGGCGGCTCCCGGTCATATAGAGCGACGTGGATGGGCAGCTCACCGTATTGCGCGCCGGTCAGTACGGTAATTCCGCCTGCGCGAACTTCGACGAGTCCGTTCTGGCCGCCGATCGGCTCCTCGTCAGGGTCAGGCCAGCCGTCGCTCACCAGCAAGAACTGGTGGTAATCGGCTTCCATCACCCCGTCGACTGCCCGCAGCGGAACTGGTTCCGACCTGTCGTCAGTCATGCCACCATTTTGCCATATTGACCGCTCTTGTCCGACTCGCTAGAGTGATCGTCACCTTCTATAAGATCACGACACGGGGGACGGAGGTTTCCGACAGCTCAGCGAGGCCGATTGCCGCTGGCCCTGGCTTCTTTTCCTCGCTCGCGCCTCTTGGCGCCATCTTCGGCTGCCCGCTGTTTCTCGTGTGCCATCAACCCATGAGGTGGTGAATGGTGCAGAACAAACGTGCCCTCTTATCCGTCCTGACTGTCGGGCTGGCGCTGCTGCTTACTGGCGGCGTGCGCAGTGCCGCCGCCGATCAGGGAACAGCACCCCACCGGCAGAAGCCGGGCACGACCTCCACAAAGGTACGGCAGATGAGCCCGGCAATTCCGGAATCGAGCTACTGCGATGCGGTGAAGAAGAAAGCCCAGGCACGTCGCAACGGCTCGGCCAATCCTGGCCATCGATCGCTGTGCTTCCTGCACAGCGGGACCGCCACCAGCATGCCGAAACCAAACATACCGTCCGATTGGCCAGACCAGTGCCTACCCAACGAGATGTACGTCATCGACCGGCTACACGGCTGTCGTTGGGACGATTGGAACATCGGCATCCTGCAAGACGACACCGGCGACATCGTCGGCACTGGGGAGCTAGATCTCTTTCACTCCGACAGCCTCAATGCCGGCGCCCGAGAGCTAACGGAGCATCTCGAAATTCTCGTGAGTAACACCACCGGAGTTCTGGCCACGAGTCCGAGCACGATCAGGGGAGAGTTCCTCTGCCGTCCAACCAACGCGTCATGCACCCTCATGTCCCAGAGTCTTCCCGTGAACACCGAGGTACCGCTGTACCCCGACATACCGCTCATCGTGGACGGCACATTGACCGCCGACGCTGAGCCGCAACCACAGCCTCTCTGGATCAGCATGCTTGGCAATGCCGCTCCGAATACCTCGGAGCTTCCGGTGGGAACGTTCGAGCTGTGGGGCATACGCTGCGACAACGATCCGGTCTTTGCCCACACCAATCCATCGGGTTGCGTCTACGCTCAGACCGTGTTCTGCGAGAACCGCACGAAAGACGCGAGCCCGCAAACATGCACTTGGGATACCTACGTACCGACGTTCACCATCAGCCTGAGCGGAAATGCCCCGGAGACGGCAGCGCATATACAGGAGGCTGAGAATAGGCTGGTCGGAGAGCCCGGCGTCGACCAGATCAATGGGCACCCACTCACCAGACAAACGGACCCCAAGCAGATACGCGCCAATCGGCGCACGGCCTGTAGTGCTTCCGTCTTTCAGCGACAATTCGTCAATGATAGTTGCGACGAGTACCCCTTCGCCTCCACCAACCAGGGTGCCGCCAAGGCGAACGGAAACTACTCGACCGAGCACGTCCCGCTCAACGACAACAAGTCGGGCGGCGCGCAGCTCGGCGGGTTCTACAGCTCGAACCGCATTCTCAACGGTGACCCGTTCTGGGTTCGCGTGATCGGCTGAGGAGGACTGACCGATGATGAAGTGCTTACGACTCGTCCTGCTCCTCTTGCTGATCGCGGCGCCGCTCAGCGTTGGTCCGCTGGCCGGCCCGGCCCACTCCGTTCCGACCCGTCAGTCGCGGCAGGACATCTGCCAGGTGGTGGTCATCGCTGACGGTCTGCGCCTGCGCGCGGCACCAGACTCCAGCTCGACCGCCCTCGACCAGGTACCGATGGACACCGTCCTGGACAGCCCCAGCTGTACGCTGACCACCTCCGGCGGTGATTACACCGATTGCAGCGCCGGCGCGAGCGCCAACCTGTGGGCCGCGGTGGTCTACAACAACCTCTCCGGCTGGATTGCCGCCGACTGCGTCGAGGCGTACGGCTGATCCTCGCGCGAGCAGCTGCCCTGCGGCGTCGCCTTCAGCTGTCGCCGGAGCAGCAAGGGTCGCCGGCGTAACTTTCTCCACCGCCCGGCCTCCTGGCCCGAGGCCGGGCCCTACCGTGCGACGAACACTGAAGTCAATTCAGAAGTAGTCATGCCCAGGTGAGGAAGAGTTCGAGGCTGGCTACGGCGTGGATGACGGTGGCCAGCTTGTGCCAGGGGCCGCGGTAGCGGGTGGCTAGGATCTTCCAGTTCTTCAGGTGGGCGATAGCCTGCTCGACGGCCCAGCGGATGGTGGCGATGGCGCTGGCGGACTGCTTGTCGGCGGCGGTGCGGTCCCGGCCGGGTTGCTTGCGGGGTGGGGTGTGGAGCTGGTCATGACCCAGGTAGCCGGTGTCGGCGAGGGCGGGGATGTCGGTCAGCAGTTCGGCCAGGCCGGTGTCGGTGAAGGCGCGGGAATCGTGTCGGGCGCCAGGTTGTGGTGGGCCGACCGCGACCGCCCGGCCGGTGGTGTCGGCCACGACCTGCACGTTGGCCCCGTGGTCGTGGTGCTTACCCGAGTACAGGTCTTCCACGGCCTTCCAGTTGAAGGTGGGCACGAAGGTCCCGTCAACCAGCAACACCCGCCCGGCGCTGGCCGCCAGGGACGGCACGAGCTCGCCCACCGCCAGGCTGATCACCGGCGTCAGCCGGTTGTACAACCTGGACACGCTGGCCTGGGAGATGCCGTAGACCTCAGCGGCGGCGGCCTGGGCCAGGTTGTGGCGCAGTAGGAACACCACCAGATGCACCGCCCGCGCCAACGGCAGCGCCCGGGGCCGGCCCCGATGCGGGTTCCAGCCCCCCAGCCGGGTGGCCACCAGGTCCACCAGCTCGGCGTACATGTCTTCAGGCAGCCCTGTAGTAGCCTTCGTGCGCAACGACCCCTCCCCAACAGGTGTTGATCTTGGTCGTGAAACACCGTAGCGGCAGGGGTCGTTCTCTATATCAACAGCACCGGCAGATCACTTCTAAATTGTCTTCTGTGGCTGGCTATTTAACGCTGCCTCCGCATGCCCTTCCGGGATGGTGAAGACGACCAGGCGACGGCGGCGTCACTAGTCCACTGGTAAAGACAGTCTCGAACACAACACCCGCACGGCGGCAGATGCGCACGCCTGGTCAAGCCGCCGCAGGAGGCGACGAACTCGGCTACATGGAACTGGACCGGCGCGGCGCCGAGCTACTGTTCCAGGTGCTCACTGAACGCGAGGAGAAGAACTCCGTGGCCATCGCTTCCAACGACAGTTTCGCGCTTGGCCAAGACCTTCACCGACCCCCGGCTCTGCGCCGCCATCGTCGACCGGCTCACCTTCGGCGGCAACATCATCGAAACCGGCACCGGCTCCTATCGCCTCGCACAGACCCGCACCCAGATCAGCCGGCTGACCACGGCTGACCCGGCGTTGACAGCCGGCGGCCGATTCTGCTCCGGCCCCAACCAGGCCGGATGGCCCTGCTGATCGCCGAGTGCATGCCGCCAACGGACTGGCGCTATGAGGAGCTATGAGCACACGCCTGATCATCCTGGTCTCCGGCGCTCCCGCAGCTGGGAAGACCACACTGGCCATCGGCCTGGCCGCTGCCTTGCGCCTCCCTCTGATCTGCAAGGACGACATTAAAGAGACGCTCGTGGACACCCTCGGCGGACCAGCAGGCGACCTGACCTGGTCCCGACGCATCGGAGGGGCCGCAATGGAGGTGCTCTGGCGTCTGGCCGAACGCTGCCCAGCGGCCGTTATCGAAGCCAACTTCCGCCCACACAACGAATACGAACACTCCCGGCTACTGCAGCTACAGGCACGCATCATCGAGATCCACTGCGTCTGCCCGACTGATGAGCTGGCCCGACGCTTCGCCGCCCGAGCACCAACAGCGCATGCGGCGCACCCGCTGACCGAACTGTCCACCGAACTCGTGGCTGAATACGACCAGCCCATCGGCCTCGGAGAGGTCATCAACATCGACACCACCCGTCCAGTCGACCTGACCCAGCTCACAACCCGACTCGCCAGCATGATCCAACCAGCAGGCCACGGCGAAGATACTGCGGTCAAAACTCACCAACATTGATCATGAAATCGGCCGTGGGTGCAGTCAGAACTCGCCGACCTTCGCCGTCGATTCTGATCTTCATAGCCAGCGCTCGCTCGCCGACAGGCGGCCTGTCAGGATGTCTGCCTTGCGAGCCATAGCGGGCCCTGCCTCGCGCTTGAACCAGCTGCCCGGCCTCACAGGATCGATCGCGCGCCGGCGTTAGCTGAAGGCGACGGTGCCGGTTCCTTGGGTGATGATCGCCTGGCCGAGCATGGCGCCCGAGGCGTCGCACTGACCATTGTTCGGCGTATCGACCTCCTCGGCGGTGATGGTCAGGTGGAAGCCGCCGCCAATACCGCGGTAGGCGCCGGTGCCTGAGCCCGCCACGATGCCGGCCCACCCGGTAACACTCACATGGCCCGAGCATGAGTTGTTGCCGGGCTGGAACGGGGTGGTGCTGAGCGCGCTGATGAACTTCTGATCGATGTCGGCGACGTCCACACGGAACGAGCCCTGGCTCAGCACAAGGTTGAGCTGGGTGTGATCGGGGGAGATGGTGCCGTCCGGGCCAACGCTGATCCCAGTCCCCAGATCACCGACCGCGCCGCTGAGCACGGCCGTGGTCGTCGCACCGTCGTTGTCGGTGTAGTCGATCAGGTGAACCGTGCCGCCCTTCTCCGCGGCCGTCGTTGTCGGTGCCGTCGCCGCCGACGCGGTGCCGGCCAGGCCAGCCACGGCGACGGCGACGGCAGTGAAGAGTGGCTTTCCACGCATTCAGGACCTCCATGATCGGTTTCATACCAACCGTAGACATCCGAGCAGGGCCGAGATATCGCTCCTTGGACCAGAATGCCGTCATCATTGCGGCGTAGCCCGACCATCTCGGATCCGTCGGCAGAACTACGACGAGTGCCGCTGGTCGGCGGCGGTGGCGGCGCTTGTGGCCGAACCGCCGTCCTGGGAACCGGCCAACCGGGTCGCCCATGACCTAACGACACCTGGCGCCGGGACGGCGGCCACGCCCAGCACATCGACGCGCCGGCCCCTCCGGTGGCGAGACCACCACCCCGCCGACGTCCTGGTTCGGCCCCGCCGGCACCTGGACCAGCGGCTCCTGGCGGAGGAACTAGCGGCGCGCACCGATGAACGGCCGCTCGCGCACACGCCAGTTCAAGGCCACGACCGGCACCACCCCGCACGCATGGCTACTACCCGCGTAGCGGTTGAACCGGGCCGTGGAACTGCTGGAGACCATCGACCTGCCGTAGAAGACGTCGCCCGCCGAGTCGGCTACCGTCGCCTGCCGCCGTGAGCGCTCCGCGCGGCTGCACCTACCATCCGCAATTCGGCATGACCGGATGTTGAACTTCGCCAGATGAGACATCGGAACGGACGGCGCGGGCCAAGTACGACCGGGTTGGTTCGACGAGCGGTGCAGCGGGCCGGCGTGTGGTCAGGGCGGACGGTTCGATCTCGTGTGTGGAGGTTGGACATGCGGGGGCGGCATGATCACTCGGGTGGCCGTCGGTTGCTGATGCCGAGCATCTCCAGTAGCGGGGCTGTGGGCACCAGGATTCTTCGCCCTATCCGTACGCTCGGGATTTTGCCTCGCTGAACCGCCTGGTATGCCGATGACCGCGACAGGCCGAGGAGTTGGCCGGCCTCCGCCACAGAGATGACCACGCGTGCGATCAAGTCCGCGGCGGAGGCTGGTGGCTTTGGCGTTACAGAGTGCGGCTTGCGCATCGATACCCCCCGCAGTGATCGCTTCGGGGGTTCTTGTGTCTTACCTCAGCGGCTTCTGTTAGGCAGGCAGGTCAGTGAGAAGCGGCGGCCGATCGTCGGCCGGTCAGCCGGGCCGCCACCTCCTGTTACTTGTTTCCCGCCGCAACGGACGTACCGGTGCGGCTGGCAGCCTCATCCGGCCCTGAGCGCCGGCGGAGCACACCGTCCAGTGCGGTTGCCATCTGCTGGTCCGCGCTGGCCACCAGGTGGGAGTAGATCTCGCTGGTGATGAGGACGTTGGCGTGTCCGAGCCGCTTGGAGACCGATTCGATGCCGTGGAGCGGGATCAGCGCTGTCGCGTGCGCGTGCCGCATTCGGTGAGGGCTGGGGTCCTTGGTCAGGCCCCGCCTGGCGGCTATGGCCTTCACCTTCACCCACCGGTGGGCGTGGAAGTTCGGGTTCCGCCAGATCCGGCCGCCACGCGTTCCAGGCGGAGGGAAGATGAGGTCGTTGGGTGCGCGGCCCTCCATGCGCGCGGCGAGGATCTTGGCGGCCGGCTCGCCGACCTCGATCGTTCGGAAGGCGTTCGGGGACTTGCCCTCCTCGGTGGAGATGTAGGGGCGCCGGTGCTCATCCTCCTTGACGACCTGGGTGATGGTGATCCGGGCGCCGGTGATGTCCCCGGTCTCCGGACGCCGCCTGATCTTGACGTCGCGGACCGGCAGGGCGGTCAGTTCTCCCCATCGGATCCCGGTGGCCAGGATCGTTGCGGTGATGTCGCCGGTGTCCTCATCCACTTCGTAGGCGCAGTCGATCCAGTCCGGGAACTCGTCGCTGTCAAGAACCTGATGGGCTTTGACCGAGCGCCCCCTACGTTCCGGCAGGTCGACGTCGCGGCAAGGATTGATAGCGCAGCGCTGCCGGCGGACTCCGTACTCGAAGACAGGCGAGATCACCGATCCGTGAATGTTGATGATCGTCTTGGCCGAATAGTGCTTCGCCTGGGCGCCATAGGTTTTGCTGCGCATGTGGTTGACCCAGGCCTGGTCGATGTCTTCAGTGAACTCGCGCATCGGGACCTGGCCGAGGGGACCTACCCGTTGGCCGTCGGGCAGTTTCACGATGGCCGCCTTGACGTGGTTATCGAAGTCACGGCGATACTCGTGGATGGTGCGTCGGTCCGCGTCCACCCGTTTCGCGAGGTACTCGTTGAAGCCGTCCTCGAGCGTGAACGGTCGCCCCTGGGGCTCTGAGGTCGTCTCTCGCTGGAGTTTGAGGCCGCGACAGCCTTTGGGATAGCCCTCGGGGCGCTGGTGTCCCTCGGTTGCCGGGGTGTCGCAGGTCTCACCGTCCGGGCGTCCGTCCCGGAGGCCACCTTCACGCCAGCGGACCCGCCACCGGACTGTCCCGGTCGTGCCAGGTCGACGAAGAATGCTCGCCACGTGCCGCCCTCCTCGGGGTACCGGGATTGCCGGTCCACCGGGACGACGGGGGGAGTCGTGTGTTCAACGTGTACCCAAACACAAGCCGCTGACCTGAACCTTCAGGCCAGCGGCCGGTGATCTCGTGGAGGTGGCGGGAATCGAACCCGCGTCCTCCGGCGGTTTGGCAGGACTTCTCCGGGCGCAGCTCGCTTTGTCCTTACTCGGCCCCACCGATCATGCGAGCAAGTCGGTGAGACGGGCCCAGTCGCTGTTTGATGTCCCTACCGTCCCCGCGACCGGGGCGGAAGGTGAGACCTTCTCAATGATGCCCGCATCCGGGTCGAAGGCATACCCGGGCGGACAGATCCGCAGTCGCCTCAGGCGGCGAGAGCGAGATCGCGCTGACTAGAGTTGGCGCTTATAAGTTCCGTCACGTGATTAACGAGGTTAGCGACGGGATCCTCGGCCCGCTTCTCCTGCCTCGACGTCCGGAGTCGAAGCCGTTCACCCCCTGGGTTGGTTACCTACACCATAACGGTTCGGGCAACCGGATTCATTCCGCGCCGCGTACCAGTTCCAGCACGGCCGCGACGGCGTCGGCCGGGTCGGCGGCCTGCCGAGGCCCGGGTACCGGCCGGCCGTCCTGATCATGGAGGGTCCAGCCGCCGATCATCACCACCGGCGTACCGCCGGCCATCGCGATCGCCACCTCGGACAGCGTGCCCCAGCTGCACCCGACCGCGAGCACGGCGTCGGCCGACCTGACCAGGATCACGTTCCGGGCGTCGCCGACGCCGGTCAGCACCGCGACGCCCAGCCCGGGGGCCGCTCCCGCCCGATCCTCGCCCGGCAGGATGCCCACGGCCAGCCCGCCGGCCTCGCTGGCACCGGCGGCAGCCGCCGCCATCACCCCGCCCATGCCGCCACACAGCACGATCGCCCCGGCCGCGGCCAGGGCGGCGCCCACCTGGCGGGCGGCGGCCAGCTCGGCCCCGGTCGCCGCGCTCGGCCCGACCACCGCGATCTGGACGGCGCGGGACACGACCCGCCTCAGCGGCCCTTGGCGCGCCGGCCCATCGCCCGCGCGATCTCCCGCCGGGCGTCCCGCTTGGCCAGGTCCTGCCGCTTGTCGTAGGACCGCTTGCCGCGCCCGACCGCCAGCTCCACCTTGGCCCTGCCGTCCCGGAAGTACAGGGCCAGCGGGACCAGCGTGAAGCCGGCCTCCATCGTCTTCCCGGTCAGCTTCTCGATCTCGCGGCGGTGCAGCAGCAGCTTGCGGGTACGGCGTGGCTCGTGGTTGGTCCAGCTTCCCTCGGTGTACTCGGGAATGTGGATGCGGTGCAGCCACACCTCGCCACCGTCGACGGTGGCGTACCCGTCGACCAGCGACGCCCTTCCCGCACGCAGCGACTTCACCTCGGTACCGGTCAGCACGATGCCGGCCTCGACCGTGTCCTCGATGTGGTAGTCGTGGCGCGCCTTGCGGTTCTGGGCGATGAGCTTGCGGCCGCTCTCCTTCGGCACGATCTCCCTTGCTTCCTACAGCTTGACGTAGAACCGCAGTGTGACCACGGCGGCGACGGCGGCCATGACCACCGCGGTGAGCACCAGTATCGGGCTGACCAGGGCGATCGACGACCATTGGATATTGGGAATGATCCCCGACGTGAAGAGCGACTTCAACGCGCCGTCGATGAGGAAGATCTTTGCGACCGCCAGGCCGATGATGGCGATCAGCGAGCCGACGAAGCCGGCGACCGCCGCCTCCAGGACGAACGGCATGTACACGTAGAAGTTGGACGAACCGACCAGCTTCATGATCCCCGTCTCCCGGCGCCGGCTGAACGCCGCCACCTGGACGGTATTGCCGATCAGCAGCAGCGCGGCGATCGCCTGGGCGAGCGCCAGCGCGAAGCCCGAGTCCCGGATGCCGTTCAGCACCTTGAACAGCCGCCCGAGGATCTTCTGCTGGTCGACGACCTGGTCGACGCCCGTCTTCCCGGAGTACTTGGCGGAGACCGCCTCGAACTTGCCGGAGTCCTTCAGCCGCACCCGGAACGACTCGGGCAGCACGTCCTGCTTGACGTTGGCCACGAGCTGCGGGGTGTCACGGAACTGCACCTTGAACCGCTCGTACGCCTCGGCCTTGGACTCGTGCTGGACGCTCTGCACCAGCGGATCGTTGCGCAACTGGGTCAGCAGGCTGGTCTTCTGGTCCTCGGTGACGTTCTCCTGGAGGAAGATCGAGACCTCGACCTTGTCGGCGTAGAACTGCTTCATCTGGCCGACCTGCTTGGCGAGCAGCAGACCGGCTCCGAAGAGGGCGAGGGAGATCGCGGTGGTGAGGACCATGGCCACCGTCATCGTGACGTTGCGGCGCAGGCCGATAGCGACCTCGGAGAAGACGAAGTTGACGCGCATGACTTCCTTAGTCGGGGTCTCGGAACTTCACCGCTGGCGTGGGGGGATCAGACGTCG
>JBJMIH010000165.1:0-14437 GCA_045806985.1 Mycobacteriales bacterium | reverse complement strand
GCTCATGCAGCAACTGCACCAGGGCCCTCCGATCACCAAGCTGGACTGGACGCGTCCGTCCGGAGGAACCACAGGGCTAAAGAGTCTGACCCGCGTGCTCCAAGCAACAATCGACAGTTCCTGTCGGTGGCCCCCAACGCCATACTCACATCCGAGCTCAACCCGCATCACAAAGCGACCGGCGTCCCGGACGAACACCCCGCCATTTTCCCGCCACCACGGCGGCCACAGCACAGCGGCCCGGGTCACTCACATGAAAATGCGGGCACAACTCCTTGATCGTGGCCGCAGGGGTCCGAAATCCGCCAAGGGCAGACAGGCGGAAGCCGACCTTGAGACACGGGGCGGGTGGCGGCTGGTGGTGGTTAGGCGCGTTCCCACGTCTGGTTGAGGCCGAGCAGGCCGGAGCGCTGGCACTCCATCAGGTGGCCTCGGCTGTCCTGTGCCTTGGCGCCGAGGTTGTTGCAGGGCTGGCCTTGCTGGACCACCGGGAGGCCGGGGGTGGTGGGGCCGCCGCCGGTCGGCGGTGGCGCCGGGTCCGAGGTGGTGCCGCCGGGCGGGGTCTCGCCGGGGGGCGGCGACGGGGCGCGGCTCGACCGGCTGGCGTGGGTGGTGGGTACGGCGGTCGGGGAGCCGCTGTTGCTCGTCGGCGGCATGCCGGTGTCGGTGGGGCTGAGGCTGGACAGCGAGGACGGGCCGTTGCTCGGCAGCGGCGAGGCGGTGTCCTTGGTCTTCCCGCCGCTCGGCCAGGCGATCAGCGCGACCAGCGCGATCAGCACGAAGACGCCGAGGGCGGCGGCGAGGATCTTGAACCTCCGGCCGCTCGGGTCGTCCTCCTCGGGGTACCGGTCGGCAGCGGGCGGGCCGTCCGCGGCGGGTACCACCTCGCCGTCCTGGGTGTTGATCCCGACGACCTCGTAGAGCCAGTCCGCCAGCTGGGCGAACTGCTCCTCGTCCGTCGCCTCGAACAACACCGTGTACGGGTCGGCGAGCGCCGCCTCCCGGTCGGGGACGGGCTGCACGAAGCCCGCCGGCAGGGCCTGGAGCCAGCCGACGGAGGCCCTGGTGCCGGCGGGAACGAAGCGCACAGCGCCTATTTCCGCCAGTGGGAGCCGGCGCGCCGACTCGTCCTCGGCGTCGCCCTTGACGATCTCGAGTGTGTTGTCGAGAACACGGAACTCGCCGTCATATCCGCGATACAGCATTTTTCCCAATTGTCTGGAGTTGTCCGAGCGTAGACCAGGAAAGGTTACCCCCGCCCCAGTGAGCCCCAAAAGACGCAAGAGCTTAAGAGGGCCATAAATAGCACAATACGACCGTACTGTTACGGTTGGTAACAGATAATGGTCAGGCGGGGCCGGAGTACCGCCGGAGAGACTGGGACGGCGGCGAAACAGCGACCGACGCCGGCTACTCGCCGGCGTCGGCCGTGCCTCGTCCGTGTCGGTCCGTGTCCACCGGCCGTGCGACCAGCCGGTGAGCGACTTAACGACCGCTTAAGGACTCGCCGGTAGGGAAGAACTACTGAGCCAGCAGGGCGGTCGCCAGCCCGTTCGCGCGGAGCGTGCCCCAGCCGGTCACCTTGTCGTAGCCGGCGGTGGCGCTGAAATCGGTGTTGGTGCCGCTGGTGATGTCGTGGAACGACGAGGCGTAGCTGCTCGACCCGCCCACCTGGTACAGCCGCGGGTTGGCGAAGCCGAGCCGGGCCTTGCCGGCGGCGGCCGCCTTCTGGTTGTACAGCGCGGCGAAGCCGGCCCACTGCGGCGCGGCGTCACTGGTGCCACCCACGGTCAGCCAGGTGTTGAAGCAGAAGCCGGCGAAGAGGCACTCCGCCGAGAAGACGCTGACCCCGGTGTTCGGATCGGCCACCGAGGAGACGTCCGGCACCGTGCGCTTCCCGTTGGAGCCGCCGTTCTGGTAGCTCGGTGCCGCCCACACCGTCGACACCCCACCGCCGGAGCCGCTCCATCCGGCCTCCGAGCTCCAGGTGGAGTTGCTGTTGACGTGCAGGGTGGTGCCACCGGTACCGGTCACGTACGGGTCGGCCGCCGGGAAGTCGACCGCGACCACGCCGGAGCCGGAGGTGGACCGGGAGCAGTCCCGGGAGCCGTCGTCACCGGAGGCGCTGAACACGCTGATGCCCTCCGCCGCCATCTGCTGGAACGCCTGGTCGACCGACTGCTCCTCGGACAGCGTGCGGTCGGGCTCGCACGCGCCCCAGCTGATCGACAGCACGCTCACCCGGTTGTCGGCGGCCACGGCGTTGGCCATGTCGACCTCGCCGGCGTCGGAGTTCGGCGCCTCGTAGACGACCTGGTTGGCCTTGGGCGCGACCGCATGGCCCATCTCGATGTCCAGCTCGACCTCGATCTGGCCGTCGCCGGGGCTGGAGTCGTAGTTCGCGCCGTCCACCGAGCGGGTGGTCACGGTGCCGGTCGACAGCTTGTACTGGCTGCTGTACTTGCTCAGGTTCGACGCCTTGTACCCGTCGAACTCCCACATGCCGATCGTGACGCCGGTGCCGTCCCCGCCGAGGGTGGTGAGGTCGTACGCGGTGCGCAGGTCGGTCGGGGTGTAGCCGCCGTCCGGGCTGGCGTTGCTGTGCGGCGCCGCCGCCGGGGTCGCCGTCGGGGTCGCCGTCGGGCCGGCATAGTGCTGGCGCTGGTAGTGGTTGTTCAGGCCGTTCACGCCGGTGACCAGCCTGGCCAGGCTGGCCGGCAGGGTCGGGGTGTGGTCGTTGGCGTAGAAGTTCCTGCCCTGGCTGCCGTCGTGGTACCGGCCGAGGCTGGTGCCGAACGCCGTGCCGACCGCCCTGGCCGGTCCGGTCGCGTCGATGACCTGGCGGTTGCCGCTGACCGAGGTGATCTTGAGGCCGGCGGCGCGCAGGTGCGCGCTGACCGCCGCCACGTCGGCCTTGCTCGGGCCGTACTCGGCGGTGAACTGCGCCGGGGTGAGGTAGTGGCCGTACTCGGCCGAGGCGGGGTCGCTGACCTCGGCGAGGAACGCCCTGAGCCGGTCCGTGTGCCGGAGCCGCAGGGTGACGGCGACCGAGACCTGCTGCGAGGCGTCGACCGCGCCGAGCCGGGAGGTGCCGGCCATGCCGGGGGCGGCGGCGCTGGACAGGGCGGTCCGCGGTTCCGCGGCGCCCGCTGAACCGGCAGTGCCGGTGAGCGCGCCGGCCGCGAGCGCCACGATCGGCAGCACCGCGCTGGCCAACACGATGGGGCGACGAAGTGACCTCATGTGGCCTCCTTCGAGGAGTGGGGTTTACCCGGGGCTGAACCGATCAGTAGCTTCGCACGATAGGGGACTAATGGGAACAATCGGACGCGTTACGCCGTGAGCGGACTCCGGCGTACGGACAGCCGCCGCGGCGTTGACACGGGCATGGACACCCAGCAGGGCGGGAGCGGGACCGAGCGTCCAGGGCAGCCGGACCAGCCGGACCAGCCGGCCCTCGACGCCTACTCCCGGGTCGTCACCGGGGTGGCCGAGCAGCTCCTGCCGCACGTCGCGAGCCTGCGCGTGTGGCTGCGTCGCGGCTCCGTCGCCAACACCGCCATCGCCACCGGCTCCGCCGTCGTCCTCACCGACGACGGCTTCCTCGTCACCAACGCACACGTCGTCGACGGCGGCCGGAACGGCGTGGCCGCCTTCGGCGACGGCACCGAGGTCGAGTTCGACGTCGTCGGCGCCGACCCGCTGTCCGACCTGGCCGTGGTCAGGGCGCGCGGCACGGTGCCGGCCAGGGCCGAGTTCGGCGACGCCGACCAGCTCAAGGTGGGGCAGCTGGTCGTCGCCGTCGGCAGTCCGCTCGGCCTGGTCGGCTCCGTCACCGCCGGGGTGGTGAGCGGGCTGCGCCGGTCGCTGCCCACCCGGGACGGCGGCGCCCGCCGGCTGGTCGAGGACGTCATCCAGACCGACGCGGTGCTCAACCCCGGCAACTCCGGCGGCGCGCTCGCCGATTCCAGCGCCCGCGTCGTCGGCATCAACACCGCCGTCGCCGGCATCGGCCTCGGCCTCGCCGTGCCGGTCAACGGCACCACCCGGCGCATCCTGGCCACCCTCCTGCGCGAGGGCCGGGTCCGCCGGGGGTACCTCGGCGTGGTCGGGATGCCCGTCCGGGTACCGCCCGCGCTCGCCGACCGCACCGCCACCGGGGATCAGGTGGTGGCGCTGCGGATTGTGGACGTCGTCGTCGGCAGTCCCGCCGCCAGGGCCGGCCTGGTCCCCGGCGACCTGGTGCTCGCGGCGGCGGGCACCCCGATCGACTCCACCCAGGCGTTGCAGGGCCTGCTGTTCGGCGAGTCGATCGGCGAACCCTTCCCGATGACAGTGGCGCGTCATGGCGCGCTCACCGAGGTCATCGCCATCCCCGCCGACCTGACCGGCTAGCTGGCCGGCCGTGGTCGGCAGCAGGGTCGGCCATCTCGTCAGGCCGGGGGACGGAGCAGGCGGAGGGGGACGATCTCCAGGTGGCAGGGGCGCTCCACGACGAAGCAGCTCTCGCCGATCACGTGGCCGACGTCGACGTAGCGGCCGTCGTCGTTCAGCTCCCAGGCGAACAGCTGCGGGAGGTCGGGGTCGACCACCCAGTAGTACGGCGTGCCGGCCGCCTCGTACCGGGCCCGCTTCACCTCGAGGTCGAGCTGGCGGGTGGCGACCGACAGCACCTCGACGGCGAGAAAGGGCGCGCACGGCAGGTCGCGGTCGGTGAAGTCCTCGGCCGGGGCGACCAGCACGTCCGGGGAGAACTCGGTGTCCTCCGCCAGCCCGACCGGGAACGGTCCGACCAGGACCTCCAGGTCGCCGGGCAGCGCCAGGGCGAGCTGGCGGGCCAGGTTCAGCACCACCCGCTGGTGGTGGCTGGGCGGTGGCGGGCTGATCAGCAGGGCCCCGTCGAGCAGCTCGTATCTGCGCCCGTCGGTCCGGGGTCCTGCGGTGCTGGCCAGGTCGGCGCGGCGGAGCGGGCGCTCGGTGACCGGAAGCTCCATGGTGGGCATGTCGGGTATCCCTTCCCTGTGGCGAGAGGCCGCGTTCGCGGCTGATGGGGTAAGCCTCGCCGGGGGAGGGGTGGGGGAAAAGACTGCGTGAGCTTGCGTGGGCTGGCGTTTGGTGAGGGGAAACGCCAGCGACGGAGATCACAGATGGGGGATTTGCCAGGTCAGAGGAAGGTCTGCCGCTCTCCGCGGTAGGTCGGGACCTTGTCGATCACCCGGTTGTCGGTGTATAGGAGGAGGCTGTCGAAGCGCTCGCACAGCTCGCCGGCCTTGGCGTGCCGGAACCACACCCGGTCGCCGACGGCGAGGCCGGACACCGCGCCGGTCAGCGGGGTCTGCACCTCGCCGGCCCCCTCGGTGCCGGTCAGCCGCAGGCCGCGCGGCAGGTACGGCTGCGGCAGCCGGGCCTTGTCGGCCGGGCCGGAGGCGAGGTACCCGCCGCCCAGCACGGTCACCACGCCGGGCTTCGGCCGGCGCACCACCGGCAGCGCGAACAGCGCGGCCGGCGCCGGCTGGAAGTGCGTGTACGCGTCGAACAGGACCGGCCCGTACAGCCCGGAGCCGGCGGTCACCTCGGTCACCGAGGGGTCCGCGACGGTGGACTCCAGGCTGCCGGTGCCGCCGCCGTTGACGAACTCCAGGTCGGCCACGGTACGCACGGCCTCGACCGCCGCCGTCCGCCGCGCCGCCAGCTCGGCCGCCGACCGGCCCTGCATCCAGTGCACGGCCGTCCCGTACAGCCGCCGCCCCGGCGGTGCGTCGCCCACACCGGCGATCTGCGCCTCGTACCCCATCACGCCGACCAGCCGGAAGCCCGGCCGGTCCGCGATCGCCGCGGCCACCGCCCGCGCCTGGGCCGGGGAGTGCACCGGGGATCGGAGCGCGCCGAGGTGCACCCGGCCGCCGAGCAGCTCCCACGACGAGTCCAGCTCCAGGCAGACCCGCAGCTCGGGGTGGCCGGCGCCGAGCGTGGCGTCGGCCAGGTCGAGGTGGTCGGCCGAGTCCACCATCAGCGTGACCGCGGCGCGGGCCGCGGGGTCGGCGGCCAGCCGGCGCAGCGCGGCCCGGTCCGCGGTGGGGTAGCCGACCAGCACGTCGTCGCTGACGCCGGTCTCCACCAGCCACAGCGCCTCGGGCAGCGTGTACGCCATCACGCCGGCGAAGCCGTCGCGGCCGAGCGCCTCGGCGATCAGCGCGCGGCAGCGGACCGACTTGCTCGCCACCCGGATCGGCCGGCCGCCGGCCCGCTTCACCAGCGACGCCGCGTTCTCCCGGAAGGCGTCCAGGTCCACCAGGGCGAACGGCGGATCGAGGTCGGCGGTGGCCGCGTCGTATCGGGTCTGCACGGCCGAACACTACCCGCGGGTACGACCGGCGGGTAGGACTCGCGGGAACCGACGGGAGGTCCCGCCGCGTCCCATCCGCATGCGCAGGAAGACGCTCGTGGTGTTCGCCGCACTCCCGCTGGCCGTGCTGCTCGCCCTCGCGGGCTGCGGCGGGAAGAGCGGTGATGACCATGCCGGCGTGGACAACGGACCGGCCCGCACCAGCGCGTCGCCCGGCTCGGTGGTCTCCATCCCGCCGGTCGACCGGGACGGCCCGACGGTGACCGTGGCCGGGGTGCTGTCGCGGGCGCCGTCCGGTACCTGCGTGGTACTGACCACCCTCGGCCACCAGCGGTTCATGGTGGCCGGCCCGCAGGCGGACGCGATCGGCGCGAAGGTGCCGAGGGCGCCGCAGTCCGAGGGCATCCAGGCCACGCTGACCGGCCACGTCGGGGCCAACGCGATCAGCGCGTGCCAGGTCGGCCGGCCGTTCGTGGTCGACAGCGTTCGGTACGGCCGGTAGGCCGCTACTGGAGGTGCACCCTCGGGTCGACCACCGCGTACAGCAGGTCCACGATCAGGTTCGCGCTGATGACGAAGAACGCGGCCAGCAGCGAGACGGCGAACAGCACCGGCAGGTCGGCGTTGGTCACCGCGTCCACCGTGAGCTTGCCCAGGCCGGGCAGGGTGAAGACCTGTTCGGCGAGGATCGCGCCGCCGAGCAGGCCGCCCAGGTCCATGCCGAAGATCGTCAGGATCGGGGTGAGCGCGGCCCGCAGCCCGTGCTTGACGACCACCTTGTTCTCGGACAGGCCCTTGGCCCGCGCGGTGCGGATGTAGTCCTCGTTCATGGTCTCGAGCATGTTCGCCCTGGTCAGCCGGGCGTACAGGGCGGCGAAGAGGAAGGCCACCACGATCCAGGGCAGCAGCATGTTCTCCGCCCACTTGGCCGGGTTCGAGGTGACCCCGACATAGTGCGGCCACGGCAACAGCTGCCATTTCGCGCAGAAGATGTACAGCACCACCAGCCCCGTGAAGAACGAGGGCATCGACACCCCGACCAGCGCCACCGTCATCGCCGACCGGTCGAAGATGCTGCCCTTTCGCAGGGCGGACAGCACCCCGACGCCGGTGCCGATCAGTAACCACAGCACGGCCGCGCCGAAGGCCAGGCCGGCCGTCACCGGCAGCCGCTCCTTGATCAGCGAGGTCACCGGCTGGGAGAGCTGGAAGGAGTAGCCCAGGCAGGGCGCGCCGCACTTGCGCCCGTCGGCGTAGTGCCGGCCGGCGAAGATGCCCTTCATCGTCTGCTGGTACTGCACGTAGATCGGCTTGTCGAGGCCCCAGGCCCGCTTCTTGGCCTGGATGGTCTGCGGGTTGCAGGCCTTGCCGCAGCTCATCGCCGCCGGGCTGGCCGGCAGCATGTAGAACAGGCCGAACATGATCACGCTGAGGATCAGCAGCAGGACGACCAGACCGATCAGACGGCGGATGATGTACCGGACCACGGTCACCCTCCTTCAGGGCCAAGCTGCACGGCTCGTGGGGTACCGCGCGGCACCAGTCTCTGCCCACGTCCGCCCGGCGTCCATATCTGTGGGTACAGCGAGTCGTGCCGTTACGTAATCGCAAGGAGAACGCCGGCCGCTGTCACGGCAGCCGCTGGTACTGCCGGAGCACCAGGTCGTTGACGGCGGCCGGATCGCCCGGTTCGGGCTGGTTGACGTTGACGTGCAGCACCAGGTCGTTCCGGGCGGCGAAGGCGGCGAGGTAGACGTAGCCGTACTGGTCCGGCTGGGCGGCGAAGTACGTCTCGCCGCCGGCCACCCCGGGGGTCGGGAGGGTGGCCGCCCGGCCCCACGCCGCGCGGGTGGCGGCCTGCGCGGTGGCCGTGTACCCGGCCGCGTGCGCGGCCGAGTCGAACTGGAGGATCCGCACCTCCACCACGGTCCGGTCCGGCTGCGTCCAGGTCCGGACGGCCGCGCCGTGGAACCCGTACCGCCGCAGCAGCGCCAGCGCCGCGGCCGGGTCGCCGGTCTCGGCGGCCACCTGGTCGGCGGACAGGGTGCCGTCGGCGCCGCGCGGCACCGCCCACGGCTGGGCGTCCCGCGGCGCCGGTACCAGCAGGTCGCGCAGGTCACCCGCGTACGGCGGCCGGTCGACCACCGGCGTGGCGGTGGTGGAGCGCCGGCCGGCCGTGCTGGTCGCCGGCGCCGGGTGGCGACGGTCGCCGCCGGCCGCCGGGCCGTGGCCGGCCGCGGAGCCGTCGACGAGGAACGTCTTGATCAGTACCAGCGCGACCAGCAGCGTGGCGAGCAGGATCGGGAGCAGCACGCCGCCGCCCCGCCACGCCGCCCGCGCCGGTGGCGGCGCGGCCGACGGGCCGAACGGGTTCCTCGGCTGCGTCATGGGCGGAATCCGATCAGGCGGTCCTTATCACCGGATTAATGCCCAAATCGGGAGCCACGAAACGCGAGGAGGGGTCAGCCGCTCGCCAGCACCACGTGGCCGATCAGCATCTGGTGGTCGGAGCACGGGTGCGGGGTGTAGCAGGTGCCGCCGTCCCGGGTCTGCGCGGACAGCTGGGCCGGGTCGAAGTGGTACCGGCTGGCGAAGATGTAGTCGATCTTGCGGCCGCCCTCGGTGGCCCTGCCCAGGCCGGGCGCGCCCATGTCGGCCTCCAGGAACTGGCCCTGCCCGCCGGCCTCCGGCCCGTACATCACCGGCAGCAGCGCGGCCGGCGGCGCGTTGAAGTCGCCGAGCAGCAGGTGCGGGTACTGGCCGAACTCGGCGGCGAAGGTGTTCGCGAACGTCGTGGCCTGCGCGACCGCGCCGGCCTGGTCCTGGTCGAGGTGGAACGAGCACAGCCGGACCCGGGACGCGAACTGGCCGGTCAGGCAGGCCCCGCCGCGCGAGGTCTGGTAGTCCACCAGCGCGGCGCCGTCGAAGTAGTAGTCCTTCTCATCGCTGGCCGCGGCGGTGGTGAGGATCAGGTTGCCGGCGAACCAGTCCGCGTACGCCAGGCCGTTGCAGTTCAGCCCCGGCACGCTGGTCGGGTTGAAGTTGGCGTGCATGGTGATGCCGGCGCCGGACAGGTCCTTCATCAGGTGCGTGTACTGGCTGTGGCACATCTCGTTGACCGACACCACCTGCGGGTGCACATCCTGGATGGCCCTGAACAGCGCGCCGACCGGCTTGAGCCGGCCCTCGTTGTCGGGCTTGCCCGCGTCCGAGTTGTTGGTCGCGCCGGCCATGTTCCAGGTCAGCACGGTGAGCTGCTGGGTGGCGGCCTGCGCGGGGGTGGTCGAGGCCACCGCCGCCGGCACGGCCAGCAGGCCGGTCAGCAGCGCGGCGAACGCCAGGCGGGAAGCACGCATGGGCGGAACGTAGCAGCGCGGCGCATCGCCGGCGCATCAGATGATCATCAGCGCCGGCCGCGGGTGCGGGTGAGGACGAAGGCGCTGGGGTGAGCGCCGCCGGTCTCCAGCACCAGCTCGCGGACGACGTGCAGGTGCGGAGTGCGCTGGACGGACTGGCGGAGCAGCGCCTTGTCCTCGGTGAGCAGCACGGCCCGGCCCTGCCGGGTCAGCACCCTGGTGAGCTCGCGGAGCAGGCCGGGGTAGAGGGTGGCGTTGCCGCGGTGGCTGCCGACGCGCTTGCCGAAGGGCAGGTTGGCGACGACGCGGTCGACCGAGCCGTCCGGGAGCGGCAGGCGGGTCGCGTCGGCGCGCACGACGGCGGCGGCCGGGAGGCCGCGGCGGGCCAGGTTGTCCCGGGCCGCCCGTACCGCCCGCGGGTCGAGGTCGGCGCCGGCCAGGTGCCGGGCGCCGGCCGCCTCGGCGGCCGTTACCAGCAGCGTGCCGGCCCCGCACACCGGGTCGAGGACGGTGTCGTCGGGGCCGATCTTGGCGAGACGGCAGAGCAGGGCGGCGACGACCGGGGTGGTGGAGGCCGGCAGCCGGGCCAGCTCGCCGAACCGGCGGGTCAGGTACAGCGGGCCGATCTCGGCGCGCGGCACGTCGTGCCGGTACTCGACGTTGACGTCCCAGCCCGACGGGTCGTTCACCCAGCCGTACCGGTCCCGCAGCAGGTCGCGGACTGGCCAGCGGCGGTCGCCGAGCGGCGCCACCCGGAACCGGACCGGCGTGGGGAGTGCGCCGAGGACGCCGGTGCGCAGGCTCTCGTCCAGCCGCGGCCAGCTGCCGTCGGGCAGCGCGTCCAGGGCGACGGCGCACCGGGAGTACAGCCGGGCGGCGGCCAGCGGGCGGAGCGGGCCGGCGTAGTCCACCACCACATGGTCCGGGCCGCGGCGCACGATCCGTGCCTGCTCGGGCACCAGCTCGCGCAGTTCCTGGGCCAGGTGGTCGACCGCGCCGCGCACGGTGTCGAGCACGAGGGTGTCACGGACCGGCCTGTCGAGATCAAGCGGCACGGGCATACCAGAGGGTCGCCTCCCCGTACCGGCGGTGTTTCAGCGCGGTGACCCCGGCCGGCCAGGCCGGCCCTCGGCCCCGGCTGGCCCGCTCCACCGCCAGCACCGCGCCCCCGGTGAGCCAGCCGTGCGCGGTCAGGTCGGCCAGCACCCGGTCCAGCTCCAGGTCGGGCAGCGCGTACGGCGGGTCGAGGAAGATCGCGTCGTACCCCTCGCCGTCCGGCGGCGGGCCGGCGGCCAGCCGCTCGGCGTGTGTCACGACCACCTCGGCCTGCACGAAGCCCAGGTCGGCGGCGTTCTTGCGGATGCCGGCGGCGACCCGGTGGCTGGCCTCGACCAGCAGGCAGTGCGCCGCGCCCCGGGACACCATCTCCAGCCCCACCGCGCCCGACCCGGCGTAGAAGTCGGCCACCCTGGCGCCTTCCAGGTCCACCAGGTCGGCCAGCGTCCCGAACAGCCCCTCCTTGGCGCGGTCGGCGGTGGGCCGGGTGGTCAGCGCCTTGGGCACGGCGATCCGCCGGCCGGACGCGGCGCCACCGATGATCCTGGGCACCTGTCCAGTGTTCCAGGTCAGCTGGTCAGCGTCGCCGCGTACACCTCCAGCCGGCTGTCGTTCGGCAGCGTGACCGACCGGACCGCCTTCGACGGGTCCAGCGCCAGCGCGGTCCCGTACAGCTGCACCGCCGGCCCGTCCACGCCCTGGCCCGCCTTGATCCGGTGGTCCATGGCCAGCACCAGGGTGTTGCCGTTGTGGCCGGCGCCGGCCGCCCAGTCGGTGAGCGCCAGCGGCACGGCGGCGGTGGTGCCGTCCGCGTACGTCACCGTCGCGGTGGCCTGCACGTCGCCGCCGTGGGTGGCGCCGAGCAGCCGCAGGCTGGCGTACTTCCCGGCCGGCAGCAGCACCTGCTGGCCGCGAGCCTGCACGAAGTTGGCCGCCGTCCCGGTCGGATCGCCCACCGCGTACGTCACCCCGCCGTAGCTGGCCAGCCCGGCGGCCGGCAGCAGCGCGCCGTCGTAGCTCCAGCCGAGCCCGTCGAAGTTGCCCTCGCCGGGCGCGGCCACCGTGGCGGTGCCGTCGTGGTTGCGGTCCTCGCCCAGGTCGACCGCGCACTGCCCGCCCGCCGCGCTGGCGCACCGGGCGGTCCGCAGCACCACGGTGGCCGTACGGGTGACGGTGGCGACGCCGGGACCGGACGCGGTCACCGTGACCGGGTAGCTGCCCTCGGCGGCGCCGGCCGGCACGGTCAGCGTCACCGGCAGGTCGCGCTGGACCGGCAGGCCGCCGGAGCGCAGCACGAACCAACTCCGTGCCGGGGCGGCCTTCCAGCCGGCCGGCACGCCGACCCTGACGGTCACCGGCAGGTCGCCGGCGGCCTGGCCGAGCACGGAGACGGTGACCGGCGCGGCGCCCACGTCGGTGGGCAGCACCAGCTGGCCCGGGCTGACCGAGGCGGACAGCGCGC
Source organism: Mycobacteriales bacterium (assembly GCA_045806985.1). Taxonomy (GTDB): domain Bacteria; phylum Actinomycetota; class Actinomycetes; order Mycobacteriales; family JBJMIH01; genus JBJMIH01. Next base: position 2,217 of record JBJMIH010000165.1, on the reverse strand, counting down.
GTACGTCATCGCGGGCGCGCGAGTCCACCGACGGTGGCTCGTCGCCCGGACGGGTGCCCCAGCCGCCCGGCGCGCGGGACACCGTGTACGCGACGCTGCCGCCCCGCCGGACGTCGTCCCACGACACCCAGGTGCGGTGCCACGGCCGGCCGTTCACGGTCGCGGACCGCACGTAGCGGTTGTCGTCGGTGACACCCGGCGCACTGATCCTCAGCGTGCCGCCCTGCCGGCCGTGCGCGCCGACGTGCACGGTGGCGGTCGGGAACTGCGGGCTGGACAGCGCGAGGAAGTTGGACCCGCTCATCGTCGGGTACATGCCCAGCGAGCTGAACACGTACCAGGCCGACATGGTGCCGAGGTCGTCGTTGCCGGTCATCCCGTCCGGGCCGGTGGTGAACAGCGTCATCGCCGCCCGCACCACGGTCGCGGTCTTGGCCGGCGCGCCCGCCCACAGGTAGGTGTAGGGCGAGAGCAGGTCGGGCTCGTTGTTCGGGTTGTACGTCGACTTCGAGTAGTAGTCGTAGGGCGAGGCGATCCAGTCGGTCCGGGCGGTGCCGGCCGGGTCGGTGAGCAGGTGCGGGTAGGCGAAGAAATCGTCCAGCCGCCGCTCGGCCGCCTTCCGCCCGCCGAGCAGGCCGACCATGCCGGCCGGGTCCTGCGGCACCAGCCACTGGTACTGGTACGACCCGCCCTCGTGGAAGGCCTCGGACGCGCCGACCGGGTCGTACGGGGCGAGCCAGGTGCCGTCCGCGGTCCGCGGCCGGAAGTGCTTGATCGTGCTGTCCCACAGGTTGCGGTAGTTCTGCCCGCGCGCCGCGAACATCCGGGCATCGTCGCGGTGCCCGAGCCCGGCCGCCATCAGCGACAGCGCGGCGTCGGCGGCCGCGTACTCCTGGGTGGCCGAGGCCGGGTGCGCGCAGTCGTTGTCGCCGCCCTTGTGCGGGCAGTCGGCGCCGAGCGTGAGCCCGAACGGGATGTAGCCGCGCTGGTCGTAGTACTCGACGCCGGCCCGGCCGTTGTACGGGCTGGCGGCCGGCGGCAGCTCGGTCGCGTTCTTCCTGAGGAGCTGGTACGCCTCCTCCTCGTGCCCGGCGAGCAGGCCCTTGGACCAGCCCTCGACCAGGAACGGGGTGACCGGGTCGCCGGTCATGATGTTGGTCTCGCTGTTGGCGAGCGCCCAGCGCGGCAGCCAGCCGCCGTCCCGGCCGATCGCCAGGACGGACAGGTCCACGTCCCTGGCGACCTGGGGTTGCAGCATCTCCAGCAGCTGGTTCTGCGGCCGGTAGGTGTCCCAGAGCGAGAACGTCTGGTACGGCGTGTACCCGTCGGCGGTGTGCACCCTGCCGTCGAACCCGGTGTACCTGCCGTCCACGTCGCCGGCCAGGTTGGGGTGCAGCAGCGCGTGGTAGAGCGCGGTGTAGAAGGCGACCTGCCGGTCGTGGGTGCCGCCGGTGATCTCGATCTGGTGCAGCATCGCGTTCCACCGGTCGTGCAGGTGCTGGCGGGTCGCGTCGAAGTCGAAGCCGCCCCCGGTCTCGGCGGCCAGGTTGGCGCGGGCGCCGTCCATGCCGGTGTAGCTGAGGCCGACGACAGCGGTGACGCTCCGCGCGGAGGCGGTGTCGAAGGTGACCCAGGCGCCGTTGTTCGCGGGGTCGGCGGAGTCGCGCGAGCCGGGGGTGAGCGTGCCGCCCTTCCAGGTGCCGTACGCGGTGAACGGCCTGTCGAACCGCGCGGTGAAGTACACGGTGTGCTCGTCGTGGCCGGCGCAGAAGTGTCCGGAGTGGATGCGGCCCTCGACGGTGCGGTCGCCGACCACGTGCACCTCGGAGTCGAACACCTGCTGGTTGGCCTTGCCGGTGTTGAACAGCACGTTGGCGGCGCTGCCGGCCGGGAACGTGTAGCGCTGCCAGCCGGTCCGGTCGGTGGCGGTGAGCTCGGCGTCCACGCCGTACCGGGACAGCCCGACGCGGTAGTACCCGGGGGTGGCCTGCTCGTCGTCGTGCGAGTACGCGGAGCCGTACCTGGTGTAGTCGCCGGTGCTGACCGCGCCGGTGGTCGGCATGATCGGCAGTTCGCCCATGACGCCGCAGCCGACCCCGGACAGGTGGGTCTGGCTGAAGCCGTAGATGACGCCCTGCTTGTAGTCGTACCCGCCCTGGCCGCCGGTGTCCGGGCTGACCTGGACCATCCCGAAGGGCGCGGCGGCGCCGGGGAAGG
>JBJMIH010000164.1:0-19521 GCA_045806985.1 Mycobacteriales bacterium | reverse complement strand
GGGCACCGGACGCGGCGCCGGGCCGGGCGGGCCAGCCGCCGGGCCGGGTGCCGGACCAGCCACCGGACCAGCCACCGGACCGGGGACCGGGCCAGGGGCGGGGCCGGGGCCGGGGGAAGGCGGGCCGGAGCGCGGCTGGGGCGCCTCGACGGGCGGCGGCGCGGCGGGCTGGTCACTCGGCCTGCGCCGGCGGCCGAGCCGGCGGCGCCGGCCGTCGTCGAACAGGTCCTGGTACTTGCCCTCGTACTGGGCCTCGATCGCCCGCTCGTTGAAGTGCGCGGGCCGGTCGTTCTCCAGCGAGGGGAAGATGCCCGTCGACTCGGACTCGTCCTGGTAGCGGGCGAGGCGGCCGTACGTGGAGCCGTTGGCGCGCTGCTGGTACGGGGCAAGCCATTCGCTGTCGTCGTCGACCTGGGCGTCCCCGATGGGGTCGTCGTCGCGTGTCCGGCGGTTTCTACTCATGGTCATCGTCCCGATCCGAGGTGGCGGGCTGGCGGTGCAGGTCCAGCCAGGACTGAAGGATCGCGACGGCGGCGGCCTGGTCCACCACGGCGCGCTGCTTGCGCCCGCGCACCCGCCCGGCGAGCTGCCGGGTGGCGATGACCGTGGTCAGCCGCTCGTCGTGCCGGCGCACCGGCACGGGGGCGATCCTCTCGGCAAGCTGGTCCGCGTACGCCGCGGCCGCTTCGGCTGCCGGACCGTGCCGGCCGCCGAGCGTCGTGGGTACGCCGACGACGACCTCGACCGCTTCGTGCTCGGTGACGAGCGCGCTGAGCGCGGCGAGGTCTCCCCCCCTCGGGTCGCGGCGCAGGGTGGCGACGGGAGTGGCGAGCACGCCATCGGGGTCGGAGCGTGCCACTCCGACCCGGACCGTGCCGACGTCGACTCCCAATCGCACCCCTTTCTTCACCGTTTGACCCGTGGTCTTCCCGTTACTCCTACCCTCGTGTACGTCACTGTGCCCGAACCATGGCGACCTCGCGGTCGAGCAGGGCGATCGCGTCGTCGACGCCGGCCGGGCGGCTGCCCGCGCCCTGCGCCATCTCGTCGCTGCCGCCGCCCTTGCCGCCGACCGCGGGGGCCACCGCCGCGAGCAGCGCCCGGGCCGACAGGCCCAGGCTCCTCGCCCGCTCGTTGACCGCGATCACCAGGTTCACCCTGTCGCCGGACGGCGCGAACAGGGCCACCACGCCAGGATGCCCCGGATGCATCCGCCCGCGCACCTCGGTGGCGAGTTTTCGCAGGTCGTTGCCGCCGACGCCGTCCGGAGCCCGGCTGGCGACCACGCCGACGCCATTGACGAACCTGGCGCCGGACGCGAGCGCGCCGGCGCCGGCCAGCACCGCGTCGGCCCGCAGCTTCTCCAGCTCCTTCTCGGCGTCCCGGAGCTTGGCGAGCACCGCCTGGACCCGGTCGCCGATCTCCTCGGACGGCGCCTTGAAAGTCTCGGCGAGCTGGCTGACCAGCACGTGCTCCTTGGCCAGGTACCGGAACGCGTCCAGGCCGACCAGCGCCTCGACCCGGCGCACCCCGGACCCGATCGAGGCCTCGCTGAGCACCTTGACCATGCCGAGCTGGCCGGACCGGGCCGCGTGGGTGCCGCCGCACAGCTCGCGGGCGTAGTCGCCGACCTCGACGACCCGCACCTCGTCGCCGTACTTCTCGCCGAACAGCGCCATCGCGCCGATCCGGCGGGCCTCCTCCTGGCTGGTCAGGAACGCCCGTACCGGCAGGTCCTCCAGCAGGGTCGCGTTGACCTCGTCCTCGACGTCGGCGAGCAGGCCGGGTGTCACCCCGCCGGGCGTGTTGAAGTCGAACCGCAGCCGGCCGGGCGCGTTCAGCGAACCCGCCTGGGTGGCCGACTCGCCGAGCGCGCCGCGCATGGCCCGGTGGATCAGGTGGGTGGCGGTGTGCGCGCGGGAGATCGACCGGCGCCGGTCCACGTCCACCTGGGTGTGCGCGACCTCGCCGGCGCGCACCTCGCCGCGGGTCACCCTGGCCCGGTGCACGATCAGGCCCGGCATCGGCGACTGGACGTCGAACACCTCCAGCTCGCCGCCGCCGACGGTGATGATGCCCTGGTCGGGCTGCTGCCCGCCGCCCTCGGCGTAGAACGGGGTGTAGTCCAGCACCAGCTCGACCTCGGTGCCCTCCGGCGCGCCGGCGGCCACGCTGTCGGCCACCACCAGGCCGGTGATCTTCGACTCCCGGGACACCTCGGTGTAGCCGGTGAACGCGGACGGGCCGTGACTGTCCAGGATGGACCGGTACACCGACAGGTCGGTGTGGCCGGTCTTGCGGGACTGGGCGTCGGCCTTGGCGCGGGCCCGCTGCTCGGCCATCAGCCGGCGGAAGCCCTCCTCGTCCACGGACAGGCCCTGCTCGGCGGCCATCTCGAGGGTCAGCTCGATCGGGAAGCCGTAGGTGTCGTGCAGCTGGAACGCGCGGTCGCCGGTGAGCACGCGGCCGCCGGCCTCCTGGGTCTCCCGCACGGCCAGGTCGAGGATGGAGGTGCCCTGCCGCAGCGTCTGGAGGAACGCCTCCTCCTCGGCGAACGCGTAGGTGGAGATCCGCTCCCAGTCCCGCGACAGCTCCGGGTACGACGGGCTCATCGCGTCCCTGGCCACCGGGAACAGCACCGGGAACGCCGGCTCCTCCACGCCGAGCAGCCGGACCGCCCTGACCACCCGGCGCAGGATGCGGCGCAGCACGTAGCCGCGGCCCTCGTTGGACGGGGTGACGCCGTCGCCGATCAGCATCAGTCCGGTGCGGACGTGGTCGGCGATCACCCGCAGCCGGACGTCGTCGTGCTCGTCGGCGCCGTACCGGACCCCGGCCAGCTCGGCGCCGGCGGCCAGCACCGGGTAGACCTCGTCGATCTCGTACAGGTTGTTGACGCCCTGCAGCAGGTACGCGACCCGCTCCAGGCCCATGCCGGTGTCGATGTTCTTGGCCGGCAGCTCGCCGAGGATCGGGAAGTCGTCCTTGCCGGTGCCCTCGCCGCGCTCGTACTGCATGAAGACGAGGTTCCAGATCTCCAGGTACCGCTCCTCGTCGGCGACGGGGCCGCCGTCGCGCCCGACGCCGGGGCCGCGGTCGAAGTAGATCTCGCTGCACGGCCCGCACGGGCCGGGGACGCCCATCGACCAGAAGTTGTCCGCCATGCCGCGGCGCTGGATGCGGTGCTCGGGCACGCCGACCTTGCGGGCCCAGATGTCGGCGGCCTCGTCGTCATCCTGGAAGACGGTGACCCAGAGCCGGTCGGCGGGGAAGCCGAGGCCGCCCTGGGACTGCGGCGTGGTGATCAGCTCCCAGGCGAGGCCGATCGCGCCTTCCTTGAAGTAGTCGCCGAAGGAGAAGTTGCCGCACATCTGGAAGAACGAGGCGTGCCGCGCGGTCTTGCCGACCTCGTCGATGTCCAGGGTGCGCACGCACTTCTGCACGCTGGCCGCGCGCGGGTACGGCGGGGTCTGCTGGCCCAGGAAGTACGGCTTGAACGGCACCATGCCGGCCGGGACGAGCAACAGGTTGGGGTCGTCGGCGATCAGGCTCGCGGACGGGACGACCGCGTGCCCCCGCTGGTGGAAGTGGTCGAGGAAACGCTTGCGGATCTCGGAGGTTCTCATGGGCTGGTGTCCGTGGTGTCGAAGCGGCCGGGCTGGCGGGTGGTGGGGAGGGCCGCGTCGTCCTCGTCGGCGTGGACGGTGACGGGGCCCTCCTCGATGGCTCGGTGAATCTCGTACTCCCGCTCGGCCATGCCGGCCCGCACGTCGTCGGCGAACGCGCGGACGCGGTCGCCGACCCGGTGGACCCCGCCCGCGGCGGACTGCGCGGCGCCCGCCGGGGTGAACTTGTGCGCGATGCGGCCCACCTGCCGGACCGCGACCACTCCCGCCGCCGCGCCCGCCGCGAGCCAGAACAGCCGGCGCATCAGTCCTCCTCCGCGGCGTGCCGGCCGCGCCGCCGGAGCAGGCCGCCCCGACCGGCCTTCATCTCCGCCTTCACCCGCTTGCTCACCTCGGCCTCGCGCCGGCCGCGGACGGCCTTGCGGACGCCGTAGGCCAGCGCCGACGCCTTCACCAGCGGGCCACCCAGCACGGCGGCGAAGGCCGAGCTGAGGTTGGCGACGTTGCCGGTCACGGTCTGCGCGTGCGTAGTGATCGTGTCCACCCTGGCCAGTTGCTCGTTCACCTGGACGAGCGACTGGCGGGTCTCCACCAGCAACGGCACCGTCTGCTCGTTGATCCCGGCGAGCAGCTTGGTGGCCTGGTCAAGGGTTCTGCCGAGCTTCAGGATCGGCACCGCCAGCAACCCGACCAGCAGCACGAATGCCACGGCCGCGATCAGCGCGGCGATTTCCCCACCGGACACGGTTACTCCTCGCTTCGTACGGGCCAACGCTTCAGCGGAAACGACCCTACCGTGACGCGGCGCGACGACCGCGCACGGGCGGCCACTCAGACGCCCAGCTTCGAACGGTTCGGGTGACCCGCGGCGAACCCCTTTCGGCTCAACGATCCCAACGACCGAGGTCTGGGCCGGTTCCGTGTCCGCCCTGCTCGCACGCTGCGAGGACGGGAACGTGCCGGCCAGCTCCCTGTCGAGCCTGCCTGAGCGGGTCCGGCCGCACAACGCCTACCTTCGCGCCCGAACGATCACCGAGCGTACACTTCTTACGCTTTCACGGCCCCCGTCCGCCGCCGCCTTTCCCGCCGTTCACTCTTGTTCCCGCTCGGGCCTGTTATCCGTACCGCGGATGAGGGCACGGAGCCGGGCCAGCCGGTCGGCGAGCGGCTTCTCCGCCCCGTGCGGGGTGGGCGTGTAGTAGTCGCGGCCGACCAGCTCGTCCGGCGGGTACTGCTGGGTCGCGACCCCGCCGGGCGCGTCGTGGCTGTACTGGTAGCCGCCGCCGTGGCCGAGCCGCTTCGAGCCCTGGTAGTGGGCGTCGCGCAGGTGCGCCGGCACCGAGCCGAACCGGCCGGCCCGCACGTCCGCCGCCGCCGCGCCGAGCGCGGCCACCACCCCGTTGGACTTGGGCGCCAGCGCCAGGTGGATGGTGGCCTGGGCCAGGTTGAGCTGGGCCTCCGGCATCCCGATCATCTGCACGGCCTGCGCGGCGGCCACCGCCACCTGGAGCGCCGTCGGGTCGGCCATGCCGATGTCCTCGCTGGCCAGGATCACCAGCCGGCGGGCGATGAACCGCGGGTCCTCGCCGGCCACCACCATCCTGGCCAGGTAGTGCAGGGCCGCGTCCACGTCCGAGCCGCGCAGCGACTTGATGAACGCGCTGGCCACGTCGTAGTGCGCGTCGCCGTCCCGGTCGTACCGGACGGCGGCGGTGTCCACCGCCTTCTCCAGGGTGGCCAGGTCGATCGTGCCCGCCCCGGCGGCCTGGGCCGACCCGGCGGCGGCCTCCAGCGCGGTGAGCGCCTTGCGGGCGTCGCCGCCGGCGATCCGCACCAGGTGGTCCAGGGCGTCGGCGTCGATGCCGACCGCGCCGGCCAGCCCGCGCTCCTCGGCGAGGGCACGCGCGACGACCTCGCGGACGTCGTCGTCGGTGAGCGGCTCCAGGGTGAGCAGCAGCGACCGGGACAGCAGCGGCGAGACCACCGAGAAGAACGGGTTCTCGGTGGTGGCGGCGACGAGCGTGACGATCCGGTCCTCCACCGCGCCCAGCAGCGAGTCCTGCTGGGTCTTGGAGAACCGGTGCACCTCGTCGATGAACAGCACCGTCTGCGCGCCGGAGAAGCCCAGGTCGCGGCGGGCCTGCTCGATCACCGCCCGGACGTCCTTGACCCCGGCGTTCAGCGCCGACAGCTGCACGAACTTGCGCCGGGTGGCGTGCGAGACGATCGAGGCGATCGTGGTCTTCCCGGTGCCGGGCGGGCCGTACAGGATCAGCGACAGCGGCGCGTCGCCCTCCACCAGCCGGCGCAGCGGCGAGCCGGGCACCAGCAGGTGCCGCTGCCCGACGATCTCGTCGATCGTCCGCGGCCGCATCCGCACGGCGAGCGGCGCCGACGCCGCGGCCGCCTCAGCCCCGGCATCGCTGAACAGGTCTTCGCTTTCCACACGCCGATCGTACGGACCAGGTACGACAGTCCTCCCTCAGCAGCCGACGATGTCCCCGACGGTGGCGGCGTTGACAAGCCAGGTCTCCAGCTGGGCGAGGTCCTCGCAGCCGAGGACCTGGTCACGCACCTCGTCGGGGACCGCCACGCCGCGCCCCTTGAGAACGATCAGGAGCGCCTTGGCCCAGCCTTTCGCCTCGCCTTTTGCCCGGCCTTTTGCCCGGCCTTCGGCCCAGGCCGCGCGCATCACGTCGCTGCGCAACTCGCGGCCGTTCACGCTAAAGGTCATGAAACGCCTACGCGTGGATGACGTCGTCGATGGAGGTGGCGGTGATGGCGCGGTCCAGCCAGATCTCAAGCTGGTCGAGATCGGTGCAGCCCAGGATCTGGCCGCGAACCTCGTCGGGTACCGCCACGCCGCGCCGTTCGAGAACTCTCAGGATCGACCTGGCCTCGCCCTCAGCCTTGCCCTCAGCCTTGCCCTCAGCCTTGCCCTCAGCCTTGCCCTTGGCCTCGCCTTCGGCCATGCCTTCGGCCCAGGCCCCGCGCATCACCTCGCTGCGGAACCTGGAGTCGGTCGTGGTCATGTATGCCTCCCAACGGGTCCGGGTCGCCTCCGGCAGCCCGGACAGCACAACGTCATGATACGAGACCGCCTTCTCCAGACCGACCGCTCGCAGGGCGGCGAGCAGGCCGGGGAACATGGCCTCCACCTCGGCGTCGTCGCCGTGGCTGATCGCGGAGAGGACGGTCAGGGCCGGGTTGGCCCGGGCCAGGTCCACGTCGGTGATCAACGGGACGTCGTCGGGGGTGAAGATCAGCGGCCGCAGGGACAGGCTCAGGCCGTCGACGGCGAACAGGTCGCGGTAGCGCTGGGCGATGCCGGGGTCGGGACAGTAGACGACCAGGGCGGCGTCGACGTCCAGCTCGGCCTCGAGCTGTGCCACGTACAGCTTCCAGGTGCGCCGCTTGGCCTTGTCCCACCCGAGCTGGACCTCCAGTACGGCCGCGAGCACCGGCCGGTCGGCCGCGTCGCAGAACAGCAGCATGCCGTCCGCACGGTAGGTGCGCGGGACCAGTACCCGCACCTCCGTCGGGTGGGTACGGGTGTGGTGGTAGTCGGGGACCTTCACGTCGAACACGTTCGCCAGCAGCCAGGCCACCAGATCCGGGTCCAGCTCGGCCAGCTCCAGCGGCGCTTCGTGTTCCGCACTCGGCATACCGGCCACAGTAGACGTGAGCGCGAGAAACGTGATCACGACACACCGACAGGGACCACAGTGGACATTGCGGGCGGGAGTGGGGTGCGGCCGCCACGCTGCGGTCGCACCCCACCCGGCTATTCCGTGAACGGCCAGACGAGCTGCACGTCCGCCGCGTTGACGAACGCGATCCGGTGCGCGTACTGGATCTCCAGGTACACGTTCCGGCCGTGGACGACGGTGTGGTCACCGGGGCGGCTCGCGTCGATCGTCGGCGCGTAGTAGTACTCGGTCGGGGCGTAGCCGGCGAGCGTGTACCGCTCCCCCGCGTGCGCCACGTACTTCGTGTACGCCGCGTCCGAGACCGGCGCGATCGGGGTGCCGGCGTAAGCCGCCGCCTCCGGGTACGCCTTCCCGTACACCGGGATCGAGGCCAGCCCCGGCTTCGGCGTGATCATGAGTCCCAGCGCCGGCGCGGACACCTTGCCGGCGCCGTGCCGCGGGTCGAGGAACCAGCCCACCTGGCCGGCGTACCAGATCCCGGTCCAGTCGCCCCGCCGGCCGGCCACCGCGTACTGCTGGCCGGTGACGGCCTTGGCGCTCCAGTCGTTGATCACCGTCGTGCCCGGCGAGCCGTCCGGGTGCAGGTACGGGTCGTTGAGCAGCGGCGCGCTGTCGGACGGCTGGGTGCGCAGGTACACGAAGTTGGTCGGCTGCGGCGGCAGCGACCCGGCCAGGCACCCGGTGCAGCCGGTGACCGGCGGCTGGTTGGTGGCGAAGTCCGGGTCGATGGTGACCACGCCGGTGTTCGGCAGCGGCAGCCGGCGGATCGGCGCGCCGAGCAGGTCCATGTAGTGGGCCCAGTCCCAGTACGCGGACGGGTCCCAGTGCATTCCGGTGACCCTGCCGTCGGTCAGGCCGGGCACGTTGTCGTGGCCGATGATGTGCGCCCGGTCCAGCGGCACGCCGTACTCGCGGGCCAGGAACCGCACCAGCTTGGCGCTGGCCCGGTACATCGCCTCCGTGTACCAGGTGCCGCCCTGCTGGGCGAAGCCCTCGTGCTCGATGCCGATCGAGTGCGAGTTGATGTACCAGTTGCCGGCCTGCCATGCCACGTCCGACGTCTTGATCATCTGGGTGACGTCGCCGTCCGAGGACCGGATCAGGTAGTGCGCGGCGGCCTGCGCGGCCGGGTTCTGGAACCAGTTGATCGAGCCCTGGTAGTAGCCCTCCATGTCGTGGATCACGATGTACTGGATCCGCATGTCGGTCGGGCGGTGCGCCCAGTCGTAGTTGCCGTAGGCGGTGGGGTCGCCCGGCTTCGTCTGGGTGTAGGCGGCCGGCACGTAGTGGCAGGCCAGCCCCTGCGGGCACTCGGGAGGGGTCTGGTCGGGCACGTGCGGGAGGCGCAGCCGGCCCAGCAGGGACTTGTCGGGGGTGACGTCGGAGTCGGCGGCCAGGGTCACGGTCTGGCCGTCGTCGGTGCCGCGGGCGGCGCCGGCGCGCAGCGTGGCGTACACGTCGTCGGCGAACGCGGCCGCGCTGTCGGCGTTGTCCGCGCCGGAGTACTTGGCGACGGCGGCGTACCAGCCGCCGGTGGCGGCCGGCAGCGCGCCGCCGTTGAGGTCGCGGGCGTAGGCGGCGAGCAGCGCCGCCCCGCCGCGGATGTTCTGGTACGGGTCTGTCTTCACCGCGTCCGGCGACGCGCCGGTGAGCGCGGCGGCGGCGGTCGCGGTGTGCAGGGCCGGCGCGGACGCCTCCTGCGCGGTCATCGCCGGGGCCTCGGCGGCCGGCGCGGCGGCCGGCGCGGCGGCCGGCGGGTTGGCCTCGTCGCCCTTCTGGTCGCCCTCGGCGTCACCGGGGACCGCCGGGGGCTGGGCGACGACCAGATCCGTGAGGTGCAGCGGGCCGTACCCGCCGTCCACGCTGGGCGTGCCCTGGTGGGTGTCCCAGCGGGTCTCGTTGTAGGACAGCGCCAGCAGCAGGCCGGCCGGCACGCCGAACTCGCGCGCCGCCGCCGTGTACTGGCCCTGCCGGTCGGTCGGGGTCGTGTCGGCGTGCGCCGCCGCCCCGGCGATCAGCGTGAGTGGGGCGGTGGCCGCCGCGACGAGCGCGGCGGCCACCTTCCTCCGTGAGGGCATCCGGGTCTCCCGACTCAGAACCTGAAGTGGACGTCGACGTCGCTGGCCTTGACGAACGCGACCCGGTGACCGAACTGGATCTCGATGTACCGGTCCTGGCCGGTCACCACGGTGTGGTCGCCGGGCAGGCTCGCGTCGATGGTCGGCGCGTAGTAGTACTGGCTCGGCAGCGAGCCGTAGCTGACGTAGGACTGGTCCGGGGTGACGTTGTACTGGGCGTACGGCAGCACGCTCTGCACCGGGATCTGGGTGCCGGCGTACGCGGCCGCCTCGGGGTAGGCCCGGCCGTAGATGTTCAGCTTGGTGATGCCGGCCTTCGGCGTGATCACCCAGCCGGACGCCGGCAGCGTGACGTGGGCGTCCTTGAACCAGGCCTTCTGTCCGCCCCACCAGATCGCGGTCCACTGGCCCTGCCGGCCGGCGACCACGAACTGCTGGCCGGCGCTGACCTTGTCACCCCAGTCGGCGGTGCACTGGGTGCCCTCGGTGGCGGTGGCGTTGAGCCCGGGGTCGTTGACGAGCGGGGCGTCGTCGGACGGCGCCTGGCGCAGGTAGACGAAGCTGGCCGACTGCACCGGCAGGTCCACGTTCTGCTCGCAGTCCCTGGTGAACTGCTTGTTCGTGTCCCACCGGGGGTTGATCGTGACCACGCCGGACCAGGGGCTGCCGGTCGGCACGACCGGACGGCCGAGCAGCGCGAAGAAGTGCGCCCAGTCCCAGTACGGGCCCGGGTCCCAGTGCATCGTCCGGATGCCGGAGCTGGTGGTGCCGGGCACGTTCTCGTGGCCGATGATGTGGCCGCGGTCCAGCGGCACGTCGTACTTCGCGGCCAGGTACCGCACCAGCTTGGCGGTGGAGTGGTACAGGCTCTCGGTGTACCAGGTGGCGCCCAGGGTGGCGAAGCCCTCCTGCTCGATGCCGACGGAGTGGCTGTTGATGTACCAGTTGCCGGCCTGCCAGGCGACGTCCTTCGTCTTCACCATCTGGGTGACGTGCCCGTCGGCGGACCGCACCACGTAGTGGGCGCTGACCTCCTTGAGCGGGTTGGTGAAGATCCCGAGGGTGGTGTCGAAGTACTCCTCGGTGTCGTGCAGGACGATGAAGTTGACCTTCTCGTCGACCGGCCGGTTGCCGGTGTCGTAGTTGCCGTAGGTGCCCTTGTCGCTGGGGTCGCCGGTCTGCTGGTACGCGGCGGGCACGTAGTCGCAGTCCAGGCCGCGCGGGCACTCGGGCTTGAAGCCGGTGTCAGCGGGCTGGGCCAGGTGCAGGGCGGCCAGGCCGGCGGTGTCCGGCTTGACCTTGGGGTCGGCGGCCAGCGTCACGTGGTGGCCGTCGGTGGTGGTGGCGGTGGCGCCCTTGGTGATCGTGGCGTACACGTCGTCGGCGAACTCGCGGGCGGCGGGGGCCGAGCCGCTGCCGGAGTAGCGGGCGACGGCGGCGTACCAGCCGCCGACCGAGCCGGGGAGCTGGCCGTGGTTGGCGGCCCGGGCGTAGCTGGCCAGCAGCGCGGCGGCGGCCCGGATGTTGGTGGTCTCGTCACCGGTCACCGCGCTGGTGTCGGCGCCGATCAGGTGGGCGGCGGTCGCGGCGGTGTGCAGCGCGGGCGAGTCGTGGGTGATTCCCTCGCCCTTGGCGTCCTCGGGGCTCGCGTCGGTCAGCGCCATCGGGCCGTACGCGCCGGAGGTGGACGCCGCCATGCCGTGCGCGTCCCACCGGGACTCGTTGTAGGAGACCGCGAGCAGCACGTTCTCGGGTACGGCGGACTCCCGGGCGGCCTGCGCGAAGGCGGCCTGCCTGGTGTCGGTGGGCGTCGAATGAGTGGGCTCAGCCTGTGCCGCCCCGCCGATGCCGCCCAGGAGCGGCAGGGCGAGCGCCGTCGCCCCGACGGCGATGGCGAGTCGTTGTTTCCGCACTGTGTGCCTTCCTCCCGCTGCGGGTGGATAGTCGGCGATGAGAGGTTCGCCCGGGGCGATCCTGGAGCCACCCCCGTGAAAAATCAAGCGTCTCTCGACTCTCCGCGGAGATTTTTTTCAGTATCCACATTTCCGCGCCACCGTGGTCACGGTGGCGCGGAAAGTGGAGTGGCGCGGAAAGGCGGACCGGGGTTACTCCGGCTTGGCGTCGATGCCCGCCTCTTTGCGCTGTGCGGGGGTGATGGGGGCGGGGGCGCCGGTGAGCGGGTCGCCGCCGGAGGCCACCTTCGGGAAGGCGATCACCTCGCGGATCGAGTCGACGCCGGCCAGCAGGGCCGCGATCCGGTACCAGCCGAGAGCGGCGCCGGCGTGCGGCGGCGGGCCGTACTGGAAGGCCTCCAGCAGGAACCCGAACCGCGCCTCCGCCTCCTCCTGGGTGAAGCCGATCGTCTCGAACACGCGGCGCTGGATGTCGGAGCGGTGGATACGGACCGACCCGCTCATGATCTCCCAGCCGTTGCAAACCAGGTCGTACGCGTCGGCCAGGGCGTTCTCCGGGTCGGCGTCGAACTTCTCCCGCCACTCCGGGGTCGGCATCGTGAACGGGTGGTGCTCGGCGGTCCAGCCGTCCTCGGTCGGCGCGAACATCGGGAAGTCGACGACGAACAGCACCTCCCAGCGCGACAGGTCGATCAGCCCGCAGCGGCGGCCGATCTCCAGCCGGGCCGCGCCCAGCAGCTCCAGCGCCGACCGGCGCGGGCCGGCGGCGAAGAACACCGCGTCGCCCTCGGCGGCGCCGACGTGCGCGGCCAGCCCGGCCCGCTCCTCCTCGGACAGGTTCTTGGCGACCGGGCCACCCAGCTCGCCGCCCGGCTGGACCAGCACGTACGCCAGCCCCCGGTGCCCGCGCGAGCGCGCCCAGTCCTGCCAGCCGTCCAGCTCCTTGCGGGTCTGCGAGGCCCCGCCCGGCATCACCACCGCGCCGACGTACGGGGCCTGGAACACCCGGAACGGGGTGTCGGCGAAGTACCGCGTGCAGTCCACCAGCTCGCAGTCGAACCGCAGGTCGGGCTTGTCCGAGCCGTACCGGCTCACCGCCTCCGCGTACGGCATCCGCCGGAACGGCCGCGGCAGCTCCACGCCGGCCAGCTCCCGCCAGACCGCCACCATCACCCGCTCGGCGACGTCGAGGACGTCGTCGCGCTCCACGAAGCTCATCTCGAAGTCGAGCTGGGTGAACTCGGGCTGCCGGTCGGCGCGGAAGTCCTCGTCCCGGAAGCAGGTGGCGACCTGGTAGTACCGCTCCAGGCCACCCACCATCAGCAGCTGCTTGAACAGCTGCGGGGACTGCGGCAGCGCGTACCACCGGCCGGGCTGCAACCGGACCGGCACCAGGAAGTCGCGCGCGCCCTCCGGGGTGGAGCGGGTCAGGTTCGGCGTCTCGACCTCCACGAACCGCAGGTCGTGCATGACGTCGCGGGCGATCCGGTTCAGCTCGGAGCGCAGCCGCAGCGCGCGCTGCATCGGGTCGCGACGGATGTCCAGGTAGCGGTACTTGAGCCGGACCTCCTCGTTGAGGTTCGCGGACCGGTGCTCCTCGACCGGGAACGGCAGCGGGGCCGCCTCCGACAGCACCTCGATCTCGTCCGCGACCACCTCGACCGCGCCGGTCGGCAGGTCCGGGTTCTCGTTGCCCTCCGGCCGGCGGCGGACCTCGCCGGTGACCCGCACGCAGTACTCGGCGCGCAGGTCGTGCACCTGCTCGTCCTCCCTGGCCACCACCTGTACCAGGCCGGAACCGTCGCGCAGGTCGAAGAACGTGACGCCGCCGTGGTCGCGGCGGCGGGCCACCCAGCCGGCGAGGGTGACGGTCTGGCCGGCGTGCTCCGCGCGGAGCACCCCGGCCTCGTGGGTGCGGATCATCGGGACAGCTTCTCCTTCACGGTGGTGACGAGGTCGTCGAGGGGTACGGGGACCTGCTCGCCGCCGGCGAGGTCCTTGAGCTGGACCACGCCGGCGTCCAGATCTCGCTCGCCCACCACCACCGCGTACCGGGCGCCCGACCGGTCGGCCGCCTTCATCTGGCCCTTGAGCCCGCGCGAGCCGTACGCCATGTCGGCGCTCACGCCGGCCCGGCGCAGCGCCACCAGCAGGCCCGGCGCGCGCCGGTGCGCGGCCTCCCCGAGGGTCACCAGGTACACCCCGAGCCGCGCGGCGCCGGTCAGGTCGAGGCCCTCGGCCTCGCAGGCCAGCAGGTGCCGGTCCAGGCCCAGCCCGAAGCCGACCCCACCCAGCGGCGGGCCGCCGAGCGTCTCCAGCAGCCCGTCGTACCGGCCGCCGCCGCCGATCGCGGACTGCGCGCCCAGGCCGTCGTGCACGAACTCGAACGTGGTGCGCGCGTAGTAGTCCATCCCGCGCACCAGCCGCGGGTTGTCCGCCCAGGCCACGTCCATGCCGGCGAGCGCGGTACGGACGCCGTCGTGGAACTCCTTGCACGGCCCGCAGAGGCTGTCGATGATCAGCGGCGCGCCGGCCAGCTTGGCCTGCATCTCCGGGCGCTTGTCGTCCAGCACCCGCAGCGGGTTGATCTCGGCCCGGCGCCGCGTCTCGGCGTCGAGGTCCAGGCCGGCCAGGTACTCCTGGAGCCGGGCCCGGTAGGCCGGCCGGCACTCGGCGCAGCCCAGGCTGTTCAGCAGCAGCCGGGCCTGGCGCAGGCCGAGCCGGCGGTGCGCCTCGACGGCCAGCCAGATCACCTCGGCGTCCAGGGCAGGGTCGTCGGAGCCGATCGCCTCCACGCCGACCTGGGTGTGCTGGCGGTACCGGCCCTTCTGCGGGTTCTCGTAGCGGAACTGCGGGCCGGTGTACCAGAGCTTGAGCGGCAGCTGGCCGCGGTGGAGCTGGTTCTGCACCACCGCCCTGAGCACACCAGCGGTGCCCTCGGGCCGCAGCGTCAGCGACGTGCCGCCCTTGGTGGTGAACGTGTACATCTCCTTGGTGACGATGTCGGTGGACTCGCCGACGCCGCGCACGAACAGCTCGGTGTGCTCGATCATCGGCGGCTCGATGTATCCGTAACCGGACAGTCGCGGCGGGGCGGACAGCGCCTCCCGCACGGCCAGCCAGGCCGCGGACCGCGGCGGGACGACGTCGTAGGTGCCCCGGGGGGCGGAGTAGCTGGTCGGGTTGTCGCTCATGCGCCCGCCTCGCTTCGCTCACCGGCCGCATGAGGCACGAGGGCACTGTGCATATGATTCGCTCCGCAAGCTTCGCTCATGACACTGCCTTCAGGTCTGCGAGGAACGGGTTGGTGGCCCGTTCGCGGCCGATGGTGGTGGACGGTCCGTGGCCCGGATGGACCACGGTGGCGTCCTCGGCCGCCAGCACCAGGCGGCTCAGCGACCGGGCCATCTGCTCCGGGTCGCCGCCGGGCAGGTCGGACCGCCCGATCGAGCCGCTGAACAGCAGGTCCCCGCAGAACAGCACCGGCGCCTCCGGCGCGTCCAACCCGAATGCCACCTGGCCGGGGGTGTGGCCCGGCGCCTCGCGCACCACCAGCTCCAGCCCGGCCAGGTCGAGCGTGTCGCCGTCGGCGAGCGGGCGCACGTCGGCCGGCTCGGCGAAGGTCAGCCGGCCGAGCAGCGGCGTGCCGGGCGGTATGCCCAGGCCCGACCACGGGTCGGCGAGCTGGCCGCGGTCGGCCGGGTGCAGGTAGGCGGGCACGTCGCGGGCCTCGCAGACCGGGACCACCGAGAACGTGTGGTCGATGTGGCCGTGGGTGAGCAGCACCGCGACCGGATGCAGCCGGTGCTCGGCGAGCAGGTCGTCGAGGACGTCGACGGCATCGGCGCCCGGGTCGATGACCACACACTGTTCCCCCGGCCCTGGGGCGACCACCCAGCAGTTCGTCTGCCACGGGCCGGCGGGGAACCCCGCGATGAGCACGGCGGTACCCTCCGGATCGGTCGGGGATGTTCTCCCACGAGCGTACCGAGGCCCGCGCGGGCGCCTGTACCGGATTACGTTCGGGCGGTACGTCCCTCTTCGCGCTCGCTCAGGTTCGCCCCGTAGACTGCCGCGACGTACATCACTCTAGGTCAACGGAGGAGAACCCGTGGGTGTGAAGGACCGCCAGCGGGAGGAAGCGCGCCGCCGCATGGAGCAGCGGCTGGCAGAGCGCGCCGCGCAGACCGCCAAGCGCCGCCGCCGCAACGCGATCGTGGGCGCCGTCGTCGGCGTGATCGCCGTGGTCATCGCGGGGACGTGGGCGGTGACGGCCCTCGGCGGCAAGAGCCACAAGCACGGCCTTCCGTCTGACCGCACGTTCTGCAACTACAACCAGCCGACCGGCGAGAAGCCGGCCCGCAACGTCGGCCTGCCGCCGGTGACCGCCCTGAAGAAGGGCAAGGTCGACATCGCCCTGAACACCAACCAGGGCAACATCGGCCTCCAGCTGGACCGGTCCAAGGCGCCGTGCACGGCCAACAGCTTCGGCTACCTGGCGGTGAACAAGTACTTCGACAACACCCCGTGCCACCGGCTGACCACCGAGAACATCTACGTGCTCCAGTGCGGCGACCCGACCGGCACCGGGACCGGCGGCCCCGGGTACCAGATGCCGGAGGAGAACAAGCCGAAGGCCGACCCGAACATGGCCGGCGGGCTGACCCTGTACCCCAAGGGCACCCTGGCGATGGCCAAGGCGCAGGCGGCCGGCAGCACCGGCAGCCAGTTCTTCCTGGTGTACAAGGACACCTACCTGACCCCGGACTACACGGTCGCCGGCAGGATCACCAGCGGCATGGACGTGATCGAGAAGATCGCGGCCGGCGGCGTGAAGGCCGGCGGCGACACCCCCGGCGACGGCGCCCCCAACCTGACCGTCAACATCCTCACCGCGACCGCCACCGGCGACGGCGTCGCCGAGTACAAGCCGGCCCCGGCCAGCTCGGCATCCACCCCCGCCACCCCGTCCCCGTCGGCCTCCGCCGGGCAGTAGGCCGGGCGGTGTTCCGGGCAGGCGCTTGACCTTGACGTGGGGGGCAACGCCTAGCGTCGCCGGCATGTCCACTCCGTCACGCGAGATCCGCCTGCTCACCTCGCCGGCCGGCGCGCTGCGCCCCGGCGACCTCACCGTGGCCGCCAGCACCGTGCCCGACCCCGGGCCCGGTGAGGTGCTGGTCCGCAACCTGGTCATGGCCGTGGAGGCGGTGACCAGGCTGCGGATGGACGCCCTGCGGCTGCCGTTCCCCCGGTACCGGCCCGGCGACGTGCTCGACGGCCGCGCGGTCGGCGAGGTGGTCGCCTCGGCCAGCCCCGACCTGGCAGCCGGCGACCTGGTGCTGCACCCGTACGGCTGGCGGGAGCACGCGGTCGGGCCGGCGGGGGCGTTCACCCGCGTCGATCCGGCCGGCCGGCCCGGCGACGTCGCCGACCTGCTCGGGATGGGGTTCACCGCGTACGTGGGCCTGTTCGACGTGGCCGGGCTGAAACCGGGCGAGACCGTGTACGTGTCCAGCGCGGCCGGCGCGGTCGGGTCCGTGGCCGGCCAGCTCGCCCGGATCGGCGGGGCCGGCCGGGTGGTCGGCAGCACCGGCTCGGCGGAGAAGGTCCGCTGGCTGCGCGACGAGCTCGGCTACGACGCGGCCTTCGACCACCACGACGGCCCGCTCGCCGACCGGCTGGCCGAGGCCGCCCCGGACGGCGTGGACGTGTACTTCGACAACGTCGGCGGCGCCACCCTGGAGGCGGCCCTGGACGCGATGAACCCGCACGGCCGGGTGGCCCTGTGCGGGGCGGTCTCGCTGCTGGACGGGGCCGCCGAGCCGCCCGGGGTGCGGAACCTGCTCGCGGCCGTGGCCAGGAGCATCACGCTGCGCGGGTTCAGCGGCTGGGAGTTCCCGCACCGCCGCGCCGACTGGGCCGCCGACCAGCGCCGCTGGCAGGCCGAGGGCCGGCTGCGGCCGGTGCTGACCGCGCTACGCGGCCTGGACAGCGCCCCGGCCGCCCTCGCCGAGCTGGCCCGCGGCGCCCACCGGGGCACGGTGGTGGTCCGGCTCGCGGATTGACCCTGCCGTACGCGGCAAGGTTTAGCGTGGGCGGCGTGCTGATCGGAGAGCTGGCCGCCGCCGCCGGCGTGACCGCCAGGGCGCTGCGGTTCTACGAGGAACAGGGACTGCTGGCGCCGGACCGGACCCCTGGCGGGTACCGCCAGTACGGCCCGCACGCGGTGACCAGGGTCCGCAACATCAGGGCGCTGCACGCGGTCGGCTTCACCCTCGCCGACATCCGGCTGTTCCTGCCGCTGCTGGACAAGGAGCTGCCCGCGCGGATCGGCCCGGAGGCGGGCTGCGAGCGGGCCTTCGCGGTGGCCCGCCGCCGCCTGGCCGAGCTGGACGCGCTCCTGGTCACGCTGGTCACGATCCGCGGCGGCCTGGCGGCCCTCGTCGGCGGCGGCCCCGCCGAGACCGGTCACGAGGCCGGTCAGGTGCCGCCGGAGGTGACGCGGTAGGCGTCGTAGACGCCGTCGACCTGGCGGACCGTGCGGAGCAGGTGGCCGAGGTGCTTGGGGTCGCCCATCTCGAAGGTGAAGCGGGAGACCGCGACCCGGTCGCGGGTGGTGGTGACCGTGGCGGAGAGGATGTTGACCTTCTCGTCGGACAGCACGCGGGTCACGTCGGAGAGCAGGCGGTGCCGGTCGAGGGCCTCCACCTGGATGGCGACCAGGAACATCGAGTCCGACGTCGGCGCCCAGGCCACCTCGACCAGCCGGTCCTCCTGGGCGAGCAGGTTCTCGGCGTTGGTGCAGTCGGTGCGGTGCACCGACACCCCGCCGCCGCGGGTGACGAAGCCGAGGATGTCGTCGCCGGGCACCGGGGTGCAGCACTTGGCGAGCTTGACCCACACGTCGGAGGCGCCCTTGACGACGATGCCGGGGTTGCCGGGGACGGCGACACCCGCGGTCCGCTTGCGGGTGGGTACGGTCGCCTCGGCCAGGTCCTCCGCCGCGCCCTCGGTGCCGCCGAGCGACTGGACCAGCCGCTGGACCACGTGCTCGGCGGAGATCTGCCGCTCCCCCACCGCCGCGTAGAGCGCGCTCACGTCCACGTACCGCAGGTCGCGGGCGAGCGTGATCAGCGAGTCGCCGCCGAGCAGCCGCTGCAGCGGCAGCCCGTTCTTGCGCATGGCGCGGGACAGCGCCTCCTTGCCGGCCTCGATCGCGTCCTCGCGCCGCTCCTTGGCGAACCACTGGCGGATCTTGGTACGCGCCCGCGGGCTCTTGACGAAGCCCAGCCAGTCCCGGCTCGGCCCGGCGGTCTCGGACTTGGAGGTGAAGATCTCCACCACGTCGCCGTTGCGCAGGGTGGACTCCAGCGGCACCAGCTTGCCGTTCACCCGCGCGCCGATGCAGCGGTGGCCGACCTCGGTGTGCACGGCGTAGGCGAAGTCCACCGGGGTGGAGTCGGCGGGCAGCTGGAGCACGTCGCCCTTGGGCGTGAACACGAAGACCTCGGCGCCGCCCACGTCGTACCGCAGCGACTCGAGGAACTCGCCGGGGTCGGCGGTCTCCCGCTGCCAGTCCAGCAGCTGGCGCAGCCACGCCATCTCGTCCTGGCCGCCCGGCCAGGCCACGTCGGCGCCCTTGGTCTCCTTGTACTTCCAGTGCGCGGCGATGCCGTACTCGGCCGTGCGGTGCATGGCCTGGGTCCGGATCTGCATCTCGACCGGCTTGCCCTCCGGGCCGATCACGGTCGTGTGCAGCGACTGGTACATGTTGAACTTCGGCATCGCGATGTAGTCCTTGAACCGGCCCGGGATGGGCTGCCAGTTCGCGTGGACCACGCCGAGCGCGGCGTAGCAGTCGCGTACCGAGTCGACCAGGATCCGGATGCCGACGAGGTCCCAGATGTCGGTGAAGTCGCGGCCGCGGACGATCATCTTCTGGTAGATCGAGTAGTAGTGCTTCGGCCGGCCGGTGACGGTGGTCTTGACCTTGGCGTCGTTCAGCTCGGCGAGCAGCCGGTCGGTGACCTGGGCGAGGGCCTCGTCGCGGGCGGGAGCGCGCTCGGCCACCAGCCGGACGATCTCGTCGTACCGCTTCGGGTAGAGGGTGGCGAAGGCCAGGTCCTCCAGCTCCCACTTGATCGTGTTCATGCCGAGCCGGTGCGCGAGCGGGGCGAGCACCTCGAGGGTCTCC
>JBJMIH010000163.1:0-11399 GCA_045806985.1 Mycobacteriales bacterium | reverse complement strand
GCGGACGGTGTCCTCCTCGCCCATGTACACCGTGCACTCCAGGCCGAGGTACGCGGCGGCGGTCGCGGTGGCCACGCCGTGCTGGCCGGCGCCGGTCTCGGCGATCACCCTGCGCTTGCCCATCCGCTGGGCGAGCAGGCACTGGCCGAGCGCGTTGTTGAGCTTGTGCGAGCCGGTGTGGGCGAGATCCTCCCGCTTGAGGAAGATCCGCGCGCCGCCGGCCTCCACGGCCAGGTTCGCGGCCTCGGTGAGCGGGGTCGGGCGGCCCACGTAGTCGCGCAGCAGCCGGTCGAGCCGGCCGGTGAACTCGCTGTCGTGGCGGGCCTTGTCGTACGCCGCGGTCAGCTCGTCGAGCGCGGCGATGAGGGCCTCGGGGATGAACCGGCCGCCGTGGCGGCCGTAGTGCCCGGCGGAGTCGGGCACCGCGTTGGTCGTCATGGAATTTTCCTCCTGAGCTGGTCAGCGAATCGCGGGATCAGCCCAGGCGCCATCGCGGTCCCAACGGGCGAGAAGGATTCATGTCCGTGCGCATGTCAGCCGGCCCGGTGCGGGGTGGCGGGATGCGCGCCGGCGGTCACCAGTTCGGCCACCGCGTGCCGGGGGTCGCCGTTGCGTACCAGGCTCTCGCCCACCAGCACCGCGTCCGCGCCACAGGAGGCGTACCCGATCAGGTCCCTGGCGCCGCGCACGCCGGACTCGGCGACCTTGACCACCTCGGTCGGCAGGGTCGGCGCGACCCGTTCGAACACCGACCGGTCCACCTCGAGGGTGTGCAGGTTGCGGGCGTTCACGCCGATCACCCTGGCGCCGGCCTCCAGCGCCCGGTCGGCCTCCACCTCGTCGTGCACCTCGACCAGGGCGGTCATGCCCAGCGACTCGATCCGGTCGAGCAGGCCGCCCAGCACGTTCTGCTCCAGCGCCGCGACGATCAGCAGCACCACGTCCGCGCCGTACGCCCTGGCCTCGTGCACCTGGTACGGCGACACCACGAAGTCCTTGCGCAGCAGCGGCACGTCCACCACCGCGCGGACGGCGGCCAGGTCCTCCAGCGAGCCACCGAAGTGGTTACGCTCCGTGAGCACGCTGATCACCTGGGCGCCGCCGGCGGCGTACTCGGCGGCCAGCTCGGCGGGACTGGCGATCTCCGCCAGGTGGCCGGCGGACGGGCTGCGCCGCTTCACCTCCGCGATCACGCCCACGCCGGGCCGGGTGAGCGCCGCGTACGCGTCCAGCGCGGGCGGGGCCGCCTCGGCGCGCCGCCGGATCTCCTCGAGCGGCGCGGCAGCCTCACGACGTGCGAGGTCCTCGCGGACACCCACGAGGATCTCGTCGAGCACGCTCACTGTGGTACCGGCTCCTTCTCCGCTGGGATCCGCTGGGAAGTGACCTGATGCTAACGACTCCCGGCGGCCGGCTCTCAGGGAGGGTCACCGCAGCGGCAACCGGACGGTGAAGCACGCTCCACCCTCTACCGCCCGACCTGCGGTGGCGGTTCCGCCGAGCCGGGTGGCGAAGCCGTGCACGAGCGCCAGGCCCAGTCCGGTGCCGACCTTCCGGATCCCGCGGTACCGGGCGTACAGGACGCCGCGGTCGAAGGCGACCGCGCAGTCCTCCGGCGTGAGGCCGGGGCCTCCGTCCCTGACCTCAAGGGCCGCCCAGCCGGGCTCGGCCCGGAGGGCGAACACGATCGGGCGGCCGGCCGGGGTGACCCGCAGCGCGTTCTCCGCCAGCCCGTCGAGGATCTGGCGCACCCGGGTCGGGTCGGTGACCACCGGCACCCGGTACGCCGGCAGCTCGGCGGAGAACGGCACGTCCTCGGCGGCGCAGCGGGCCCGCCACACCTCGGCGGCGTCCCGTACCAGGTCGGTCAGGTCCACCGTGGTCAGGTCGATGCGGAACTCCTGCGCGCCCAGCCGGGCCAGGTCGAGCAGGTCGGAGACCAGCCGCTCCAGCCGGCTGGCCTCGGCGACCATCACCCTGCCGGCGGCCGGCACCTCGGCGTCGGTGACCACGCCGTCCGCGAGCGACTCCGCGTACCCGCGCAGCGCGGTGAGCGGCGTGCGCAGCTCGTGCGAGACCGACAGCAGGAAGTCCCGCTGCCGGCCCTCGCTGTGCGCGAGGGCGACCGCCAGCGTGTTCAGCGCGGCGGCCACCTCCGCCACCTCGGCCGGCCCCTCCGGCGGCACCTGGACGTCGCGGCGGCCGCTGGCGAGCTGGTGGGCGGCCGCGGCGGCGCGGCGCAGCGGCCTGGCCAGCCGCCAGGCCAGCAGCAGGCCGGCGAGGATGGCGACGGCCGCGCCGATGCCGAGCGCGATGCCGATGCGCCGGTACAGCGGCTGGCGGAGGTCGCCGGCCAGGTCCTTGGCCTTCTGCGCCAGCACCAGCGAGCCCCCGGAGACCAGCGGCCGGGTCTCCACCCACCACCGGGCGCCCAGCGCGCGGACCGAATAGGAGAGCCGGGCGCCGCCGGCCAGCCGGTCGGTCCGGCCGGCGGTCACCGCGGCGATCCGCGGCGCCTTCCTCGGCTGGGTGGCGCCGCCGGGGCGGACGATGCCGGCGGCGATGCCCTGCTGGGCCAGCAACGTCGCCACCCGCTGCGGCACCCCGCGGGTCTGGTCGTCGAGCACCAGCTGGAGCGAGGTGGCCTGCCGGGCGAGGACCCGGCGCGCCTCGTCGTCCACGGCGCGGCGCAGCAGGCGCACCGACACCAGGCCGGCGATCAGCGCCGCCACCACCGCGACCACGGTCGTGACCAGGGCGATCCGGGTGGACAGCGGCACTCGCGGCCGGTCCGGCCGGTCCGGTGGCGCGGGCCGGCGCTGGCGGGGCAGTTCCTGGGTCACCTGCTGGTACGCCGGCTCCGCGGGCCGCGGTGCGGTCATGTCGCCTCTGCCGAGTACCCGACCCCGCGTACCGTCCTGATCGGACTGTGGTCGCCGAGCTTGGCCCGTACCTGCGCGACGTGCACGTCCACGGTCCGGGTGC
The DNA here is from genome assembly GCA_045806985.1 of Mycobacteriales bacterium. Lineage (GTDB taxonomy): Bacteria > Actinomycetota > Actinomycetes > Mycobacteriales > JBJMIH01 > JBJMIH01. The sequence continues at coordinate 8,414 of JBJMIH010000163.1, read as the reverse complement.
CGGCCGCGGCGGTGTACCCCCACACGGCCGACAGCAGCTGCTCCCGCTCGTACACCCGGCCCGGCCGGCGCATCAGGTGCGCCAGCAGGTCGAACTCGGTCGCGGTGAGCTGGATCTCGGCCCCGTCCGCCCACACCCGGCGGCGGGCCGGGTCCAGCCGGACCGTGCCGACCACCAGGACGGAGTTCTCCGGGTCGGCGCCCAGCCGGCCCCGGCGCAGCACGGTCTTCACCCTGGCCACCAGCTCGCGCGGGGAGAACGGCTTGGTCAGGTAGTCGTCGGCGCCCATCTCCAGCCCGAGTACCCTGTCCACCTCGTCGTCACGGGCAGTGACGAACAGGATGGGTGTCCAGTCCCCCTCGGCGCGCAACCGCCGGCACACCTCGGCGCCGTCCAGTGTCGGCAGGCCGACATCGAGGATGATCGCGACCGGGCGGAGCCGGCGGGCGGCGGCCAGCGCGGCCTGGCCGTCGGCCTCCACGTGCACGCCGAACCCCTCCCGGGACAGGTACAGCTTCTCCAGGTCGGCGATGGCCCGCTCGTCCTCGGCGACCAGCACGAGCCCCTTGCTGTCGGTCATGGTCCCCCCACGCTATGCCTGCGCGTTGACTGGCCTGAAGCCTGGCCGAGCCACGCTCCCTCCAGTGTCAGGGTCGTGTTCGAGGAATGTTCGGGGATCGCCAGCCGCACCCGTCCGGCAGTTCGGCTGTGCCGGGCATGGACGTCCGAATTAGGCTCGCGGGTGTGGAGCACCGCAGCAGCCGCCCGCTGGGCCTGACCGACGCCGTCGACGTCTGGGTGCTGCTGGCCGCCGCCGACACCGCCGTCGGGAACGTGGCCGACCGCGGCGTCTCGGAGATCGCCGGGATGCTGCGCGATCTCGGGCCGGAGATCGGCGAGGCGACGCACGCGGAGTACATGGACGACAAGCTGGCCGCGTTCGCGATCGTGGCCGGCGACGAGGTGCTCGCCAGGGTGGCGCCGGCCTGGCAGGGACGCGGGCTCGGCGGCAAGATCCTCGACTTCGCCGAGCAGCGGCTGCGCGAGGCCGGCATGGGCGGCGGGGTGCAGTGGGTGCCCAGCGCGGACGCGGCCGCGGTCGCGCTGCTGCGCAAGCACCGGTGGCAGCGGGCGTACGTCGACGTTCAGGTGACCTGCGACCTGCCGCCGCGGGAGCCGCCGCCGGCCGTGCCGCAGGGCGTCAGCCTGCACCGCTCGCGCGGCGAGCCGGACCTGCGGGCCGTCCACGACCTGATCTGCGCGGCCTGGGGCATCGAGCCGCACTGGGAGGAGTTCCTGGAGCGGCTGGTCATGCGGCGCAGCTACGACCCCAGCCTGTGGTGCCTCGCCGCGGCCGGGAAACGCCTGGTCGGCGTGGTGATCGGCGAGGTGGAGGCGGAGGTCGGCTGGATACGGCAGCTCGCCGTGTCGCCGTCGTACCGGGGCCGCGGCATCGCCGGAGCGATGCTGCCCCGGGTGCTGTCCGCCCTCGCCTCCCGTGGGATCACCGCCGCCAAGGCCTCCGTCCACGAGACCAACCCGGCCTACGACCTGTACCTGCGGCACGGCTGGCGGGAGGCGAGCCGGCTCGACTGCTGGATCCGCGAGCTCCCCCGTGCCCAGTCCAACGTCATCGAGGGCGAGGCGATCACCCGGATGCGCGAACTCCCTCCGGCCTAGGTCTCCGCCGTGTCTCGGAGTCATGTCGGTGTCCAGGTCCTGGCGGATTTCGGATCCCTGCTGTCACGATCAAGGAGTTGTGTCCGCGGTGTCGGGTGAAAACGCGGACACAACTCCTTGATCGTGGCCAGAGAGGCCGGCGGGTGGCGGGTTTCGGACCTCGCCGGCTACTTCGAAACCCTGCCTAGGTCTCCGCGGTGGGCGGCTGGCGGGTCGGGTCCTCGCCGCGGTCCAGGGCCTCCCAGAGGGCGCGTTCGGGCGCGGCGGTGGCGGGTTGCGGGGCGCGGTCGTAGCGGGCGCCCAGGGCGGCCCAGGCGCGGCCGCGCACGGCGGTGAAGGCGCCGGCGGCGGTGAGCAGGAGGCCGGCGAGGAGGGCGAGGTACGGCCAGCCGTTGAGGTGGACGGCGGCCGGCTTCGCCGAGCCGACGCGCACGTGGTCGGCGAGCGGGCCGCGCACCCAGTGCCGCGGATCGGCGAGGATCGCTCCGGTCTGGGCGAGGATGCCGAGCCCGGCGAGGGCGACGAGGACGCCGACGACGGCCCGGCCGGTACGCCGGGTCGCGGCCACCGCCACCACGCCGGCGAGGCCCACCAGCCCCAGCGCGGACACGACCGGGGTGAGGTCCCGCCCGGTGAGCCCGACGGTCCGGTGGCCGAACAGCGCCGACGTGGTGCCGACGCGCGCCCAGGCGCGGCCGGCGGCGACCACCGCCAGCCCGGCCCCCAGCAGGCACGCCACCACCGCGATCAGCAGTTCCCGCCGCCCCTTCACGCCACCATCCTCGCAACCGGCGGCCGGTGTCAGGTGGGCGGGTGGAGGGTTTCGGCGCGGGCCAGCGCGAGGAGGACGGCGCGGGCCTTGTTGCGGGTCTCGCGTTCCTCGTAGTCGGGCTCGGAGTCGGCGACGATGCCGCCGCCGGCCTGGACGTAGGCCATGCCGTCGCGGATGAGGGCGGTGCGGATGGCGATGGCGGAGTCGAGGTCGCCGCCGACGTCGAAGTAGCAGACCACGCCGCCGTAGAGGCCGCGGCGGACCGGTTCGAGCTCCTCGATGATCTCCATCGCGCGCGGTTTGGGGGCGCCGGAGAGGGTGCCGGCGGGGAACGTCGCGGTGAGCGCGTCGAAGGCGGTCCGGCCGGGAGCCAGCTCGCCGACCACGGTCGACTCGATGTGCATGACGTGGCTGTACCGCTGCACCGCGAAGAAGTCGACCACGTCCACCGAGCCGGGGGTGCAGACCCGGCCCAGGTCGTTGCGGCCCAGGTCGACGAGCATGACGTGCTCGGCCCGCTCCTTCGGGTCGGCGAGCAGCTCGGCGGCGAGCCTGGCGTCCTCCTCCGGGGTGGCCCCGCGCCACCGGGTGCCGGCGATGGGGTGCAGCACGGCCTTGCGGCCGGTCACCTTGACGTGCATCTCCGGCGAGGAGCCGACCACGTCGACGCCGTCGGGGAAGCGCAGCAGGTACATGTACGGGCTCGGGTTGGTGGCGCGCAGGACGCGGTAGACGTCCAGCGGCTCGGCCGCGGTGGGCGTCTCGAACCGCTGCGCCACCACCACCTGGAACGCCTCGCCGGCGTGGATCTCCTCGACCGCGCGCAGCACCGCCTTGCCGTACTCGCCGACCGGGGTGCGCGACCGGAACACCGGTTCCGCGTCGGCCATCGCCGCCACCGACGGCGGGGTGGGCGCGGCCAGGTCGGCGGTCATCGCCCGCAGCCGGGCCACCGCGTCGTCGTACGCCGCGTCCAGGTCGGCGGACCGCCCGGTGAGGACGTTCGCGACCAGCAGCACCGAGCCGTCGGTGTGGTCGAGCACGGCCAGGTCGGTGGCGAGCATCAGGGCCAGCTCGGGCACGTGCAGGTCGTCGGTGGTCAGGTCGGGCAGCCGCTCCAGCCGGCGCACCGCGTCGTAGGACACGTACCCGACCAGGCCGCCCATCAGCGGCGGGTCGTGCGGGTCCTTGCCGGTACGGAGCCGGCGGAGGGTGTCGGACAGCGCCGTGAGCGGATCGAGGCCGGCCGGCTGGTCCGCGAACGGCGCCTCGCCCAGCCAGGTGGCCTTCCCGTCGCGCTCGGTGAGTGTGGCAGGGCAGCGCACGCCGACGAACGAGTACCGCGACCACACCGCGCCGTTCTCGGCCGACTCCAGCAGGAACGTGCCGGGGCCGCCGGCCAGCTTGCGGTACACCGAGACGGGCGTGTCGGTGTCGGCGAGCAGCCGCCGGGTGACCGCCACCAGCGGCTGGGTGGCCGCCAGCGCCGCGAACTCCTCCCGGGTGGGACTGACCACGCCGGTGGTCACGGCGTGCCCTCGGTGGCGCCGAGGTCGCCGGCGTCCCAGCAGGTCCGGTCGCCGGTGTGGCAGGCGACGCCGGTCTGGTCGACCTTGACGAGCAGCGTGTCGCCGTCGCAGTCGAGCGCGACCGACTTGACCCACTGCGGGTTGCCGGACGTCTCGCCCTTGACCCAGTACTCCTGCCGGCTGCGCGACCAGTAGGTGGCCCGGCCGCCGGTCAGCGTGCGGTGCAGGGCCTCGTCGTCCATCCAGGCCAGCATCAGCACCTCGCCGGTGTCGTGCTGCTGCACGATCGCCGGGACCAGGCCGTCGCTGTTCCGCTTCAGCCGGCGGGCGATCGCGGGGTCGAGTTCGGTCGTGGTGGGTCGGGCGGTCCCCGCTGTCTGGGAAGACATGGCCGCCATTCTGCCCTGCCGCCGGCCCGGTCGCCCAACCGGAAACCACCGGCCGGGACCGAGCCGTGTACTGATTGCGGTCGGACGACTACATTTTGCACATGAGCACGACCGACCACCGCCGAGTACCCCGCGGGCGCACCGGTGTTCCGGTCCGGCCCGCCTCCTCCCTGCGCCGGGTCCTGCTCGCCTGCGAGCACGGCTGGGCCCGCGATCCGGTCGCCCGCCGCGGCGAGTGGATCTGGTGCGAAGGGTGCGCCGACTTCCGGCGCGTGACCGACACCGCCGAGTGACGCCTCAGGCGTCCCTGGCGAAGTACCTCCTGGCGTCCGACGGCACCCACAGCAGGGCCGCGACGAGCAGGTCGATCGCCACCCCGGTGGGCCCGAAGGGCCGGCCGCGCGCCACGTCCAGCGCGGCCGCCAGCACGCACAGCGCGGTCAGCGCGATCCGCCAGCGCCGGCCGCGGTTGTACGTGCGCACGCCCGACACCGCGAACAGCGCGATGAGCACCGCGCTCACCAGCACGCCGATCATGCTGCCGGCCAGCTTGGTGGTCGCGCTCGCGTTGCTGTCGTCGGCACGGCCGAGCGAGTCCAGCGCGACGACGATCTCGTAGAAGCACCGCAGCAGCACCACACCGCAGGCCACGCTCACCGGCGCGGGCCGCTCCACCAGGTCCGGTACCACCCGGGCAGTCCGCCTTGCACTCATGCCGGTGGAAGTTAGCGATCTCGGCTGAGACGTCCCTGAGAACTACCGTGTCTGCGACACCCAGGAGGCGTGCAGCCTGGCGTACACGCCGGGCTCGGCCACCAGGGCGTCGTGCGGGCCGCGCTGGACGATCCGGCCGGCGTCGACCACGATCACCTCGTCGGCGGCCTCGGCGGTGGAGAGCCGGTGCGCGATCGCGATCGTGGTGCGGCCGCGGGTGAGGGCGTCCAGGGCGCGGTTGATCCGGACCTCGGTGGCCGGGTCGACCGCGGAGGTGGCCTCGTCCAGCACCAGCAGGTCCGGGTCGGCCACGTACGCCCTGGCCAGCGCGACCAGCTGCCGCTCCCCCACCGACAGCGACTCGCCGCGCTCGCCGACCTGGGTGGCCGCGCCGGCCGGCAGCCCGGCCAGCCAGTCGGCCAGGCCGAGCCTGGCGAAGGCCTCGGTGACCTGCTCGTCGGACAGGCCGTCCGCGCCGTACCGGACGTTGTCGGCGATCGTCGCGTCGAACAGGAACCCGTCCTGCGGCACCATCACCACCCGGCGGCGCAGCACGTCGAACCGGACCCGGCGCAGCGACACCCCGCCGACCTCGATCTCGCCGGAGGTGGGGTCCATCAGCCGGGTGAGCAGCTTGACGAACGTGGTCTTGCCGGAGCCGGTCTCGCCGACGATCGCGACCTTCCGCTCCGGCGCGATCTCCAGGTCGATGCCGTGCAGCACCTCCGGGCCGGCCGGGTAGGCGAATCGCACGTGCCGGAACCGCACCCCCAGCGGCCCGGCCGGCAGGCCGGCGCCGGCCTCACCGGGGTCGGCCACGTCCGGCGCGGTGTCCAGCACGCCGAGTACCCGCCGCCAGCCGGCGATCGCGTTCTGGAAGTCGTTGAGCACCTCGGTCGCCACCTGCACCGGCTGCACGAACAGCGTGACCAGGAACAGGAACGCGGTCAGCTCGCCCAGCGTCAGGTGCCCGCCGACACCCAGCCACACGCCGACCATGACCACCCCGGCGTTGGTGAGGCCGGCGGCGAACTCGCCGGTGACCGAGGCGAACACGGCGATCCGCTGGGCGCGGTTCTGGGCGGCGTAGTGGGCGTCGATGGCCTCCTCGATGCGGGCCCTGGTCCGCGCCTGCACGCCGTACGCCCGCACCACCGGCGCGCCCACCACGCTCTCGGCGACCGCGCCGAGCAGCGCGCCGACCCGTTCCCGTACCGCGCCGTAGGCGGCCGCCAGCCGCCGCTGAAAGAACCGCAGCGAGAAGAACAGCGGCAGGAAGCACGCGTACACCAGGATCGTGAGCTGCCAGGAGTAGATCAGCATCAGCACGGTGGCGAGCACCAGCTGGCCCAGCGAGACCACCACCATCATGCCGCCGAACTGCACGAAGTTGGAGATCTGGTCGATGTCGCTGGTCACCCTGGACACCAGCGCGCCGCGCCGCTCGGACTGCTGGTGCAGCATGGACAGGTCGTGCACGTGCCGGAACGCCTTGGCCCGCAGGTCGGCCAGTGCCGTCTCGGTGTTGCGGTAGAGCCGGACGTTCATCAGGAACGAGCAGCCGACGGTGGCCAGCACCACCAGCGCGCCGAGCAGCACGTACGTGACCACCCGGCCGGTGTCCGGCCCGCCGGGGGCGCGCAGCCCTTTGTCCACGGTCTGCTGCACGGTCACCGGGACGACGACCCTGCCGACGGTGCCGAGCAGGGCGAGCAGGATCGTCACCGGCAGGCCGCGGCGCAGGCCCGGGCTGAGCTGGACGCCGCGGCTGAACACCGCCCAGGTGGTCTTCGGCTCGGCATCGAGCGGGGTGGACAGCGCGGGCGCGGTCACGCCACCACCTCCTCGTCGTCGTCATCGGCATCGGCGTCGGCGGCGGCGGCGGCGTCCGCGGCGAGGGCGGCCCGCTCGCGGCGGCGTTCCTCCTCCGCCTCGGCGTAGGCGTGCACCAGCTCGGCGTAGCCCGGCGCCGCCTCGAGCAGCTCGGCGTGGCTGCCGCGGGCCACCACGGCGCCGTGCTCGAGGTACACGATCTCGTCGGCGAGGGCGATCGTCGCCTGCCGGTAGGCCACCACCACGACCGTGGAGGCGAGGTCGGCCTCCCGCAGGCCGCGCAGGATCGCCGCCTCCACCCGCGAGTCGACGCTGGAGGTGGCGTCGTCCAGCACCAGCAGCCTGGGGCGGCGGACCAGCGCCCTGGCCAGCGCCAGCCGCTGCCGCTGCCCGCCGGACAGGGTGGTGCCGCGCTCCCCCACCTTGGTGTCGAGCCCGTCCGGCAGCGCGCGCACGAACCGGTCGGCCTGGGCCAGCCGCAGCGCCTGCCACACCCGCTCGTCGCTGACGTCGGCGCCGAGCGTAACGTTGCCGCGCACGGTGTCGTCGAACAGGAACGTGGTCTGCGGCACCAGCGCGATGTGCGCCGGCAACTCGCCGGCGGCCAGCTCGCGCAGGTCCACGCCGTCCAGCGTGACCGCGCCCGAGTCGGGGTCGACCAGCCGCACCATCAGCCCGGCCAGCGTCGACTTTCCGGCCCCGGTCGGGCCGACCACGGCGACCGTACGGCCGGGCCGCACCTGGAAGTCGACGTCGCGGAGGGCCGGCTGCGGCTCGTACGGCCCGTCGTCGGTGACCGGCGGGGCGTAGGTGAACGACAGCTTCTCCACCGTCAGCTCGGCGGGCGCGGCGGTGGCGGGCAGCGTGCGGTCGCCGTACGGCATCTCGCCGGTGGCGGTGAGCACGTTCCGCAGCCGGTCCCAGCCGACCACGCTGCGCGGCAGCTCGCCGAGCACCCAGCCGATGGCCCGGATCGGGAAGGCCATGATCGAGAACAGGAACGACACGCTGACCACGTCCTGCACGCTCACCGCGCCCTCGCCGAGCCGGACGGCGCCGACCGCGAGGACGGCCAGGGTGCCCAGGTTCGGCAGCGCCTCCATCAGCGGGTCGAACGTGCCGCGCGCCCTGCCGACGCTGATCAGCGTGTCCCGCAGCTCGCCGGCGGCGGCGGCGAAGCGGGCCGTCTCGGCGTCCTCCTTGCCGAGCGTCTTGACCACCAGCGCGCCGTCGAAGCTCTCGTGCGCCACCGCGGACAGCTCCGCGCGCAGCTGCTGCGCCCTGGTCACCCGCGGTGACACCTTGCGGGAGTACAGGACGTTGACGGTGACGACCGCGGGGAACACGCAGAACCCGACGATCGCGAGCACCCAGTCGGTGAGCAGCAGCGCCACCCCGGCGATGCCGATCATCAGCACCGTGCCGACCGCCATCGGGAACGGCGCGATCACCCACCAGGTGGCCTCCACGTCACTGTTCGCGTTGGACAGCAGGGAG